>NZ_JBEXEV010000025.1:0-105367 GCF_040606435.1 Micromonospora sp. NPDC005413
CGCAACCAGCACGCCCGACCAAAAACCGGATATGCCACCAACTCCAAGATCCGCCACCCGGATTACCCGTTCAAGGCTGCATGACGAGGCACTAGATCGTCGCCTTGCTGCTCGCCTCGCGTCGGGTCACCTGCTGCGTCGGTCGTCAGGGGCTCCTGCAGGTCGGCGATACCGAGTTGGTGAAGCGCCTCCCGCATCGTCGCGTCGGACACGGTGTCGCCGGTGAGGGTGACAGCGACGAGCGCCCACCGGAACGACCCGGCATCGTCGCCCGGTCCCTCAGCGAGCGGGGTGAGCAGTTCCACGGCCCGTCGCACACTGGCCAACGCCGCGGAGTAGCGGGTCAGGGCGGCGAGTCGGTGAGCCCGCAGGTGCAGAGCCAGGGCGAGTAGCGCGGACGTCTCCGGCGAGGCGGCGGCCACCGCGGCTTCGCCGGCCGCGACGGCCAGGTCGATCTGCTCCAGCGCGGCCTCACGGTCGCCGGCATCGGCCAATCGGCGCCCGTACGCGATGTGCAACCGGGCCCGCTCGACCGGGTCCGGGTCCCGGGTCAGACGGTCAGCGGCGAGGTGAGCCACCAGCTCGCGCGCCACGTTGTCGAAGTTGACGTGACGTCCGGGCGGCAGGAAGGGTTCGATCCGGGCCAGAAGCTCGACGTCCACGTCCGGCAGGTCGATGATCTTCGCGAGCACCGCCCCGCCGGCAGCGGTGGCGAGCGCCGGATCGTCTCGCAGGGCCGGCAGGAGCACTGCGGCGGCCACATGCGGCCAGCCGGCGGCCACCTCGGCGAGCACCGTGAGCGCGCCAGCCCGGACCCGGGCCGCCTGCGCGGTGGGCATGCCCGCACCGCGCAGCAACGCGCGGACGACGCCGACCGCCCACGGCTTCGGAGCGAACGACGACCACCGGTGACCGGGAATTGCCAGCGCCAGGTACGCCTCCCCGAGCCGGTCGGGCTGCAACGGCTCCAACACCCACCCGGCGTTCCGGGGCGGATAGCAGGTCGAGTGGTCGGCCAGGAGTTGGGCCACCCTGCCCAGCTCGCTCAGTCCTACGAGCGGCGGGGAACAACCATGGCGGCGGCGCCGAGTGCCCCGGCCTCAGGGCCGCAGGCGGCGAGGCGAATCTCCGGCGGGTCCACCACGGTGCTGAGTGACCTCACGTTGCGCACTGCACGACGGATCGGTTGGAGCAGCAGGTCGCCCGCCCCGGCCGCCACGCCACCCCCGATTACGACGACGTCGGGGTCAAGCGCCGCGCTTAGCTGGGCGATGCCACGGCCGAGTGCGATACCGGCCGACTCCAGCGCGCTTAGTGCCGCGGGATCGCCCTGGCGAGCCGCCGCCACCGCATCCTGCGCGTTGGTCGTCCCCGCGGATCGCGCGATCGCCAGCCCGCTCGCGTAGCACTCCAGGCAGCCTCGCCCGCCGCAGACGCATGCTGGTCCCTGGTCGTCGAGACTCATGTGGCCTAGCTCTCCCGCGAGGCCATGGCCACCTGCTAGCACGCGGCCGTCGATGACGACACCGCCACCGACGCCGGTCCCGACCGACAACATTATGGACAGACGACTGCCTCGGGCCGCTCCGAAGCGAGCCTCGCCCACCGCAGCGGCGTTACCGTCATTCTCCAGAATGACCGGTACACCGAGCCGCGCGGTTACCGCCTCACCGAGCCGGACGTCACAGAGGCCGAGGTTGACCGCGATGGTCACGGTCGAGCGGTCCGCAGTCAACCAGGCCGCGACGGCGAGGCCGACCGCAGTGACCTCTTGATCGGCGGCGCACTGCAACACAGCCGCGGCGACGAGGTCGACGACCTCCACCTCACCTCGCGCGTGGTGAGTGTCGTAGCACCGTTGCTGCACCGCGCCATCGGGCGTGATCGCGACGGTCAGGACCTTCGTCCCACCGAGGTCGACACCCACGACCACTGGCACGGTCTAAGCCGCCCGGGCCCTTGAGTGCGAGGCCTTGTCGAGAGTCGCACCACGACGGACGGTCGGGCTTGCCCGCCAGAGGAGATGCGCGCGGCCTGCGCTGTCCATCATCCTGTTATACCGGATCCACCGACATTTGAAAGCCCTGCGATCCGTGGTTCTGTCCACCGGGCCGAACGTCCAACTTCTTGGATCGACCTGGACGGACCGTCGACACTCATGTACGCATAGTGGACGCTGGGTGCACACGCACACTTGCGGTATGATCGGCGAGGGAGCAGAGAGTGACCGACCTGGTATCGCGCATCGGATTGGCCGAGGTGCTCGGCGAACTGCGTGACCAGCTCACCCAGGCGCAGGCGCTTGCGATGGGCCGAAGCATGCGGTTCGAGATCCAGGAGGCCGAACTCGAGTTTACTGTCGCGGTCAGCAAGGAAACCAAGCCGGGCGCGAAGGTCAAGATCGATGTCGTCGCCATCGGTGGATTCGAGGCGGGCACCGACGCCACGATTGGAAACAGTACGACCCATCGAATCACACTCAAGCTTGGCGTGGTGGAAGAGCTAACCGGGCAGCGGGCTAAGGTCGCCGAAAGCCGCCAAGAGTCCTGGAATGAATAGTGGAAGCACGTCATCTGGCTGACATCCGCGCCGGCACGGTGGATAAGATGCGCAAAGCGGGCTCGGGATACCGAATCGGGCGCACCCTCGTCCTCACCGCCGACCACGTCGTCACCGATGACGATGGGATAGCCCTCGAACGGATCGAGGTCCGCCTGGGCCACCCCGCGTACGCGTTACCGATCCGCTTCCAGGCGCGACGGGTGTGGTCTGCAACCGACGGTCGGGACGTCGCCTTGTTACGGATCGAACCGGGCCCCAGCGGTCCGCCTCTCCCGCCCTATTCCGGCCGACCGGCGCCCTGGGGACGGCTGACTGGAAATCGTCGCGTGCCTTACACCGGACTCGGCTATCCTACCTTCGCACCACATGAGCAGGATGCCCGCGTCGTCGAGCAGCTCTCAGGCGGCCTAAACCCGCTGTCGGTCAGTCCCGACGGCATCCTGGCAATTGACCAAGATGCGTTTCCCGGATCGAATTCCCGACATCCGGGTGACCGGCGCCGGTGGGCGGGAGTATCGGGAGCAGCCGTCTTCGCAATCGGCGTCGGCGTAGACATGCTCATCGGCGTCGTGGTGGAAGACGACGACCTGTTCGATAATCGGCGCCTGCGGGTACGTGCGGCTACCTCGTTCTGCGAGGATGACGAATTCGCGCTTCATTTGCTCGAGGACGGCCAGCCCGTCCCCCTGGCCCGGCCGGTCGTGCTGCACGAGCAGGACGGGAGCATGGCCAGTGCGACGGTTCCCCGCCAGCTTCCAGCGGACATCCCAGGTCTATTTGTCGGGCGGGATTCGGAACTTTCCACGCTCTCCGACCTTCTCGGCACGACCATCGACGATGCGGACGTTGTCGCGATCTCCGCAATCGGCGGAACCGCCGGCATCGGTAAGAGCGCCCTTGCCATCCGGTGGTCACACCTGAGCAGCGAGGACTTTCCGGACGGCCAGCTGTACGTGAATCTGCGAGGCTTCGATCCGAGCAGCGATCCCCTGACACCGGAGGCGGTGATCCGAAGCTTTCTCGATGCATTCGGCCTTTCACCGGACCGGATCCCGTCCAGCCCCGAGGCGCAGGCGGCGCTCTACCGCACACTGTTGAGTGGACGGAAGATGCTGCTGTTACTTGACAACGCGCGCAACGTGGATCACGTGCGCCCACTGCTGCCCGGATCGCGTACCTGCAAGGTGCTGATCACGAGCCGGGACAATCTAGTCGGCCTCGTGCCGATGGGTGCACGTCTCATCGCACTGGACGTGCTTAGTGTCGCAGAGGCGACCGCTCTGCTGGCCCGGGCCGTCGGCGCGGAGCGCACCGAGATGGAACCAGACGTCGTAGCAGAGATCATCGAGTATTGTGGCCGGCTGCCGCTAGCCCTTGCGGTGGTCGCCGCGCGGGCGACGGAGCGGCCGACGTTCGCGCTGCGTCTGCTCGCCGACGAGCTGCGCGACACGCGCGCGCGGCTGGACGCGCTGGAGATCGGAGACTCGTCAACTAGCGTCCGTTCCGTCTTCTCCTGGTCCGACGGAGTTCTTTCCAACCGTGCCGCATTGATGTTCCGCCTGCTGGCGCTCGCGCCTGGCGTCGACATCGGCCTGAACGGCGCCGCCAGCATCGCCGGATTCGACCTAGCTCAAGCCCGAGCAGCCCTCAGTGAG
Organism: Micromonospora sp. NPDC005413; assembly: GCF_040606435.1. Taxonomy (NCBI): domain Bacteria; kingdom Bacillati; phylum Actinomycetota; class Actinomycetes; order Micromonosporales; family Micromonosporaceae; genus Micromonospora; species Micromonospora sp. NPDC005413. Next base: position 4,218 of record NZ_JBEXEV010000025.1, read on the forward strand.
CTGACGCGCGCTCATTTAATCAACGAAATCCAGCCTGGCCGTTATTCCTTTCACGATCTCCTACGTGCGTACGCAGTAGAGACGGCCGAGCGGGATACCGTACCCGGTCAGCGTGTCGAGGCACGCAAACGAATCCTCGACTTCTACCTGCACACCGCGTTTCGCGCCGAACGCCTTCTGTACCCACAGCGGGACACCATCACGCCGGAACCTGCAGCCGCGGGGGTCAGCCTGCTCGAATTTGAGGATTATTCGCAGGGGATGAACTGGTTCCGGCAAGAACACGCCAACCTGCGCGACGCCGTTCACCAAGCGGCGGCTCTGGGACGCGACAACCACGTCTGGCAGCTCGCATGGTGCATGAGCACCTTCCTCGACCGTCAGGTGAGGTGGAGCGATTACGCCGAAACGCAGCAGGCCGCGCTGGATGCCGCGCTCAGGCTAGATAGTCTTGCCATTCAGGCGCTGACACACCGGCTGCTGGCCACCGCGTACACCTTTCTCGGCGAACATCAAATTGCAGACCGCCACCTTCACTCCGCGCTGTCGCTCTTCATCGACGCCGAGGATGTTCCCGGCCAGGCCCGGACATACTTCAACATCGCCATGTCGCACGAAAAGCAAGGCCAGTTTGCAGAAGCGGCGGAGAACGCCGCGAGGTCGATTCTGATGTACCGATCCGCGGGCCATGCCATGGGGGCGGCACGCGTGCTCAGTTGGCTCGGCTGGTATCAGGCGTTGGACGGGCAACTGGACCATGCGCTGGTTTCCTGCGAGCAGGCGCTGGCTGCGCTGCGTGACCTGGGCAACCGGTGGGAGGAGGCACACGCATACCATCACCTCGGGTACGCACATCATCATCTCGGCAGGCCGGAGGCGGCCACAGAGTTTTACGAACTCGGGGCCAGGCTATTCAAAGATCTCAACGATTCGTACCACCGTGCCCGCGTCCTCATCGATCTCGGCGACGCTCACCTAGCGCGCGGCAACGACACCGCGGCCGCGCTTGCCTGGCACCGGTCGGCGGACATCCTCACCGAGCTCGGGCACCCCGATCTCGGAAAGGTCACCATTCGGATCGGTCGCCTGAACGTTGCGGCTGGTCAGCCGCGCAACTGAGCCGTGCCGTATCGCCCGTCGATCCGCCAGCCGATGTCTTCGGCGGCCAATTGCGAGACCCGCGCGGCCTCCACCCCAACGACCACCTCCGACTTGTGGACGCGCAGGGCCGCGACCGGGCTCGGGAAGTACGAGGTGACCTTCGCAAATTCGATGTCCGGCGGCCAATGACAGTCGCCCACGAGCCGACGATAGTTGAGGTCACCCTTCAGCACGGTCAGGTCTGCGTCGGCGTACTCCCCAATCAGATCCTCCGGCAAATGGTGGAAGGACTGGGGAGAACAGAAAAACCAGTGTGCTGTGATGGTCAGCCGTCCGTCTCGGATGGCCCTAATGAGCCGGCGCCCCACCGCGCCGGCCGGCTCCGGAGGCTGCACTAGCACACGCAGGCAGGTCATCACGTCGGCGGGCACTGCATCCGACACGAAGTGGGGGTATGGCTTGACCTGCAGCGTCACATGGGACGCCAGGTAGTGGCGGAGCAGATGATCAACGAGCGCCAAGTCGGCGAGCAACTCCCGCCCGGCGTTGTCGGCCACGATGCAAATCTGCCCAGGTGCGCCGACATGCAGCAGGTCACAAATCGCACTCGTGTGGTCGACTACGAGCCGGGCGGAGGTGCCGCCCCATCCGGAAACCGCCGCCATTCCCATCCGGAAGCCGAGGTCCAGCTGATTGCCCCACAGCGTCGCCAGAAGCAGCGCCAACGTGCCTTCGGACGCGGGTAGGCGTGTCAACTCCGCCAGCGCCTGCAAGTCGTCGGCCAGGACCGTGCCGCCGAGATCCGCCTCTTTGATCGGCGTGAACGGATCGATGTGATACCAGGTCCCGGGATCGAAGAAGGCCACCGCCTCCAACACTCGACGATGGAAGTAGCTTTCCGCCCACAGCGAAGGAGCGTCCGGCCACGGGAGGCCGTAGCAGCTTGCTCCCCAGGCGTCCCAGGCGGCCCGGTCGTGTGCGTTGTCCGGCAGGTTACCGATCGGACGGTCGACTAGCTCTCGGCACAGCGTCGCGAGCCGGTCCCGAATTGACGGTGGATAGGGATGCAGCTTGATTAGGTGCTCGATCAGCACGGGGTGACGCCGGTGCAGCACCTCCCAGGCAAAGGAGCCCTCAACGTTGGCGAGGATCGCCGGTGCCGCCGGTGTCGTGAAAGCTGCCCTTTCGGGCAGCGGGGAGGGTATCTGCACGAGTTGTCTCCCTACCGGTCAGCGGTCGAACCCTTCCCGCCTCGAACGACCGAGATCGCGAATCCCGAGCTGCCCGGATGCGGGAGGGCACGGACGGTGATGTCTACTATGCTAATCGGCGGCAGGGCATGATAGGCAGATGTCAATGACAGGTGAAGGTTGACGTCGTGCGCCCGCCTCTCCAGCCGATCGGCCGAGCGCAACGGCTCCCGGCCTCGCATGCTCAGGAGGAACGCCTTCTCTCCGGGAGCATGACGCATGTGCAGAACAACATCGTCCCGCTGGGGCTACGGATTTCCGGCCAGGTCCGAGCCAACAGCGTGGGACTGGCTCTCGACCGGCTTGTTGCTCGACATGACGCCCTACGGCTCACGTTCTCGGTGGACAGCAGGGGTGCGCGACTCCACGTCGCGGAAACGCCCGCTTTCGGTCTCGTCGTGCGGTCGGTCGAGCGGATCGCGCCCGCGGAACGCTTCGCCGCCGGGCTCGCCCTACTGGCCCGTGATGCGAGCGATTCGTTCGACATCATCGCTGGCCCGCTCGTGCGCGCGATCATCGTCCGGATGTCCGACACCGATCACCTACTCGGCCTGACGGTCGACCATATGCTCGCAGACGGCCGCTCCTGCGAGATCGTGTTACGGGACCTCTTCGCCCTGCTTTGCGAGGCACAGGCTGGCAATTCCGCAGAGCTGCCCGCGTTGCCGGTGCAGTTCCCCGATTGGACTATCTGGGAACGCCGCTATCTTGAGGGACCGGCTCGGCAGCGCCTCGCCGAATACTGGCGGGCCGCGCTCGCGGGTACCACTGCCCTGCCCGCCTCCGGTCTGCGGGACCCAGCGGCCGACCGGGAGTCCGTAGGGGTTGAGGCGAAGCGGATCACGCTGGACGGCGTCCTGTGGACCCGACTGTCCGCTGTGGCGGCAGACCTCAAGACCTCCCCGTTTACCGCTCTCTCAGCAGTACTCAAGGCGACGGTCTATCGGCGTCGACGCCTTCGGCAGCCCGACGATGTCGCCGCCGACGTAACCGTGTTCGGCGCGCTGGCCAACCGGGCGGTCCAAGCTTTGGACGACGTGGCCGGCTACTTCGCGAACTCGGCAGTGTTGCGGACCGATGTATCCGGCGACCCGACACTCGAGGAACTCATCCAACGGGAGGGCCGGATGCTCTTCGCCGCCATGGCGCACGAGGAGCTACCGCACCCGCTGGTGGCCATGGAGGTGAGTCCGGAACTCTACGGCATCCGGTACCGGCCCGGGGTAGAGATACCGGAGTATCTAAACTTCGACATGCCGCGCTCCCGCCCCCCGGCGCTGTTTTCCAGCCGCGGCCTCCGCGCCGAAGCTGTAAGAGTTCCGGTCGTGGAACTGCCACGCAGCGGTCTGCGGTTGATTGCCCATCCGCTGTCCGATGGCGTCCAGATCGAGGCCCGTTACCGCACAGACCACTTCACCGAGACATGGATGGAGTCCTTTCTGGCCGCCTACCGCCGCCTGCTCAGCGTGTGGCCGGAGGCGCCCGGCGCTCGCCTGTCCCAGGTCACACTGGAATAGGCGCACCTGATCGAGCACCCGTCAGGCCAGCGCATCGAGGATCTTCTCGACCTCTGCGCGCACCGCCCCGCCAGCTGTTCGATGCACCCGCCGCTGGTCGGGTTCCCTCAGGTCACAGTCCTCCCATGCGCGGCGAGCCGCTGTGCACCAGGCCACACGCAACTGTGGTCCGACGTTGAGTTTTCGGACGCCGGCCCCTGCAAGCGTTGCCAGCTGCCCCGGCGCTAAAAAGTCGCAGCCGTGTACCGCGACCGGCACGGGCGAGGACCGGGCCAGTTTTTGAACCCGGGCGTGGTCGACCGGGGGTTTGTCGCGACCGAACCCGTGCAGCGTTCCCAAGTGGGGGGCTACAACCTGACAGCCGGTCTCCGCAACGTACTGCCGTAGGTAGCCCGGCGATGTCAAAGCCGACCGATCCTCCCGGCCCGCTGCCGTGTCCGGGATCGGCGTAGGTGCAGCCTCCACCAGGCACCGGCTCCCGCGCAGGAGCGCCGTGAGCCGGGCGACCCAGGCGATGTTGTCCTCGACGGCGAGATGCGAATAGTCGGCCATGACCAGGTCGAACTTCAGCTCGGCGGCTTGCAGCATCGTAGCCTCGTCCGCACAGTGGTCGAGTTGGATGAAGAGATGCTGCGACGTTCGGCGCCGGTGGAAATTGAAGATCTCGAAGAGAAACTCAAGCCCTCCGAAGGCGATCGCTGTAGTAGAGATCATCAGGATTCCGGGGCGGCCCCTTGCCTCCAGCGCGTCAACGACGGCGGCCAAGTCGAACTGATCGTTGAAGTTGAATGCCGGAATCGCCGGGCCCTCGCGGAGCTGCAACTGAAGGTCCACCCGCGCTCCTCATCGACTAGAATCGAAGATCACCGGATAGCCTACCTAGCAACGTGGCAGCCGAATGTCGTGATATTGACAGACGACAGTTGTCTGGACAGCTGAAGGGGTCATAGAATCACCGTACGATGAGCTTCGGCTGCAGATCCTCATCCCGCAACCCTTCGCACCCCCGACGAAGCGGACAGGGAACATGGACGATGCATCATTCTTCCAATCGATCATCGGTCTACTCGGTGAAATCAACGACGACGCCAGTGCGGTCGCCGCACTGAACGATCCTGTCACCGGTCCGGAGATCAATCTGTTCGACGCCGGCTTACTGCGATCGCTAACCGTGGTCCGACTACTCCGTGCGATGGAGGAGTATTTCAACGTGCAGGTGCCGGTCGAGCAGTACGGCATGGAGGCGTTCTTCACCCTCCGGAGCATCCGACGGATGATGGAACCGCTCCTCGTCGCCGAGGGTCGGGTCGGCGTGACGTGATCGGAGTTCTCGACTTCGCCGACGAGATCTTCCAAACAAATCCCTGGCCGCTGTACGCTCACTACGTCGCACGGGACTCAGTGGCCTGGTCACCGCAAATGAACTGCTACTTCGTGTTCGGGTATCCGAACGTCCGGGCGGCGCTCAACTCGCCGGCGTTCACCACGGCCAACCCGTTTCGGCGCACACGGACAGCGATCGGCCTCTCCGCGCTCGATACCGACGGCGACATGCACAGCCGGATGCGCAGCGCGTTCCTGCCCGCTTTTCGGCCCGCAGCGGTAGCGGACTATGCAACGAGCCTCGTCCTCCCGGCAGTACGGCACCTTCTCGACGACGTGCTCGGCTCGACTGAACCGGGCTGGCTACCGGAGGTCGCCGCGCGCCTACCGGTTAGCGTAGCCGCAGCGATCGTGGGGCTGCCTGCCGACGCACACACGTTCCTGCGGCGGACCATGCGACCACTTGTAGTGTTCATCGACCACGGCCCCGTCGAGTACGCGACGGTCGTCGCCCGACGCGACGAACTGAAGGCGTATCTGCGCGCGGCGATGTCCCGTTCGACGCACACCAGGAGCCTGATTCACCTGCTCGGTGCCGGCGGCTTGTCCGAACCAGAGATCGTCGAGAACGCGCTACTCGCGATCGTCGCCGCCACTGAGACCACAACATCGGCAATAACCAATGTGGCTGCGCGGATATTCGGACAGCCTCAACTGTTCGATCTGCTCCGCCATGTGCCGGAGCTGATCCCTGCGGCCGTCGCCGAGACTCTTCGCCACGAACCGCCGCTACACGTGACACTCCGTTTCACCACGACTGAGGTCAGCATGGGCGAGCACAGACTTCCGGCCGGTTCGCCGGTGCAGGTCTGTCTGGCTAGCGCCAACCGTGATCCGTCCGCGTATCCAGATCCGGACGTCTGGGATTTGCACCGACGGGGCCGCGCTCCTCTGACCTTCGGCGCCGGACCGCACCATTGTCTCGGCTCCGGCCTTGCGCAGGTGGAGATCGAGACGCTAATCCACGAACTGGTGCGCCGCTTCGAGTCCCTACGGGTCCTGTCTCCGGCGACTCCGCGACCACGTGGACGTACCTTCCGCAGCGTCCCCGATCTTGTCCTCGGCTGAAACGGAGGCACCGGCGCGTGTGGGTCTTAGGCATCAACTGGGAATGGCACGACAGCGCCGCAGCCCTCATCGACGGAGATGGACGGGTCTGGGCATGTGTGGAGGAGGAACGGCTGACCCGCGTGAAACACGCATGGAACACGTTCCCATCTCGCGCGGTCGGGGTCTGCCTATCCAGCGCAGGAATCGCCTGGCAGGATCTCGATGTGGTGGCCGTCGGCTGGGATCAACCACATAACCGCCGTTGGTACTATCCCGCCCGCGACCGGGAACGCCTGCTCCAGAACCTGTTCGGCGATTCAGTCGGCGACCGGGCGAAGCCGGAGGTGGTTTTTGTCGAGCACCACCTCGCACACGCCTCGTCCGCTTTCTACGCGTCAGGATTCGACGAGGCCGGAGTTCTCGTCGTCGATGGTAGCGGTGAGTTCTACTCCACCTCGATTTACACAATGACCCGAAGCGCAGCACCACGGGCAATGCGTCACTGGCCCCGCGGCTTCTCCCTCGGTGCTCTCTACGAAGCGACCACCAGGATGTTGGGATTCGGTGAACTCGACTCCGGCAAGACGATGGGCTTGGCGTCCTACCGGGATTCGTCGAACGTCGAGCCACTGCCGCTGGGCGACCTGCTCGGCGACGAGCGACCATTCTTCGCCATGCACGACGCAACCCGATACAAGACCTTCGTCGAGGCATGGATGGGCTACCTGGCCGGGTCTCATGAACCGGTCACGCGGCCGCTTGCCCTGCTACACGAGGACCATGCCGCGATTGCCCTTGCGTCGCGCGCCCAGCAGACGGTCGAGGAGGCAATCTCAACGCTGCACGCCGAGACGGTCCGGCTTAGTGGGTACCAGCAGGTCTGCCTGGCGGGCGGGGTGGCACTCAACTGCGTGGCGAATGGACATCTGCCCGAGCCCGTCTTCATCCCGCCATTCCCGCACGACGCGGGGGTCGCGCTGGGAGCGGCATGGTCGGTTTGCCCACCCGGCAACACGGGCGTGCCGATCTCGCCTTATCTCGGCAGTGAGCTGTCGTCGGTATCGGTGATCCAGCTGCGAGACGCTGGCCTAACGGTGCGTCCCTACTCGCCGGAGGCCGTGATCCGGCTACTGAATCAGCAAAAGATCGGCGCCGTTGCCGAGGGGCGCGCGGAGGTGGGCCCCGGGCTCTGGGGCACCGCTCCATTATCGCGCTGCCCACTGACGAGAACCAGCGTGACGTCATCAACGCGCGCAAGGGACGGGAGCCATGGCGCCCGCTGGCGCCGGTCACCCTGCCGTCGTATGCCTCAGCGCTCTGGGCCGACCAGGGAAACCGCGGGCGGTACATGGTAGGCAACGCCCTCGTATCCGATCACGGCCGACGCGTCATGCCCGCTACTGTGCATATCGATGGCAGCACTCGGCCCCAGGTGCTGCATCCCGGCTCGGCACCGGTTCTCGACAACCTACTCGCCGCTCTCCGCGAGAGCGGAATGCCACCCGTCCTGGTGAACACGTCGTTGAACTCTCGGGGACAGCCGATCGCTGACTCCGTTGACGACGTGATGGCAGCCTTCAAGGCGGTCCACCTCGACTTTGCCGTCATCAACGATCTCATCGTCGAGTGCGACAGTGACTCGCCCACGTAGTCATGATCCGAGGGGGGGACCCGGCCATGCCGTCGGGTCCGTACCGTAGCGACAGACAAAGGCGTAGGTGAAGCGTTCGAGCCCGAAGCCCACGCAGGCGGTGTGGGCTTGTTGCCCGTCCGCAAGCTCGATGCCGAACGCTTCAGAAAACGTCGTACCGTGCAAATTGAAGGAGCCTGCCGCCACCGTCCGCCCGCCGGCCACTGGCAGGTGCAGCTCGTACTTCAGGTGCAGCAGCCGCTGGGAGGTGGCCCGATCGGCGGTCCCAGCATCACCGAAGAATGGATCGTTGGCCACCTCGACGTGGCCGCCCAATCCTAGCTTCTCCACCACCTCCAGAGTGGCGTTTAGGAATGCACGGCGCTGAGCGACTACCCAATCCCGGGGGCCGACAAAAACGGTCTCTCGGATCGTGAAGTCCCAAAGCCGCTCCAGACCTCTGCGGTACCGCGACTCGTGGCGGAACGACTTGCCCCGCGCCGTGTAGACAGCGGTCGCGCCCGGTCTCAACCGGGACCCTCGCAGTTGGTGGTAGACGTGGAAACACATCGTGGGAGGCAGGACGTAGCCGGAGTGCCGGCTGTGCTCCTGGATCGCCCCGGCCAAATCGCCGCCCACGTCCAGTTCTGTCAGGAACTTTCGGTATGACGAGCTGTCCGCGTGTAGTCGGCTGACCGACATAAGGAACTGCGGGAAGGACGTTGGATAACCAGTTCGGCGGATGGCATCGGTGCTGATTAGGGTCGGATATCGATACTCCAGCGCAGAGAATCGACTTAGTGCGACTTCGCTCAGTCGCGCGTCGATATGGGACATCGCGGCAACAAACGGGGGCCCTAGCGCATACTGCCCCTCGCCAGCCTCGAGTACCACGCCTTGGTTCACCAACCTCTCAAATGTGTCTTCTACTACCGCCCCAGGATTGGGGGAGCGCCAGATCAAGGTTTGCTCCGCAGGTCGCGTTCGGAGGATCTCTGTACGCATCAGCTGATTGACGCGCTCGGCCAGGTCAGCGGCGTCCACGGCGGCACTGGTGCGGATCGATACTGCAACGATCTGGTCACCAGACCGCCGAACCACAAAATCCTCGATCTCCTCGGACAGGAAAAAGATCCTCCGGGTTACCTCATCGAGGTACGTCGAAGCGATAGTCTCGGCCAACGGCACGTCGTACTGAGGCATCCTGGACTCCCTCGTCGCAGGTACGAGGTCGCGAGCCAGCCGTCGGTCGCGACCTAGGGCGAAGGGAGAGACGGCCGGTACCGTTCGGTGCGAACGCTACCAGTCCCCCTGCTGGATACGCCGCGGCGTCATTGAGCGGGACGGTCCAGGCAGGTGGGTGCGGGTTTCCAGAATGTTGTCGCGTGCGCTGAGTTGGGTCATTATGGTGTTCGCCCGAGACCACTTCGCTGCGCACCCCCGCAGGTCCGTTGGTCTAGGGCCTGCGAATGGCTGCGAGCCTTGATCTGTTGCGGCTAAGTCCGTGTCCATCTTTGACTGTTCGCGCAAGTTCCCCGACGTCCGGGCAACCACCGAGCGAGGACTTCCCGGCGACCAGGCTCACCGCCCACGGCGTGATCCATCCGCCGCGTTGACCAGCACGCGGGGCGAGCGACGCCACTGCGCGACCGACGCCGTGACCAGCAGCCGAAGCAGCCCGATGCCCTTGAACCGGCGGACCGCGCGGACGGATTCGTCGTACGGCACACCGGTGGGGCGGTCGACGGCCTCGGACAGCGTCACGTGCCGAGCCTGAGCGGAGCGTGGCGTTGCTGAGCCGCGAGGGAGACACAACGCCAGACGCTCAAACTTTAGGTGCGGAGTAGGTGAATTCCTTGCCGCCGCGCTCGGCGACCCCACGCCGCCGGACGAGCGCTCTTGCCGCGACGAGGCGTTTGAGTCGGTTATTCGCATTGGGGGCGCTGATGCCCAGCTGTTCGGCGACCGTCGTCGCGGTGAACGTTCCCAGTGTCCTGGCGAGCTTGAAGGTGTCCGAGAGAACTTCCGACGCCGCGAGCAGCACAAGGTCATCACCGAGTCGCTCCAGTGCGAGAAGTTCGCGGCGTTCGAAGGCGATGACGATCGTTTCGCGGGTGTCGTTGTTGAGTCCGGTGACGAGCACGGAGGTCGGCCCGTCGTCCTGCGTGGCGAGGGTGGAGTAGTACTTGCGGAGGAACTCGTCGGTGAAGCTGACGGTCATCGCCTCCACGTTGGTGAAGTCGATGACGAGAAGGCTGGTGCCAGGCGGGATGTGGTCTTCTAGGTCGTGAAGCACTTTCCTGCCGCGTTCCCTGGTTGACAGGAACGCCCGGTGTTGTCCGACGTCGTAGGTGACGGTCGTAGCGGGATCCGGTTTCACCTGACTGATTGAAACACGTTACGGCCCGTTACGGAACTCGGACGCGGAGCCAGGCCCAGGTGCCGTGCACCGGTTCGGCGACGCGGCTGCAGATCGAGGTGGGTTCCGAGCGGAGCTTCGCGGTGGCGACGGCGTCTCCGCTGCGGAGCATGAGTTCACCTCCCTTGTTGCCGCCTAGGATGGCCTGCCGCCACAGATTCGGTAGTCCGTGGCCTCGCCCTTCGGCGCGTCTAATGCCGCCGTTCAGCGCTAGCTCGAGAGCCGGGGGTCCTTCCAGATCCTGGTTGGTGGCGTCGGAAAGGACCTTTTGGATCCCGGCGCCGGAGTCGCAGACGGCGAACTCGAACCCAGGTGTGCGGCTCAGGGTGCCGCTGTAGAGCTGGGCGGCGGTGAAGGCGCCGGTCTTGCTGAGGCCGTGTGTGGTGGCGTTGCTGAGCAGCTCGGCGAGGCTGCGGAAGGCCGCCCTTCCCGCGTCCGGTCCAAGCTGCGCCTTTACCAATTGGCCGAGTGTCTCGCTGACGTCGTCGATGTTGGTAGGCGTGACCTTGGCAACCTCGAGGAGTTTGTCGGAGTGGTCGCGCCGCCCCTGGGGTGGGACTGACCCGTCGATCTCGGCGAAGGGCTTGAGTAGCTCCACAACGTTCATCCGCACGAGATATGACGCGATCTTCGGATCGTGAGGAACGAGCAGGTGGACGTCGCGGCCGTCGGCAGCGGCGACGGTCCCCATCGAGACGATGGCGGCGAGCTCAAGCGGGCTGACCCACTGCAGTCCTCGCGCGTCGAGCACCAGGTTCCCCGTGTCGCCGTGAAAGTCAGCCCTCAGCTCTCGGCGTCGGAGGGGGTTCCGGCCGGCCAACTCGATACGCACACACCAAGCATGACAGCTGGAACGGGGCCTGCACGCCCTCGGGACGCCGAAGTGGACCAGAGGCCGCTTCGGGGGGTTGCGCCGGACGCGATCACCTGTTTCACTGGTCTCAGTGAAACCGAAAATCTCGGGGACGGCTGGTGCCCTACCGGCGGACTCCGAGACCGCGGAGCCCGTCGACACGGCCCCGCTGACGCAGAGGAGCAAACGTGAGGATCCACAAGTTCACGGCCGGCGAGGCCGTCGCCCAGACCCGCGAGGTCGAGCCCGATGTGCGGCTCGGTGACCTTCTCGTCATCGAGGAGGACGAGAAGGTGTTCGCGGTCGACGACGAGGCCGAGCTCGACGTGACCGTGACGGTCGAGGCGGCTCTGGCCGGGCGGCCGGGTCACCTGGCTACTTCGGCTTGCCGCCAGATCACGGTGACGGTCGGGTACGCCGGAGCCGACAAGGTGGTCAAGGTGCACCCGGCGATCCGGCTGCGTCAGGTCCGCAAGCGGGCGATCGCGGCGTTCGGAATCAGCCAGGCCGCCGCGGCCGATCTGGTCCTGCGGCTCCCTAACGAGACTGAGGACCTGGACCTGAACACGCCCGTCACCACCATCGTTCCGAGGCATACCTGCAGCGCTATGGTCGACCTGGTCCACACGGTCCGGCCGCAGGGATGAGCACGGCGTCCGAGCCCGGCGTCGACCCGAACCTGCGACGTCTGCGCCGGCATCTGTCGGCCGCCGACGTCGAGGCCGGTGTCGACGCCGGGTCCTGGCGCATCGTCGACCTCACCTGGCCGTTCCTGACGGTGGCCATCGCGGTCGGCGAGGACGCGGAGCTGGGCATGCGACTCAACGTCCAGGACTACCCGCTCCAGGCGCCGGCGGGGCAGCCCTGGAACGTCAGCGCGGACACACCGCTGCCCATGTCCGAGTGGCCGGTCTCCAGCCGCGACCCGGAGATCTTCCGCCCGGAGTGGTCGCCGTCGAACAACAACGCGCCGTACCTGGCCTGCGACCGAGCCGGGATCACGAGTCATTCGAACTGGGCCACCGAACGCCCGGAGCGGTCCTGGAACGTGAACCGCACGATCGGGTTCTACCTGCGGGAACTGCATCGGGAGCTGTCCTGCGCGACGATGCCTCAGAGAGGGTTTGCCCGGTGACCGCCCGTCTGACGATCGCACCGGACCTGTTCGACGTCCTGCTCGCCGGGCTGGCCGAGCGGGGGCAGGGACACCGCGAGAGCGGCGCGTTCCTGCTCACCGACCGGTCCCACCCCGAGAACGAGCTGCCCCAGCCGGTCACCGCGATCGTGTTCTACGACGACCTCGATCCGGACTGCCTCACCGGGCGGATCGACTTCCACGCCGCCGGCTACACCAGGCTTCAGGACCTCTGCCGTCGTGACGGGCTGCGCGTGGTCGGCGACATCCACACCCACCCGGCCCACCGCGTTCAGCAGAGCCGCGTTGACGCTGCGCACCCCATGGTCGCCCGGGACGGCCACGTCGCGCTGATCGCCCCGCACTTCGCGGCTGGCGTCACCGACGTGTCCCCGCTCGGGGTCCACCTGCGTGTGAACGGCGACTGGGCGTCCTTCTACGGAGAACAAGCCGGCGAGCTCCTGCTCGTGCCCGAACGGCACATGGCCGCTGAACACAGACCGTGGTGGCGCCGGCTGCTGCCCCGCTTCCGCCGTCGGCAAATTCAGGAGAGACGATGACCATCCCGATCACCGACACCTTCAACCGCACCGCCCTGCTGGCAGTGCACGAGGGAACCCAGGCGACCGTCAACGCCGCGCTCGACGCGCACGTCGCGACGGGAATGGCCATCGTCGCGGACAGCGTGGCCTCGGACGTGCGCGTCCAGGCCGCGCTGTGCACGGCCGTCGCGACGGCGGTCCGCGCGTTCGGCCAGGTCATCGTGATCGCCGACGGCAAGGTGCCACTGACCGCCGGGCCGCACTGCGGGCACACCATCGTGCAGATGACCGGCCGAGAAGGTGCCCGGCACGCCGAGGACCTGACCGACGTCCCGGCTGACTGGCCCGTGCTGTACCTCGGGGACGCTGCGCTTCCGGCGCCCGCAGGCGGCGTCCGGCTCCGGGCCAGGTGGAGCGGTTGGACCGCTCACGTCCACCCGGCCGACACGGGGACCGGCCACGCCGTCGAGGGCAACGTGCTGGCCGCGATCGCCGCCGGGGCCCTCGGTGTGCACGAGGCCTTCGGCGCCCTTCGCAACCGCCCGGGCAGTGACGCCGGCTGGCGCACCATCACCGTCAACCTCTGGCAGCCGGGGACCAACGCCGACGGGCCCGAGCTAACTCACGCACCGGCGGCTTGGTGGATCGTCGGCCTCGGTCACCTCGGCCAGGCCTACGCCTGGGTGATGTCCTGGCTCGCCTACCTCGACCCGTCCCGGGTAGAGGTGGTCCTGCAGGACACCCAGCGCGTCGTGGATGCCAACCACAGCACCGGGCTTCTCACCCCCGTGAAGCCAGAACCGGTCCGCAAGACCCGTCTGGCCGCGGCGGTCCTCGAGCGGGCCGGTTACGACGTCGTCATCCTCGACCGGCGGCTTGATCACACCAGCCGCGTCCAGGACGAGGAGCACCATGTCGCGCTGCTCGGCGTCGACAGTCTCGACGCTCGCAGGCTCATTTCCGGAGTCGGCTGGAAGCTCGCCATAGACGCCGGACTCGGCGTCGGACCGGCCGACTTCAACGCCCTGCTCCTGCGCCGATTCCCCGGTGAGGTCCCCAGCGAGGAGGTCCGCAGCTGGAAGGAGGGCGTTTCGCAGCAACGACGTGCCCCCACGGCCGCCCTCGCCGACCTTGAGCGACGCGATCCCTGCGGATCGGTACAACTCGCCGGGACCGCCGTCGGCGCCGCCTTCGTCGGCGCCGTCACCGCATGTCTCGGAGTCGCTCAAGGCGCCCGCGCCGCCCTATCGGGAGACGGCTTCGACGTGATCAACCTGCACCTGCAGTCCAACGACGTCGATCTCGCACCGGCAACCTGCGATGTCAATGTGTTCGGGGGCCGCCTCTTGCCCATGAGTGACCGGTGACCGGCCATCTCCGGGACGGCGGCGGGAGAAGGCAGTTAGGACATGGTGGCGAGGTGGCGCCCGGCGTCGAGGGCGGCGGCGCAGCCGGTGCCGGCGGCGGTGATCGCTTGGCGGTAGGTGTGGTCGACGAGGTGACAACAATGTGAAGCGCGCCTTAAGAGTGGTTGACGGATGCCGATGACCGAAGTCATCACGCTTCAACGGGCCACGGCGACGATCAGGGAGGGGCCGAAACTGCCGCCAGTCCCACATCACCACACAGCAACGCCGATCAGCATGAGATCGTCTGCACCGTCATCCAGCGGCGCTCCGGCTATCGGCTGCAGGCCCGCCCCGACCACACCGTCGGCATCGCGTCGAAGCCAGAGCCGCCCCACCGCGGCGTCGCCGTCACGGCGGGCGAGGACGACACGGCCTTCGTAGAGGTCGAGTTGCCCGGAGGTGACGGGCTCGAAGACCTCGCCGGGCGCCTCCGTCACCAGGAATCGGCGAGTCGCGGTAAGCGCAGGCCCGACGTCCGAGAGCGAGACCCGCAGCGCCCCGACGGGCGGCTGGTCGTGCTTGCCGAGGAGGCGGCTGAGTACGTCCGCCGCCACGCCGCGACGTAGCTGCTCGTGGTAGCGCTCGTTGCGGAACACCCGCAGGCAGCGGTAGCAGCTGGTCTCCGGGCCGCATTCACAGTCGCGGACCCGCTGCAGCGCCTGGTCGAGTACGTCCCGCAGTCGCTCAGCGATGCGCCGGACGTGGCCAGCTCCTCCGGGCACCGTGTCGTAGAGCATGATCACGCTGCGGCCAGCTTCGGTTCGGTAGACCGTCGCATCGATATCGTCGCGGGAGATCTCGAGCGCGCGTACCGCGCCCTCGACCAGCGCGTAGGCGACCGATCGCCAGGCGTTGTCCTCTACTCCGATCACGACCACACCGTCGAAGTTCAGGTCCAGGACGTCCGTCTGATATTTGTGGGCCAGCGACAGGTTCTCCATGCGGCCACGGCACTCGCGGCCGCTGAGTGGACTCTGGTGGTCAACCCGACCGTCGATGGCCCGGTTGGCGAAGCCACAGGTCGCGCAGACGAGGAAGCCGCGTCCCATCGCGCCGTCGCTGATTGCTACCAGCTCGCCCCGGGCACCGGCCCGGATGGTGATCGCGCCTCCGGCGAGGTCCAACTTGTCCGCGTAGAGCTCGGCGCCGGGAGACACGACATGGGTTGCGCCGTGCCAGGCCCGTCGCGGCGCACTGGTGGGTCGCCGGCCGATACCGCGTGCCGCGACGAATCCGAAGACGGGAATGGCGTACTGACGGGGTACGCCGACGAGGGCGGAGCCGCAGGCCGGGCACTCTTGGTCGAGGCGGTCGATCGAGTCGCGGTAGTGGCCGCATCCGTCGCACACCGCGTAGTAGCGTCGCTCAAGGTCTCGTCCGGGCAGCCGGTACAGGCCAGCCGACTGCCAGACCAGTCCTCCGGCGACGACCTCCGCACCGGGTGCGTACTCGTAGATGGCCGACGAGAGGTCTCGGGAAAGTTCCAGTTGCTTGGCGATGGGGGCGTCCGCGAAGGCCAGTCGCAGCTCGACGGTGTCGACGGGAAATCCGTACTTTGGCAGGACGTTTCGGTTGGCGAGCAACCCGAGCAGTTCGCGGCGAGTGATCGTGTTCATCACGCGGCCGTACCGCGCGGCCTTGTCGTCCTGCCGGGCAGCGAAGGCCTCCTGCCGCTTCTGCTCGTACGTGTCGACATTCTGCTGCAGCTCGGCCCGGACCGACTCCAGCAGGTCGACCAGGTGCTCGACCCACTCTTCGGAGTCGACGCCGATGATGTCGAGCACTTCGGCCGGCAGCACATGCCGCAGCGAGTCGGTGACCTGCGCAGGCACCGGGGCGAGGAAGTCGCGGACCAACGTGACCGGGGCGATCCCGTCGTCTCCTGGCAGGAAGAACTCCCCTGCCGTACGCCAGATGGTGCCGTGGAACCGAAATTGCTGCCGGAAGAACGCGGCGAGCGCGACGGAGTGGGCGTGCCGTCGATCGATTCGCACGTTGGTCAGGGGCACGTACGGTGCCCGGACCTCCCCGGCGATCATCCGGTCGGGCTCCGCGAAACGGGATAGGTCATGCGAGCGGCGCTGAGCATAGGTGAGCACGAGCGCGGCTGAATCGGTTCGGCGGCCGGCCCGACCGGCCCGCTGGACGTAGTTCGCGGTGGTCGGCGGCATGTTGCGCAGCATGACGGCTTGTAGCTCGCCTACGTCGACGCCGAGTTCGAACGTGGTGGAGCAGGAGAGGGCGTTAACTTGGCCGCGGACGAACTGCTGCTGAATTTCGGCGGCTCGCTCGCTGGTCCACTGGGCGGTGTGTTCGAGGACGCGCAGCGGCACTGGGTTCATGTCCCGGTAGACGTTGCGGTAATGGTCCGGGTCGCTGTCCGCAGCAGGGGGCGTCCATGGTTCGAGGTCGCCGGTGCAGGCCATGGTGGGGCAGGTGGCGCGCACGTTGAACGGGGTGAGCTTTCGGCACCTGCTGCACTGCCACATGGTCAGGCCGCCGGCCGTCGGCGTGCAGGTGATCAAGGCGGAGTCGAGCTGGTGGACCTGGCCGATGCCGGCCTCGGTGCCGGCAATCAGCCACTCGGCCTGTGGCCCCCTGGTCAGCAGGCGCCACACGCCCTCCAGCAATTGGATCGGGTCCGCCTGCCGGTCGAGCCGAGCAAGCACGCGGGTCACGAAGTCGGCCCGCCGGTTGGTCCCCTTGGTCGGCAGCCAGCTGAGGACCTTCCGGCGCGCGTCGGAGCCGGTGCCGCGTACGTAGATCGGGCCGAGCCGCGGCTGGAACGCCTCGTCGCGGGGGTCCACGCCGTCGAGGGCAGCGACGGCGCCCTGGAGCCGAATCGACCGAATCAACTCGGAGAGCAACGCCCAGACCTCTTCGTCGCTGAGGCCGAGGGCGAGCAGCGGCTGGGGTGGTAGCCAGGCGGGGTCGCGGGACATGTCCCAGGCGATGAGTCCCCTGCCCTCCAGGGAGTTGCGTTCGTCAACGCCGACGGCCTCGATCTGTGCCCAGAGGGCGACCTGCCTCTCCCGGGCCTGTCGGCTCTGCCGCCGTTCGAAGATGCCGTACCGGTCGGCTACTCGGGAGGTGTGGTAGACGACATCGGTGAGGCGGACCTCGTCGTCGGCGGCCGCTGCGGCGACGGCACCCTCGTGGAGCAGCCGCCGGCGCTGCACCCGCTCGTAGGAGTCTTCGAGGTACGGCGCGAAGTACGCCGCAGACTGCCGGCTGTCGCTGAACAGCAGCAGCTTGCGCCCGCCGCCTCGCAGCCCTCGCTGGATGGGATCGGACGCCACGGGCAGCTTCTGATAGAGGGCGGTCGCCAGGACCGAGGCGGAGGCTTCGTTGCCGCTGGCGAAGAGCCGTATCAGGCCGGCTCCGCGCCCTCCGCAGGAGAGGCATGCGGTGAGCTCGTCGCTGCGCTGCCGTAGGAAACGTACGGCCCGCATGGCGCCGTCCGGGCAGCGCGGGCAGTTGGCCGCCTTACCGATCTGGAACACCCCGCACCGGGTGCACAGCGCGCCCAGCTCGCCGGCCGCCTGCGCAGCACCGCTGAACATCTCCTCGTCCTCGTCGGTCGCCACGTCGTCGACCAGCGCCATCCACACCTGCTGCTCGTCGCGGGAGCGGCGGGACCGGAACACGGTGAAGGTGCCGACCCGCTCCAGCGTGCCCATCAGGTAGACGGTGCCGCAGCGGCGGCAGGTGCCGAACTCGAAGGCGGCGTCGCCGCACCGCCCGCAGCGCTCGTGCCGGGTCAAACTGACGTGCGGCCCATTGGCTCCGAGGCAGGCGAAAGCCCCTTCCGTCGCGCGGGCGAAGAGATGGTAGCGGGCGGAGAGCACCGGGGTGCCGGCCTCATCGTGGATGCTATTGGCGAGAGCGACCATCGACGCGGTCTCGGACGCGCCGCTACCGGGGAACAGGGCCTGGGCGACCTCGTGCAGCGGTATCGGCCCGTGGGCGAGCAGCGCCTTGAGCCGGCGGACGCGCTGCTCGTACGTCAGCGCCTCGGCGGGGTCGTCCCCGGCGTACCCGTGCTCGCGGGCGAGGGCCACGACGGCGCCGGCGGGGTCCGGCGCGTTGAGCAGCTTCTCGTACGCCGTGGCGGGCAGAGGTCCCCACTCGGGCCCGGGCGGCAGCTGGACCCGGTCGGCGGTGATGACGTCCTGCCTCGCCTCATCGGCGGGGTCGTACTCGAAGGGGACGGGGAAGAGGGAGGCAGCGAAGTCGACCACGGCTGACATGTCGCTACCGACGGTCGCGCTCGTCGCGATGCACTGCACCGGCCGGCCCGAATCCACCCGGTCGGCGAGTCTGCGCAGCAGCATCGCCAGCTCGGCCCCGCGAGCCCCGTCGTAGACGTGCGCCTCGTCGACGACAATGAACTGCCAGTGCCCGGCGTACTCACCCTCGAAGAGGTCCATGTCCAAGGGCCGCAACAGCAAATATTCGAGCATGGCGTAGTTGGTCAGCAGGAGGTGCGGCGGTCGCTGCTGCATCTCCTCCCGGCTGAGCAGTTCGTTGGGCAGCGACCGCTCGCCAGGGTTCTGCTGCTCGAAGACCTCCACGGCCTCGCGGCGACTGCGGCGGGTCTCACCCGTGTACCGGCCAAAGGTGATGTCCGGTGCCTCGGCCAGCAAGCCCCGCAGCCGCTTCATCTGATCGTTGGCCAGCGCGTTCATCGGGTACAGCAGCAGCGCCCGCACGCCAGGCCCGAGGGTGCCCGCCGCACGTTCGGCCATCAGCCGGCTCAGGATGGGGATGAGGAAGCTCTCGGTCTTGCCGGATCCGGTGCCGGTGGCGACGACGATGTTGCGCCCTGCGGTTGCCTTCCGGATCGCCCGCTCTTGGTGTTGGTAGAGCGGACGGTCCATGGCCAGCCCGGCACCGAGGCTGGCGATGCCGGGATCGAGCACGTTCGCGTCGATGAGCTGCCGGGGCGTGGCGCTGGTGACGTAGGGCGGGGTCGCCTCGAGCAGTGGCCCCTTGGTGATCTCCTGGTTGATCGCGTCGCCGATCGCAGTTTCGAGCGCGCTCGCGAGCCGGGGATCCTTCGGCTCCACGAGGGAACGCAGATAGCGCCGGTAGGTGGAGACGATCGCGTCGCTGGTGGCGAGGGGGTCGAGGATCATTCGGCTGCTCCGGCTCCGGTCAGGAGGAACTCCGCGAGGAGAAGGTCGATGGCGACGAGACGGGGTGCGCTGCGGGCGAGCGTCGCGTGTAGGGGAAGGATGCGTGGCAGCAGCCCGGCCGGGGCCGCGTGCCCTCGGGCGGCCAGCCGCGCCACGAAGGCGAACGCCAGCGACAGCGCGGGAAGAGCGAGCCACCCTCGAGTCGGGTTGCGGGCCTGCATCGCCGCTACCACCCGCGGCCCACCGCACTCGTCCAAGGGCTTTTGCAAAGCGCGCAGCAGACCCTCCGCGCTGCTGGAGAGCCGTCCCAGGCCGGGCCGCACCCGTACCTCGAAGAGGTGGCGGGCCGCAACCATCCGTTCGTCGGCGTCGAGCAGACCGCCGGGAACGACGCGCATCGCCCGCCACATCCGGTCGCGTTCCTCGGCTGGCAGCAACGCGAACACCTCGGCCGACTTGTCGAACCTGCCGACCGTCTCGTGCGGATCGGGGCCGCCGGCGAGCAGGTGCGCTGCCACCTCCCCGCACACCGCGGCGATCTGTTCGCCAAGATCGGCGTGAGAGGCGATGTCAGGCAGCCGGTGGGCCGAGGCGAGCATTGCGGCCAGCGGGCTCGCCGTCCAGAGCCGCGCCTCGTCGGACTCACTGACGTACCTGTCGGGAGGCAGGGCGATCAGCCCGGAGTGCACCAGGGGCGCGACCACCTGGTCGGCCGACGCGCGGTGCTTGGTGAGCGCGGCCAGCCCGGCGGCGGGATGCGGGCGCAGGAGAGCCGCGGCGCCCCGGATATTGGCCGTGACGCCTCGGGCACGGAGGTCGTCCGCGCGCGGATAAATATCGAACAGCAGCGGCGCGATGTCCGGTCGGTCGGGCAGCGCACCTGCTCCGGCCAGGTACGCCGAGACCGCCTCACCCGCCGGGTCCTGGCCGGTCGGCTGCCACTTCAGCTCGGCGAGGTCGAAGGCGTTGTCGCGGCCGGGCCACTCCGGCCAGTCCGACCGCAACCACGGATCCTCGATGCGCAACAGCGCCACGAGGGGCCCCGCCGTGGTGACACGCGTGGGCAGTGGGTCGCTGACCAGGTCCGCGCTGAGGCGTGCGAAGTATGGCGGCTCCCACGGCGCGTACACCTGGTACAGCGCGGCCGTCAGCCCTTCGGCCCGGACGCCGTCGACCAGCACCAGTCGGTCGTCCTCGAGGTGCACCGCGCTGGCGAGGCGTCGAGGTACGCAGCGCGCTGCCGGGAAGTCCTGCCCGTCAAAGCGGACGTCGAGCTGGGCGAGCCCGTGGGCGCCGACCGTGTCGGCGATGGCCGCGAGCCCAAACCGGGCCATCGGCTGCCCGTAGGTCTCTCCGGACGGAACGGTTTGCAGCTCGCGGCCCCCGGACCGGACGATCAGCCGTGCGTCCGCCGCCCGCGGCAGCCGCACCAGCAGTTCACCCTCGCCGATCGTCTCGGTGTCCAGGCGCAGTGGTTGCAGGGACCATTCGCCGCGGCTGCCGCCGCCGAGCCGTTGGAGCGCCATGTGGGCGGGCGTGACCCGTACTGTGGTCGCGCCGCCCGGGCTGTCGAGCTGCAGTTCGACAGCGGTGTCGGCGGGGCCCAGGTGGGTCATTGGGGGCGTGACCGACAGGTCGGACATGGTGGCGTGGGCTCCTACGGTGGCCGGTTCCAGCCCGTCCGCCGTGATCTCTCGCCAGGCGGGGTGGGAGATGACGGACAGCCCTTCGGCGAACTCCAGCGTGCGGGCCAGGCCGCGGCCGAGCGGACCTCGAACGGTGATCTCGTAGGAGCCGACCAAGGGGCGGGCCAGGTGCCGCCACGGGTCGACCGTCGTGTCGCGGCCGACGGGAAGGCTCTCGGTGTGCAGGAGCTGACCGGAGCCGGGTCGGCGGATCCGGATCGACCAGTCGGTGCTCACGCCGGGCTCGGTCGGCAGGGTCAGCCGTGGGGCCGTCGCGATCACCGGTGCGCCGGCGAGGCTGCTCACTCCGGGCAATGGCTGGGCGAGCTGCAGTTGGGCGCGGCGGGCACCCTTGACCCGGCGGGGCGTTCCGGCACCAAGCCGCAGCTGCGACACCTGGCGAAGGTCGGCGCGGCGCAGCGTCCAGCCGAGCCAGCCGTACGGGGCCGGCACGTCGTACGTGTCGACCAGGTCGCCGTCCACCTGCAGCTCGAGCGGCCCACCGCCGTCGCTCTCGTGCGGGTACAGCAGCCAGACCGGCTCGGGCGGAAGGCCGGTGGTTGCCGGCACCCGTCGGCCGTCCTCGGTGAAGACCAACAGGGGATCCCGCGGGTCGACAGCATCCAGCTCGTACTCCTGGTCGTAGCCGGCCAACTCCACCGTCACCTGGCGGGCAGGGCGCGCGATGGCTACCGCCGTTGCCGGTGTCGTCTCGCTGGTGCCAGGCCAGCGCGATTGGCTGACTACCGACTGGACCTCGCCGTCGAAGCGCAACTGCCACATGACGCGACCGTCCGGTGCGTCGTGGACCGGCGGCAGCCACACCATCAGGCCTCGGCCGAACGGCTCCAGCTCCAGGTGAGGGCGCTGCTGCGCCGCCACCGCAGCCGATTCCATGCGATCTGAGCTGCCCGTCCAGTCGAGCTGCTCCGCCTCTGCGAGCGCCTGAGCTCTTTCGATCAGGTGTGGGGAGAGTCCGAGTCCGTCGGCGGTGAACCCCGGCTGCCGCAGCCGTTCCAACAGATCGAGGCAGCGGTCGACAAGGTCCGCCGCGTAGTCCTCGCCGCGCTGGATGAACCGCTGCACCGGCTTGTCGGTCCCGTTCAGGCGCGACTCACGGCCGGGCGCGAGCGCCCAGGCGAGGAAGCTCTCACCAGTGAGTCCGGGCTCGCGGGCCTGGCGGTGCAGGAGGAGATTCAACAGGTCGCCGAGGCAGTATGCGGGGACCCCGGCATGCATGAGGATCTCACCGACGTAGACCTGCGGTAGACCAGGGAACCGGGCCAGCCGGAAGTAGTCGAGGTTGACGCGGAAGGCCCTCCCCCAGAACGTTTGGTCGATCTGGCCCGGCGCCTCGTTGTGGACGGCGCTCCAGTAGTCGCCGTGCTCGTACCCGACGGCACCGATCCCGGCCAGGCCGACGACCAGGCACGCGGGGTAGTGACGGGTGAGCAGCCGCTGCCGGTCGAGGGGGGACTGAGCCAAAAGACTCGTCCCAGGGCGCGGATGACCTCTTTGGCGTGGTCCTCCAGTGCGTCAATCTCGGCGACCAGCGACACCGCGCGCAGGGCTGGCGCCCACTCGTCTTCCCGGAGCCGAAGTATCTCGGATGCGTGTGACACGGTCTCCCTCTTGTGAATTGGGGTGGTCAGCGCGGTAGGGCGACTATGCAAGCAAGCCAAGGCGTCTTCAAGACCAAACCATCGCCTCGGCGTCCGCCGTGTCCGATCGGTCACTGAGGTGGAACCGGTCGGCGGCAGCGGTGGACAGGTCAGATAAGGCGCCGCCCCACTCAGGGGAGTGAGAAGTGGCGGCGTTGACTTTGCCCGTCTGGCGGGCCGGTCACCTGGCGAGCAGGTGGCCGGCCCCGGCAGTCGGGTCACTGGATGGCAGGCGCGCCAGGCCGTGACGCCTTCGGATCGGCGGGGTCGGCCAGTTCGAGTTGGGGTAGCAGTGCGGTGACGTCCTGGTGCCAGCCGCGGAGCTCCGCGACCGTGGGTGCGAGTTCGTAGGTGTGGTGGTGCATCGCACGGGACAGGCCGTGCCAGGCGGTGCGCGCCGTCGAGGCTGCCTCGGCGCCGGCGAAGGTGGGCAGGACGAGCAGTTGGTTGCGCATGGGTCGGTCGACGACGGAGGGGGCGACCTGGTCCCAGTAGTGCCGCAGCCCCTGTTCGAGGGCGAGGCGGGTCAGGCAGGCGGATCCGCGTTGCCAGCAGCGGCGCATGCTGGATGGCGGGTGGAGCAGCAGCGCACTGGCGGCGTTCAGATACGTGTGTGGGCTCACGGCTGGCTCAGCCTCCCCACCACCGCATGCGCGTCGGACACGAGCCCGGCGAGTTCGCCGGAGCTCCCGCCGTGGGCACCACGGTTGGCGAAGGCGACCACCCGCCGGGCTGCGGGGTGCAGCCGTTCCAGTTGGGCTTTCAATTCGCCCACGCGGCGGTGGTCCGACAGGAGCGTCAGCGCGAGGGTCGGTCGCAGACCATGCGCCTCGCTGATCGCCGCCTCCGTCTCCGCGATCGGCACCCCGGCCCGGAAGTCACGGGTACGGATCCGCTCGTGGCAGGTGAATTCGAGGGCGTCGCGGATCAGGTTGCAGACGACCGGGCGGCGGACCTCGTCGGCCATGTCGTCATCGCGGACGATGGCCGTCGCGTCGTCGAGGTAGCGCCGGGCGGGGTCGCCGTGCGCGTCACCGGTAACGGTGACCTGGGACTGCGCCAGCCTGCTGACGATCCGAATCCGGGCGTCGAGTTGCAGGTGTCGCACCGCGGCCGGCAGGCGGTCGTCGTGGGTGAAGACGATGACCTGCCGGTGCTTCGCCACCTGGTCCAGGACCCTGGCCAGCCCGTAGACCTTGGCCGGGTCCATGGATTGCACCGGGTCGTCGATGACGAGGAACCGGAACGGGCTCTGGGGCATCGTGGCGCGGGGCAGGAAGAGCGCCAGGGCGAGCGAGTGCAGTTCGCCCTGGCTCATCACCCCCAGCGCCGCCCCGGGTACGCCGTCGACGTTGACCTTCAGGTCCACCCGTCGGTTGGTGCCGGTGCCGGCGAGTTGGATCGCGCCGAGGTCGACGTTGCTCTCCTGCCGCAGCGTGTTCCAGATTTCGGTCGCTTCCGCGGCCACCGGTGCGAGCTTGTCGTTGCGGATGCTCCCGCCGACCGTTTGTAGCCAGGTGACCGCGGCCTTCAGGGCCGTGAACATCTGGACGGACTGACGGCTGGCCTGCTCGGTGTCGATCCAGGCGCGGATTTGGTCGGCGAGCGGCTGCCAGGCGGCCTGCCGGCGTTCGAGCGCCTGCCGTGCTGCCGCCTTGACCGGCTGCAGGACGGTGGTGAGCGCGTCGAAGGTGACGAGCGCCGCTTCGACGATCTTGTGCGAGTCGGCCGACCCGATCAGCTCGTCCCAGTGTTGCCATCCGGCCCGGGCGTCGCCGGTGTCCACTCCCTCGGCGGTGAGGTCGACGGCGAGTACGGGCGGCAGCTGGGTCAGCCAGCTCTGCAGCGTGCGGCGCGAACCCCGCTCGATGTCGTGGGCTTCGTCGAGGCGTTCGGCCCGCTCGGTGAGTCGTTGCAGCTGCGCCTGTGCCTGCTCGGCCCACGCCTCGTCCAGGGTGCGACCCCCGCACACTGGACAGGGCTGGCCCGGGTGGCTGTGGTAATGGCGCAGGGCGTCGCTCAGCAGCCGGGCGAGCGCCCGAGCTTCCTCCACCGGCGTACCGGCCAGGTCGTCGATCTGTTGCAGCGCCCCACGGAGTCGCTCCAGCTCGCGTACCAGGGCGTCTCGTTCGGGAAGGTCGAGTACGTCGAGCTGGCGCAGCGGCACGAGGGTCGTGTCACTGGTCGGCTCGTCGGCGGTGGCCAACGCCGCCAGCTCGTCGAGGTCCGCGGCCTTGCCGCTGAGCGCCTGCTCGGCACGGCGGGCGCGCGGGTCGGGGTGGGCGGCAAGCGCGGTCCGCAGCTGCGGCAGCTGAGCGCCGGCCAGCTTGCGCCGGTCGTCCATCTCCTTACGCGCGGTCTTGAGCATGGTCTCGATCTCGACGAGCCGGCCGAGGCCGAGGATGCGGTGCAGCGAGTCGTGCATCTCGCTGGGACGGCCGCTGAGCAGCCCACCGAGTTCGGCGTAGGAGAGGAACGGGCGGTACAGCTCCAACGGCTGCGCCCATCCGAGGTCGGCAACCGACTGCCGGGGCTTACCAGCGATCTGCAGGAACGTCTTGCCATCGTTGAGCCCTGCTTCGGGCTCCCAGTCGCATTCGACGGTAGCGCCGTTGCGGTGGCCTTCGACCCCGAGTCGTACGTGGATGCGAGGGCTTTCGGTGGCGTGCAGGTTGCGCCAGCCCTCCTGCCAGACCGAGCTACGGCCAGCCCACCGCTTGTTCTCACCGGTCAGGGCGAACTCGGCGGCTTCGGCGAAGCTGGACTTACCCGAGCCGTTGCGACCGGTCACGATGGTCAGTCCCGGTCCGGGTACGAGGTTGAGCGTGGCCGTAGGTCCGATGCCGCGGAACCCGGTCACCTCGATGCTGGCGAGGTAGGTCCCGATCGGTTCCGAGGTTTCGGTGTCGGGCGACGGGGGTGTCGGTCGGCGGGGTGTCGCGCCGCCGAGCACCGAGGCGAGCTCTTCACCGCCGAGCAGGGCGGCGATGACGAGGTCCTTGGCGGTCTCGGTCAGGTCGGAAGGGTCGAGGTGGTCGAGGATGAGCTGGTCAACGGTGTCGGCTTGAGGGTCGATGCTCATGTGGTGCCTCCTCTCACGGGAGGGGGCGAGTGGCCGCGCCGGAAGGCGGGGCAACTCGCTGCGTCGGCATGAGGAATCTGACCGGCCGGAAGGGCTGGGCCGGACATGAGGGTGGTGCGCCCGGGCGTCGACACCCGGACAGGAAGCATCGGCGGCAGCCGAGGCAAACCTCGGCCCGCTCACTGAAAACGACACTAGCACACTCGACACTGAAAGCGGTGTCAAATCGTTTACACGCCCCAGGGGTCGTGTAGAGTGATCCGCCAGCAGGACGATGCATGAATTGACAGGACACCGATGCCCAGACATGCCCAGGTGACCGCCGCCGAGATCTCCCGGCTGGCCGGGGTCACGCGCGCCACCGTCAGCAACTGGCGTCGGCGTCACCCAGACTTCCCGGCCCCGACCGGCGGCACGGACACCAGCCCGGCCTACGACCTGGAAGCGGTTCAGGGCTGGCTTGCCGCGCGAGGTCAACTCCCGGCCACCTCGCCCGCCGACGACCTACGCACCGCCATCCGGTCCACCCAGTCGGGCGCCGGCACGCCGACCAGATTGCTACCGCTGGTCCTGGCCGCAGCCCGGATGTCCGACAGCGACCTGAAGCAACTCGTCGACCTCCCTGACAGCCAACTGCCCGAGCGGGCGTTGCGGGCGGTCCAGCCACACGTCGCCGAGATCCCCGGGATTGCCGGCCTGACGTACGACACGGAGGACGTGGCGCTGCTGCGGGCGCTGCTGCGCTGCGTCGCGGACGAGGGAGCATTGCGGGCCGCGGACGTGCTCGCGGAAGGCGACCTGGACGCCACCAGCGCTGGCGGCATGTACGACACCCCCGCCCCTGTAGCCACGCTGATGGCCGATCTACTCGCGGAGCCGGGTGAGCCGTACCCGACGGCCGTCTTCGACCCCGCCTGCGGCGCCGGCGGCCTCCTTCTCGCGGCCGCGGGCCGCGGGGCACGGGAGCTGTACGGCCAGGACATCGTCCCCGCGCAGGCGGCGCAGGCCGCCGTACGCCTCGCCCTTCAGCCCGCGGAGACCACCACTCAGGTGAGCGTGCGTGCCGGCGACAGCATCCGTGCCGACGCGTTCCCGGCCCTGACCGCCGAGGCCGTGTTCTGCGCCCCGCCCTACGGCGACCGCGATTGGGGTCACGAGGAACTGGCGTACGACGCACGGTGGGAGTTCGGCCTGCCGGCGAAGAGCGAGTCGGAGCTCGCCTGGCTACAGCACTGCTTCGCACACCTGGCAGAGGGTGGACGCGCTGTTCTCCTCATGCCGCCAGCCACCGCGGAGCGAGGGTCGGGCCGCCGGATCAGAGCCGAGATCCTTCGCACCGGCGTGCTTCGGGCCGTCATCGCCCTACCGCCCGGGGTCTCCCAACCCCTACACGTCGGCCTGCACCTGTGGGTGATCGAACGCCCGCACCCGCAGGCCACGTTGCCGCTGAGCATCCTGATGGTGGACACCGCCACGCCCGACGTCTCCCGGTCTGACCAGACACCAAGCAAGCGCCAATCGGTGGACTGGCCCGCGCTGCGCGACGACGTACTCAAAGCGTGGAACGACTACGACCGGCATCCAGACAACTTCGATCCCGTTCCGGGCGTCGCTCAAGCCGTCCCCATCATTGACCTGCTCGACGAGACGGTCGACCTCACGCCCGCCCGCCACGTCCGAGCCACCCCGGTGCCGGCGATGCCCGACGAGCTCGCCGCGATCGGCCACGAACTGCGTGCCAAGCTACGGCGGGCAGCCACAGGGTTGATCACTTTGAGCGGCGGCGAGGCCTGGCCGCCCGTCGGCGCCGTTCCCCTGTCTTGGCGCACAGCCAGCATCGCCGACCTCCTGCGCGGCGACGCGCTGGAGCTCCTGCGGGTGCCAGCAGCGATCCGCAGCTCAACACCCGTGGCAACAGACCCGTCCGCGCCGCCCACACTGACCGCCCGAGACGTGATGTCACATCGCGCTGCTTCCGGCCCCGCCGATGAGGAAACCTCAGGCACCGAGATCGAGATCCGGGAGGGTGACGTCATCCTTCCGGAACTGCTACAGAACGGCACCGGCACCGCCCGGGTCGCCGACGCCCGCGACGCCGGCCTCCATCTCGGTCGGCACCTGCATCTGCTGCGACCCGATCCCGCCCGCCTCGATCCGTGGTTCCTGGCCGGCTTCCTGGCTGCCGAGGAGAATCTCAGCGCCGCGTCGTCCGGCTCCACCGTGATCCGCCTTGACCCGCGCCGCCTGCGGGTGCCGCTGCTGCCCCTCCCCGAGCAGCGGCGCTACGGCAAGGCATTCCGCCAACTGCATGCCCTGCGCACCGCGGCCGACATCGCCAGCCGCCTCGCGGACGAGACAGCCCGCACCCTTGCGGCAGGGCTCGCCGGCGGCGCGCTGCAACCACCCGGCGCCGAACAGACGCCATCCTGAACCAGCCCCGACTCCCCCAGCCACCACAGCACCGGCTCTTCGGAAGGACCCCGTTGAACAGCAGCAAGCACACCGAACTGGCAAACCACGCCTGGTCGGTCGCCGACCTCCTCCGCGGCGACTACAAGCCGTCCGACTACGGCAAAGTCATCCTGCCGTTCATCGTGCTGCGCCGCCTGGAATGCGTCCTCGAGTCAACCCGCGACAGGGTCCGAGCGGAGCACGACCGGCTCAAAGATCAGAACGTGGACAGCGCCCGCTTCCTGCGCCGAGCCTCGGGGCACAGCTTTTACAACGTGAGCGGCTACACGTTGAAGTCGATCGCCAACGACTCCGCCCAAGCCGCGAAGCATCTGATCGCATACGTCGGCGCCTTCTCCGAAAACGCGCAGGAGGTGATGGAGCGCTACGAGTTCTCCCAACAGGTCCGGCGACTCGACAGCGCGGGCCTGCTCTACCGAGTGGTCGGCCGCTTCGCCGACCTCGACCTGCACCCCTACCAGCGCGACAAGAAGACGGGCGAGGTGATCCTCGACAAGAAGACCGGCAAGCCCATCCCCAACGTCTCCAACCACCAGATGGGGTACGTCTTCGAGGAACTGATCCGGCGCTTCGCCGAGCAGTCCAACGGACCCGCCGGTGACCATTTCACTCCGCGCGAAGTCATCGAGCTGATGGTCAACCTGCTCATCGCTCCTGACGACGACGCACTGAGCATCCCGGGCACCTCCCGTACGGTGATGGACCCGGCCTGCGGCACCGGCGGCATGCTCTCTGCCGCCGAGGAGCACATCACCAAGCACAATCCGTCCGCGACCGTCACCGTCTTCGGCCAAGAGCTCAACCCGGAGTCGTGGGCGATCTGCCGGTCCGACATGATGATCAAGGGCCAGGACCCGGAGAACATCAAGTTCGGCAACTCGTTCAGCGACGACGGCCACCGCGGCGAACATTTCGACTACCTGCTCGCCAACCCGCCTTTCGGGGTGGAGTGGAAGAAGGTCAAGGACGAGATCGAGACCGAGTACGAGACGCTCGGCGAGAGCGGTCGGTTCGGCGCCGGCCTGCCCCGGATCAACGACGGCTCGCTGCTCTTCCTCCAGCACATGATTTCAAAAATGAAACCCGTCACCGCCGACGGCAAGGGCGGCAGCCGCGTCGCCATCGTCTTCAACGGCTCTCCGCTGTTCACCGGAGCGGCCGAGTCGGGCGAGTCGCGGATCCGGCAGTGGATCCTGGAGGAAGACTTGCTGGAAGGCATCGTCGCCCTTCCCGACCAGCTCTTCTACAACACCGGCATCTCCACGTACTTCTGGATCCTGACCAACCGCAAGGCCAAGGGACACCGGGGCAAGGTTGTCCTCCTCGACGCCCGCGACCAGTTCGCCAAGATGCGCAAGTCACTCGGCGACAAGCGCAAGCTCGTCACCCCCGACCAGATCAAGCAGATCACCCGGCTCTACGCGGAGGCGCTCGACGCTGCCAAAGACCCCGAGCACCCGCAGCACAGCAAGGTGAAGGTCTTCGCCAACGAGGACTTCGGCTACCGCCGGATCACCGTCGAACGCCCACTGAAGCTCCGCTTCGAGGTCACCGAGGAGACGCTCACCGCACTGACCACCTCGAAGCCGATCCAGAAGGCGTCGGACGCCGACGCGCTGGCTACCGCGCTGAAGCCGCTGATCGGGCAGGTCTGGACAACGAAGCGCGCAGCATGGGACGCGCTACGCAAGGCGATGGCCGAGGCCGGCGTGCTCTGGCCCTCCGGCATCCCCTTCCAGAAGGCGATGCGGGACATTATCGGGGTCCGCGACCCCGAGGGCGAGGTCCAGCTCGTCAAGGGCAGCCCCGAGCCCGACCCGGAGCTGCGCGACTACGAGAACGTGCCGCTCGACGAGGACGTCGAGGAGTACCTGCGCCGCGAGGTGCTCCTACACGTCCCCGACGCCTGGATCGACCACGAGAAAACAAAAATTGGGTACGAGATCCCCTTCACCCGCCACTTCTACGTCTACAAACCCCAGAGGCCACTCGCCGAGATCGACGCCGAATTGAAAGCTCTAGAAGCCGAGATTCAAGCTCTCCTCAGTGAGGTGACCGAGTGACTGAAGTTTTTGGAGTACCCCTGCCGGCACACTGGACGGTCTCACCACTCAAGCGGGCAACTCCGTTGCTGAACCGCGGATCGGCACCGGATTACGTTGAGGCGGGTCCGGTTGTCGCTCTCAGCCAGGCATCAAATCAAGACGCCGGGATCGATTGGTCGCGTACAAGGTTCCACAGTTACCGCGGTGACCCCAGCAAGTTGAAGGGTTACCTCGAGCCAGAAGACGTTATAATCAACTCGACCGGCACAGGCACGCTCGGGCGAGTCGGATACTTCCGCGGTTCACCGAACAACACCCCATGCATCGCCGACAGCCACATAACAATCGCTCGCTTCTCCCCAGACATCGTCTATCCACGATTCGGCTACTACTGGTTGCGGTCAGAGCCGTTCCAACGGCATATCTACTCGGCACTCGTCGTCGGAGCCACCAATCAGATCGAGTTGAACAGCGAAAGGCTCGCGCGAGCACCAATCCCCTTGCCGCCACTCGAAGAGCAGCGCCGCATTGCTGACTTTCTTGACGCCGAGACGGATCGCGTCGATAGCATGCAGTTGAGGACAAGAAGCCAGGTAATCCTCCTCGGCGAACGCCTGAACGAGTCGATTCGGCTGGCAACGACAACCGGCAACGGCCCGCGTCGAGAAACCGGCATCGCGTGGATGCCGGAGATGAATGAGCAATGGCAACTCCTTAAGGTGAGCCATGTCTTCAGGTCAGGAAGCGGCACCACTCCTACCTCAGATCGCCCCGAATACTATGGCGGACCCTACCCGTGGGTGAACAGTGCGGACATCAACGATGGCCAGATAGAAGAATGCGACAAGTCAGTGACCGCCGCAGCGCTAACAGACTTCCCGGCATTGAAGATTCATCCGGCAGGATCCCTTGTAGTAGCCCTGTACGGACAAGGCGCAACCAAGGGGAAGGTTGGAATTCTCCGAATTGATGCGTGCTTGAATCAAGCATGCTGCGTCCTGATTCCGACTGGGCCAATCGCCGAGGACTACGCCGCATACTGGTTCCGTGCTCACAAGCAGGGAATCGTAGGACTCGCGCTTGGAGCCGGCCAGCCAAACCTGAGCCAAGAGCTCATCAGACAACTTCGAATCCCTGCGCCCGACCGCCCAGCCCAGAATCAGATTGTCACAGCGCTCAGAAAGCTCGAAGACGAAGTTCGAAATGAATCGACACTTCTTCGAGCTAGAGAGCGGTTGCTTAGTGAACGTCGAATCGCGCTGATCACTGCCGCCGTTTCTGGCCAAGTCGATGTGTCCACCGCCAGCGGTCGAGGAATCGAGGACTGACGCACCTGTCACCCGGCCCACGGGGGCTGCGGCCCCGTCCACGAGACGAAGCTACGGAGAGAATTTCATTGCTTGCCACGCTCGGCGAGGCCGATCTCGCCTTGCTCGCCGCCGACCGAGCCGCCGCCGGTGACTCCACCCATACCCGCACCACCATCGCCGTCGCGCAGGTATTGCGTGCCGCGACCGCCTCGCCCTTACGGACCCCGCCGCCGACGATGGGGCACACGGAACCCTGCTCCCCCAGGCCACGACGGCCGCGTAGCGTGAGCGGATCCCGGCGCAAGCCATGTGCTCAATTCACGACAGGACCTTCTCGGCAGGCCCGGAAATCCACGATGGCCGCTACCATGGGTGGCGCACGCGCGCCAAGATCAATCGTCTTAGTGATCGGCGCACAAGACGCGCGTCGCATGCCAGCCCGGCCAAGACCCATCCGCCCTGCCGCATCCCGGCGCGCTCGGTCCGCCCGACGCGACGTGCGGCAAATGACAGTGACGGTCGGCAGTGAGGGAATTGAGTGATCGAGAAGCCCGCGGCGCCTGACGCGCTGCCCCAAGAGACGGCCCCGAAGACGCAGGTCCGACAGGTCCGGGACGCACTCCTGCGGGAATTCGACGGGCTGATCGACGTCGAGGATCTTGCCAACAAGTCAACCGTCGATCGCGAGCAGGCATTCCTGTCGAGGGCACTGGCCGCGCTGACGGTCCGCGACCTGACCGGCTGCGACTCGGTAGCCGCCGCCGAGGCGGTGATCGACGGCCGGGACGACATCGGCATCGACGCGGTGGCCATCGACAAGAACGCGTCGCATCTCTGGTTGGTGCAGTCGAAGTGGAGTGACAGCGGCAAGGGGAAGTTCGCCGTTGCCGACGCGCTCAAGTTCATTGAGGGGCTTCGCCTCATCGATGCGCGGAAGTTCGACCGCTTCAACGTCCGGTTCCAGAACCTCGCGGACCAGGTCGCCGCCGTCCTCAGCAACCGAGGGTCGAGGATCACCCTGGTGCCGACCGTGATGCGGACCGAGCCACTCGCGGACGATGTCGTGCAGCGACTCTCCGACGCGCAGGACGAGTTCAACCAGTTCGGCAACATGCTCGACCAGCGCACTTACCTGGCCCGCGACATCTGGGGGGTGGTCTACAGCGACTTCGCCGAACCGCCGATCCCGCTGACCGCCAGGATGCACGACTGGATCAGGGTCACCGAGCCCTACGAGGCATTCCAGGGGATCGTCTCGGTCGCCGACATCGCTGAGTGGTACGACACTCACGAGGACCGCCTCTTCGACCGCAACATCCGCAAGCCGCTGGGCATCACGCAGGTCAACCAGGGCCTGATCGACACGCTGACCGCCGACCCGCACAACTTCTGGTTCTTCAACAACGGCATCACCGTGCTCTGCGACACGGTGGATCCCGTGTACTTCCAGCGTGCGGCAAAGCGGGCTCCGGTCACGCTCAAGCTGGACGGGGCCAGCGTGGTGAACGGTGCGCAGACCGTCCACGCGATCCACCGGGCGTTCCGCAAGGATCCCGAGGCGATCACCGACGGCTATGTGACCGTCCGGGTCATCTCGCTCAAGAACTGCCCGCCGGGCTTCGCCGACGCGGTGACCACGGCCACGAACACCCAGAACCGGGTGGAGCGACGAGACTTCGTCGCGCTCGATGCCGTGCAGCGGCGCATCAAACAGGACTTCCTTCTCTCGCTCCAGAAGACCTACGCGGTGAAGCGCGGTGAGGAGCCCGCAGCCGAAAGCGGCTGCTCGGTGGAGGTCGCAGCCGTCGCGCTCGCCTGCGCGCACCGAAACTCCGATCTCGCGGTCCGCGCGAAACTCGGCGCGGAACTGTTATGGGAGGAAGGCTCCCAGGGCGCCTACCACCTGCTGTTCAACGCCCAGGATCAACCTTCCGCCTACCAGATCTGGCGCAGCGTCCTCGTTCTGCGGGAGGTCGACGCCACGCTCTACCGCACGGCGAAGAACCGGCAGGCGCGGGCCGAGGCGATCGTGGAGCGCGGGAACCGGCTGATTGCACATATCGTCTTCCAACACCTGGACCTCGACGGCATCGACGAGCCCGACACCGACTGGGACGCGGTCCTCGCCCAGGTGCCAGAATTGGTCCAGCGTGCCACCGACCTGCTCGTTCACCACGTCGACGCCGAGTTCAAGAAGCAGCTCGTGTCCAGCACGCTCTCCGAGCCCGAGCCCTGTCGCATCCTCGCCGGGCTGGTGCTGCGGGATCTGCGAAGCGGCGCCCCGGTTCCCGACTTGCCGCAGGAGTACCGACCGGTGCGGAACGTCCCGAGGCAGCGCAGGCGCAACGCCGTCCCCACCCTGGTCGACGCCAACCGGCTTGCCGAGGGCACGCCACTGACCTTCCGGGCTATCGGCCAGCCCGAGCGGGAGGCGATGGCCGCCTGGCTCGCCGCAGATCCGGCTCGGTCTACCGCAACGTGGGTCAACCAACGGGTGCGACCACTGCTTTGGGCGGCCGACGGGAAGCGTTACTCCCCCTCGGGGCTGGTGCAGAAGATGTGGCAGTTGGCGGAGTGGAGCAAGGCGCCCGTCGCGGCCCAGGGGCCTGCCCGGTGGTGCGACGCGGAGGGGAAGTCCCTTTGGAGGCTGGCCCAGGACAGCCGAAACGACGACGACCTCAGCGAGGACGCATGAGCGCCATCCATCATGAGGCCACCTTCGGCGACGGGATCGTCGCTTCTCTCCTCGCCGGCGGATGGGAGCTCGGCAACGCCGCCGATTACCGCCCCGATCTCGGCTTGGACACTGGGCAACTCTTCACCTTCATCGGCGCCACCCAGGCCGCCGAGTGGGAGGACGTGGCCACCTCCTACGGCGGTGACCGGGACGCCGCGCAGCGCGGGTTCGTCAAGCGCCTCGACCAGGCGATCGCCACCGACGGGCTGCTCGATGTGCTCCGTAAGGGTGTGAAGGACCACGGCGTACGCATCCGGGTCGCGTACTTCAAGCCGTCCTTCGTGGAATCGGACGAGATCCTCGCCGACTACCGGCGTAACCGGCTCACCGTCGTGCGGGAGTTGGCGTATGCCACGAAGCAGGCCGACCGGGGCAACCGGCTGGACCTGGCCCTGTTCCTCAACGGCATCCCAGTGGCCACCGCAGAGCTCAAGAACCCTCTGACCGGCTCAGGGGTCGAGCACGCCAAGGAGCAGTACCGGACCGAGCGCGACCCGACCGAGCTGATCTTCTCCCGCCGGGTGATCGCCAACTTCGCCGTCGACCCCGACCGGGTCTTCGTCACCACCCAACTGCGCGGCAAGCCGACCCGCTTCCTACCCTTCGACACCGGCTCGGAGGGCCCGGGTCGGCCGGGCGGCAAGGGCAACCCGCCGGCCACGGAGTACGGGAAGTACGCCACCTCCTACCTGTGGGAGGAGATCTGGCAGCGGGACAACTGGCTCGACCTGCTGGAGCGCTTCGTCCACCTGCACAAGGAGAAGGGTGCGGACGGGCGTACCCGAAAGTCCTTGATCTTCCCCCGCTACCACCAGTGGCATGCGGTGAAGAAGCTGACGGCGCACGCGGCGCGGCACGGGGCCGGGCACAACTACCTGATCATGGCCTCGGCGGGGTCGGGGAAGTCGAACACCATCGCCTGGCTCAGCCACCGCCTGTCGTCCCTGCACGCGAACGGTGACGTGGCCAAGCTGCACCCGGACGCGGTGCGAGCCGGCCTGCAGCCTGGCTCGCCTGTCTTCGACAAGGTCATCATCATCACCGACCGTCGGAACCTCGACGCCCAACTCCGCGCGACGGTCGGCAGCTTCGAGCAGACCGCCGGACTGGTGGTGAAAATCGACGAGAACCACGGGTCGAAGTCCGAGCAGCTCGCGAAGGCCCTCGGGCGCGAGACGGGGAAGATCGTCACCGTCACGCTGCACACGTTCCCTGCGCTTGAGGAGTACCTCAAGCAGAATCCGACCGAGATCCAGGGCCGGCGGTTCGCGATCGTCATCGACGAGGCGCATTCGTCCCAGTCCGGCGATGCTGCCGCCTCGGTCCGCGCGGTGCTGCGTGACCTGGGCCTGGACGCCGACTCCGACGACCCGGGCGCGACCAGCGCGCCGGCCGCACCTGACGTCGAGGCACAGCTCAAGGCCAACGCGCGCAAGCGGCAGCGGGCCGCGAACCTCTCCTACTTCGCGTTCACCGCCACGCCGAAGCACAAGACCCTCGAAGGTTTCGGCACGCTCGGCGAGGACGGGAAGTACCACCCGTTCCACACCTACTCCATGCGGCAGGCCATCGAGGAGAAATTCATTCTCGATCCGCTGCGCAACTACGTTACTTACAACACCTACTGGAAGCTCGTCAACGGCAACCCCGAGGAGCGGAAGGTGGACCCGGCCAAGGCGAACCCGCTGCTGGCCAGGTACGCGCTCACCCACGACTCGACCGTCGCTCAGCACGCGCAGGTGATCGTCGAGCACTTCCGGACCCACACCGCCGGAAGGCTTGGCGGACGGGCGAAGGCGATGGTAGTCACCGCGGGTAGGCCGCAGGCCGTACAGATGGCCCGGTCGATCAAGAAGTACATCGGCGACCTGGGCTACCCCGACCCGGGAGTCCTGGTGGCGTTCTCCGGCACCCTCACCTACGACAACGAGGAGATCACCGAGGCGAAGGAGAACGGCGGGCTGCCCGAGACTGCCTTGCCGAAGGCGTTCGCCTACACGCGCGCCGACGACAAGTCCGCACAGGCCGGCGGAGCCGGGCAGCCCGAGTACCGGATCTTGGTGGTCGCGGAGAAGTACCAGACCGGCTTCGACCAGCCATTGCTCACCACGATGTACGTCAACAAGACGCTGACGGGCATCGCCGCCGTGCAGACCCTGTCCCGGCTCAACCGCACCGCCGACCGCAAGAGCCAGTCCGACCTGGCGGTGCTGGACTTCGTCAACGACGCCGAGGACATCAAGGAGTCCTTCCGCCCGTACTTCGAGGAAGCCGCCACCCTGCCCTCGGACCCTAACCTGCTCTACACCGCGCAGAGCAGGGTGATGTCCGCGCCGGTTCTCGTCGACGAGGAGATGCAGGCGTTCGCGGCTGCTTACCTGGCCGCCCAGCGGCAGGCCGCCGGCAACACGGCGAAGTGGGAGAAGCTCCACGCCGAGCTGTACCGGCACCTCGATCCTGCGGTGACCCGCTTCGCCGACCTGCTCAACGGCGACGACGAGGACGACCAGGAGACAGCCGAGACCTTCCGGGCCGACCTGAACGACTACGTCCGCAAGTACAGCTTCCTCTCCGGCATCGTCACCTACATCGACGCTGAACTGGAGCGCCTCTACCTCTACGGGCGGCACCTGCTCAATCGGCTGCCCCGCGGTGAGGACGGCGGCGTGGACATCGGCGAGGTCGACCTGAGTCACCTGCGGGTGGAGAAAACCGGTGAACACGACGTCAGCCTCGTCCCCGAGGGGCCGGCTGACATGAAGGGCTTCGGCGACGGATCCGGCAGCGCCAAAGAGACGGAGAAGTCGCTGCTGTCGGAGCTCATCGACCGGTTCAACCAGAAGTACGGCACCGAGTTCACCGAGCAGGACGTCATCAAGCCCTTCAACGAGGCCCTTGCCGACCCGAAGGTGCGGCTGGCCGCCGTCGCCAACGACGAGGAAAACTTCGGCCACGTCTTCGACCCGGTCTTCGAGGACAAGATGATGGATCACTTCGACACCACGGCCGACCTGGGACGCAAGTACTTCGACCCGCAGCAGAACTTCCGCAGCTCGCTCAACCGCAGCGCCCGCAGCGCCGCCTGGCGGCTGATCCGCCGGCAGGAGGGGGTCGTCAACGACGACGCGGCCTGACCGGCCGTGCCGCCGCGGCGCCAACGTGACGCGCCGCGGCGGCAACTTCTGGACGATGATCGGTTTGACCGCAACACTGACCATCTGGCTGGGACAGTCGCAGGGGTGGAGGCAACGTGCGGACAGAGCCGATCGCCGGGCGATACGAGAGGGTCGAGGAGATCGGCTCCGGCGGCATGGGGCACGTGTGGCGCGGCTACGACAGTGTCCTCGACCGTGAGGTCGCCATCAAACTCATCCGCGTCGAGGCCGTGCAAACCCCGCAGCAGGCGGAAGAGTTCGCCAAGCGATTCCGCCGCGAGGCCCGCGTCACCGCACGCATCCAACACCACGGCGTGCCCCAGGTGTACGACGCGGTCCTAGACCGCTCCTACGACCGGCTCTACCTGGTGATGGAGTTCGTCCGTGGCACCGCCCTACGGGCCTTTATCGACCCACAGCATCCGCTGCCGGTCACCTGGGCAGCCGCTATCGCCGCGCAGATCTGCACCGTCCTCTCCCACGCCCACGCCATCCCCGTCGTGCACCGCGACCTCAAACCCGACAACGTGCTGGTCACCGCGGATGGGGCGATCAAGCTCCTCGACTTCGGCATCGCCGCCATCCTGCGCACCGACGTCACCCGCCTCACCGCAACCGGCAGCGCCCTCGGCACTCACCACTACATGCCGCCCGAGCAGATCCAGAACGCACAGGTCACGCCACAGAGCGACCTATACGCCCTGGGCTGCGTCCTGCACGAACTCCTCGCCGGGCAGCGGGTCTTCGCCGGCGGCAGCGACTTCGAACTGTGGCACCAGCACGTCACCGAGCCACCACCACCTCTGCGGACGCTCCGCCCCGAGGTGCCCGTCGCGATCGAGGAACTGGTCCTCGATCTGCTGGCCAAGGCCCCAGAGGACCGGCCGACGGACGCCTACGACGTCTACGAGCGGCTGCTGCCCTTCCTGCCCCTACCCGGAGCGGCACCGCCCGCCTCCGAGCGCGCGAGCAGCACCATGCCCGACCCAACGCTGGTGTACCGCCGACCCAACGCGCCCCGACGCCGGCCCGCGCCCGACCCCGTCGTCCCGGCGCCGCGCAGTGGCACGTCGAGCGCCGATCCGGCGGCGATTCTGCGGACCGAGGTTCGAGACGCGATCAAGGCCGCCGTTGCCCAATCCGATGAGCTGCTGGACGACGAACGGTTCGCCCAGGCTGCCGAGGTGCTCGAGGGCGTGATCGGCCCCGCCAGCGAGGCGCTCGGTGCTGAAAGTCCACGCGTGCTCGTTCTGCGATCACGGCGAGCGGCCATTCTCATCATCGGCGGGGACTTCCGGCGCGCGCTGCCGGAGTTCGACGCCCTCGCCGCCGCGTACACCCGTACCGCTGGCCCCACCAGCGAGGACGCCTTGGAATGCCTCCGGCAGGCAGCCCATTGCCGGGCGGAACTCGGCCAGGCCACTACAGCCCTGCGCCAGTTCCGGCAGGTGCTGACGCACGTACGTGCCGCCTCCGGCGACGTCTCCCCCACGGCTCTCGACCTACGTTTCAACATCGGCATACTGCTGGTCTCCGAAGACAAGCCCGCCGAGGCCGCGGACGAGCTGCAACCGCTGCACGACGACCTCTGCGTGGTCTACGGCCCAGACCATGAGCTGACCCGGGAAGTCGCCGACCTGCTTGCTCGGCTCCGACTCGCCGCCGACGGATAGTTCCGCCACCGCCGTCTGCTCAGGTCTCCCCCGCGTGTTGGCCGGGGTTGCTCCCGGCCTCGATGATCTCTATGCTTCCTGGGCGTCAAGAGTGGTCAGCGTCAAGCCTCCCGGCTTGCTGACCCGGCAACCGCGCCACCCGCGCACGGTGCCCCCGGGGGAAGACCAGGCCGACCGCAAGCTGCGGTACGGCAAGAGCGGGTGCCTCGGGCACCGGAGAGCGAGTTCACCGTGCCATTCGAAGAGCTGGACCTGGCCGCTTTCGCGGTCTGCCTGACCTGCGGGCACCTCCGCGACGGTGCCCCGCGCGAACAGCGGTGCCGCTGCCAGCCACGTACACCGGAGTGGGAGCGGCAGTGGCAGGGCCAGGACATCCCCAGTGACCTCGCCCTGTGCCTGTTGTGCGTCCGAGAGACCGTGACCACCCGAACCCGGTGGTCGTGGCTGGCCTGCGAAAGCTGCCGACACGTCTCGCAGGTCGTCGGCGAATGGTACGGCCACCGCGCCGCACTGCCGCTGGGCCGGCACTCGATCATGAACGGCGACGTGGTCCAACCGCAGACGGCCACGACCACCGTGGTCGCCGCCTCGCTGGTGGCTTCCGCGCGGCGTGGTAACGAGCTGCGCGAGTGGCAGCAGGTGGAGTTCGACCGGCTCGCCGAGCCACTACGCCCAGTCGGACCAAGTGTGCCGCTGGTCGAGTGGCAGCGACGGTGGCCGCCCTCGCTCGGAGCAAGCGTCGACGCTTTCGAGCGCTACGGCGTCATGCCCGTCCCCAACGACCTCAGCAGCCTCCGGCAGGCGCAGAACGAATTCTTGGCCACCGCTCGTTGATCGCCAGTCCAGCCGGCTGCTGTTGGTGGTAACCGATCTCGCCAACAGCAGCCGGCTGGTCATCGCCCATCGACGGTCCGGTGATAACGGGCAGCTCGGATGCCACGCCGTTCGATAGCATCCGGCCATGATGGACAGTAGCGGGCAGCGACGTCGGTGCCCAGTGGTCGAAGCATGACCATCATCAGTGGTTGGCCGGCGCTGACCGTGGCATTGAGCAACAGAGCCTCGCCAGCGAGATTGTTCATTCAGGAGCGGTTCGGCCGCTGGCAGGCCCTGCAGGCACGGTATCGGGAATCCGTGGGCTCCCTTGTCGTGCCTGGGAGTCAGGCGAACCCTGGCACCATCGGCTCGGCCTTCGACTGGATGGTGCGCTTCATGGTGCATCCCAGGCCGGACCTGCGCTTGGCGCTGCTCGGCGCGCGCACTCCCCCGCTCCGGCACGCGGTCCACGAACTGGCACGCACGCTGAATTACCTCCAAAGCGGCGACAGCATGGGGACCTCCCGGTTCACCGGGCCGGCCGCAGGCAGCGAAGCCGACCATCGACTCGTTGCCCGGGCCTGCTGGGCGCTGGCGCTCCTCACCGACCTGTACCGGGTCGGTCCGACACCCGGATCCCCGTTGATGGCCCTGGCCCCAAGGTCCATCACCGCCGAGAAGCTACTTGATCTCGCCCCATCCGCGGCCCTCGACGAGCTCCAGGCTCTGCGCGCCTTCGCCGAGCGGAGCCTCCTGCCGTCCCTGTCGGCGCGGCATGGCGCTTGGGCCCTCGGGCCGACCTTCGCCGGATCATCGCTGATGAACGCCGACGCCGACCTGATCGCCGCAGGTCTGCTGCTCGAACTCAAGACGGGCCTCGGCAGCAAGCGCCGCGATGGGACGCGGCGGTCAGCATTGGAAGCGCCGACCATCATGCAGCTGCTCGGCTACGTACTGCTGGACTTTCCTGACGAGTTCGCCATCGAAGCCGTCGGCGTCTACAACGCCCGCTACGCACACCTGACGACGTGGCGCCTACCGGAACTCCTGGCTGAGTTGGCGGGCCGGCCCGTTGATCTAAGGGAGGAACGTGTGGCCTTCCATCAGCTGCTCGCCAGGGGCGATCACGTTAGTCCTCACGTCGGAGACCATCTATGTAGCCCTGGATGAGGGCGGACGCGTCGCGGAAGTCGAGGTCGAAGAACTCGCGGTCCTTGCGGACCCGGTAGTGCGCCAATCGATCGTGCAGCTCGGCCTCTACCGACGGAGCATCCGCGACCACCCACAAAGCGCGCACGCCATACGGGATAACAACGCCGGTCGCCCGGTTGATCTCCCTCACCCTCTCCTCGACGGTCCGCTCTGTGTAGCCGATCTTCAGCATCCGAGGTTGCTCGCGAGTCGACAGCACGTAGATGTAGCCATCTCCTGGCGTTTCACGCGGCTGTTCCCCGACAAGTCCGGCCAGATGGACCTGCACGACAGCGTCAGTCAGTAGCGTGAGCTGCATCGCAGCGGTGGCATCGTCGCCATCCCTGATCGCGCTCCGTAGGCGACCGAGCGCATCACCAGCTTGTAGGCAGCGCTTACGTCCGGGGCGGCCCAGCTGTTGCCACACGGTGAACCAGTCCCACTGGTCCTGCCGGTGACAGCGCGAGTAGAGCCCTTTGACTTCCGACAGGGCCTCCAGCAGTGAGGCGTTGGACTCAATCGGGTCGTTCTGCAGGTAGCTCAGCACGGCCGCTACCGACTGCCGTCGTTTCTGCTGGACCTCGGGCTTGACGGGGGCCATCCCGAAGCCCCACTTCTGCACGACCTGCACACGGTGGTCTTGAACTGGAGATGCCACGACCGCCCTCTCCTCCCATAGCTGCATGCGCCGTCGGATGCGGCGATCCCGGCCACCTCAGCAGCGGCCGGAATGAGGGGGAAGAGTATCCAACATGACTCGCTGGCCGCGGAGCCGGAGCCCAGGCGGGAGGCCGCCCGTCGGCGGCGGAGAACAAGCGACTCTGGGCCGAGAGGGCCGGGCGAGCAAGACTGATCTTTGCGACGTCTACGGCCCAGACCGCGAG
Source organism: Micromonospora sp. NPDC005413 (assembly GCF_040606435.1). NCBI lineage: Bacteria > Bacillati > Actinomycetota > Actinomycetes > Micromonosporales > Micromonosporaceae > Micromonospora > Micromonospora sp. NPDC005413. The sequence continues at coordinate 46,356 of NZ_JBEXEV010000025.1, forward strand.
GACACTTGGGAGATCGCCGACGCACTGACCCGCCTCCGGCTCACCGGCCGGGGGTAGGTGACAATGGCCAGGCTGTTCCACCGCCCCGGATCATCGCGACGAGTCGCTGGCGGCGTTCGTTGGAGGAGGAGTCCGTGGGGTTGGCAGCAGACTCGGATGCTGTCTCTGCAGCCAACGCCGTTCGCGCGTCAATCAGCTTCGACGAGCTACGCATCGTCGGGGATGCGCTGTACTGGCTGGAGTCCCGTCCGAGCTCCGGGAGCGGCCCGGCCCTTGTGCGGTGGTCGGCAACCGACGGCGCGGCCGACGTAACTCCATCGAGGTTCGGCGTGACCAGCGGTGTGCACGCCTACGGTGGTGGCACATTTGCCCCAAGCAGTCACGGGGCGTGGTGCGCCGGCGCAAACGGTCTCTACCGGGTGAACGGGGGCGACGTCAGCCTCGTGGTTGAGGACTCGTCATCCTTCGGTGACCTCACAATCGGTGACGGCGAGCTACTCGGTGTACGAGCGAGGGCTGCGCCGAGGTGCCGTTGCGTCTGCCTGGGCTGGCCGAGATCTTGGAAGCAGTGGGCGAGTTCGTCGGCCAGGTAGGCCGCAGTGAAGTACCGGATCCAGGGGCGGTTCCTGCCCGCTCGGACACGGGCAAGCTGCCGTTCCGCGACATCGAGGTGGGCGGCGCAGGCCGCTTCACGCCCGAGGCGGGCCTGGGCGCGGGCCGCCACGGCGTGCAACGCGGCCCGCACGCCGTCGTGGCGTTAATATCGCTACCCGTCAACGCAGCGAGCGCCATCCGGGGCGCGAGCAGTCCGGCGGCCCGACCGCTTACCGGGCAGACCAGCGGTGACATCGCGAACTTCGGAGGGCATGCAGGGGCCGTAGGACGCCGGCCGATCGACATGCCGCAGCGCCGTGCGCCGACATTGTCGGCAGATGCCGACGTCAAACTGTGACAAAACTTCGACATTGTGGTCCTGCCACGGGCTGCCGCCACGCTCGACAATGGGCACCTGACGATGCTGCCCGATCTCGCAGCGACCATCGGCCGCACTGGTGCTTGGCCAGATGCTCGGCGCTGCTCGGCCGGCCCGAAAGATTGTCACAGGTGGCAGCTATCGTCTGCACACATCGTGACTGCGCATCTGCAGTAGACCGGGGGTTAGCGATGGCTGACAGCGACGAGACAAAGGCCGCCCACCGCGAGCTCGGCCGCCGGCTCGCGCAGTTTCGCAGGGCTGGCGGTCACACCCAGCACGACCTGGCGCGGCTCGTGCAGTACGGCCGCAGCTCCGTGGCGAACACGGAGACCGGTCACCAGCACCCGGACCGCGCCTTCTGGGCGCGCTGCGACACCGTGCTGCAGACCGGTGGCGTGCTCGTCAGCGAGTATGACCGCATCACCGAGCTGAACCGTCAACGACGACGCTCATCGGCGATCCAGGAGGCCAGGAGCACGTCGGGGCCCGCGACGCCGATCGACGCTGGCCACGACGCCTTTGTAGCGAATGGCGGTGCTGTTCTATGGGAACGCGAGGACAGCATCGATGCCCGCCGGCTGGCGCTGAAGTCCTCCGTCGATGACAACATCCGTCTCACGTATCTGGAAAACGAGGTCCGGCAGGCGATCGCCGACAACGAGCGCCTCACCCCGCTAATCCTCATAGCGCGTATGCGACCGCTGCGCTCCTACGTTGACCAGCTCATGGCAGGCAGGCAGCACCCACCACAACGCGCCCGGCTCTACGCCGTCGCCGCTCACCTGTCCGGACTTCTCGGCGCACTCGCCCTCGACCTCGGCGCTTTCGGCGCGGCGCACGCCTACGCCGCCGAAGCGTTCGACCTCGCCGAGGCTGCCGAGCAGTCCGACGCGCAAGCCTGGGCACGGGCCACGCAAAGCCTGATCGCCTTCTACTCCGGCGACTACCATGACGCGCTGGCCTACGCCCAGGACGGCCTGCGCCGTGGCGGCACCAGCGGGCACCGCATCCGCCTCACGATCAACGGTCAGGCGCGGGCCCTCGCCCGTCTCGGCGACCGGTACGGCGTCGATCGTGCCGTTGACCACGCATTCACCATGCTGGCCGACTACCCGGCCGGCTCGTCGGTCAGCGCTAGCCTCGCCCTCGGCCCGTACTGCCCGGCCAGGACCGCGGCCAACGCGGCGACCGCCTACCTGGCGCTCGGCCGTACCGCAGGCGTCACCAACCACCTCACCACCGCGATCACCGCGTTCGACACCGCAGGGTTGGCTGGTCCGCGTGCACTCTGCCGCCTCGACCTGGCCACCGCGCACCTGCATGCCGACAGTCCCGACCCCGAGGAAGCAGGCGCACTGGCGGTGGAGGCGCTCACCCTCACCGCGGACCAGCGTTTCGAATCGGTCCACCAACGCGCCCGTCAGTTCCTCGCCGCCGCCCACCCCTTCGCCCGCCACCCGCAGCTACGGCACGTCGCCGACCTGCTCGCCGACCGCACACAGGTCGCTGCCACCGGACAGGCCGCTCTACCATCGCTGTCATGAGCAGCCGGGAACTGGCCAGCCTGCACCAGCGCTGGACCGCCTACCAGGACCTGCCCGAGCTCACCAACCACTGGTACTGGCGCCCAGGCTGGCGGGCCGACCGCCAGTTCTACACCTGGCACCTCACCTTCGAACACCAACCTGAACTCCATCACCTCGTCACCGACGTGCAGCGCCAACTCACTCTGCCCGGACTGGACTTGGTGCCGCTCGACGGGCTCCACCTGACCATGCAAGGTCTCGGCTTCACCGACGAGGTCACCACCAGCGACATCGGAGCAATCGTCGCCGAAACCCGGCGACGCTGCGCCGGCCTGCCGCCGCTGGAGCTGTCACTTGGTCCGGTCGACCCCGACGCCGAAGGAATCGGCATGCTGGTCCGTCCTTGGGACCGGGTCGAACACCTGCGCGCCACCATCCGCGATGCCATCGGCGTGGTGTGGCAGACCGTGCCGGAGGCCGCAGAAGGATTCCGGCCGCACGTGACGATTGCCTACAGCGGCTCGGAAGCACCGACCGCACCAATCCGCGACCGCCTCAACGCCTTCCGTCACCAGCCGTCCGCCCGGGTGACCATCCGACAGGCAACGCTGATCGCGCTGCGCCGCGAACACCGCAGTTACCGGTGGACGACGGTAGCAACCGTGCCCCTCGGCGCGTGATGCGCCGAGACGCGCTGGCCGTGCTCCACTTGAAATGAACCTGCGATTCGGCGGCGAGGACACCACATCTTGTAGGTCCACTGCTGTACTGTCCCCATAGCTTGTATTGGTCGTGAACCCAACCGGGAGATTTCATGCCGGAAGCCGCTGCGATGCCGAACAGTGGACGCACCACGCGAAAGATTCCTCGTATCCGCCGGGCGGAAACGACTCGCTTCACCGTCGACGACCAGAAGGGTTACCTGACTACCGCCGATGCGGAGGACGGCTCCGTTGGTGAGGTGACGATCCGGATGGCGAAGCAGGGGTCCACCCTGGCCGGGATGATGGACGCCCTGGGCGTTGCGATCACGCTCGGCCTTCAGGCCGGCGCGCCAGCAGAGGTGTACGTGTCGAAGTACTCCAGCATGCGGTTCGTGCCGGCGGGCCGCACGGACGATCCCGAGCTGCCGATGGCGACGTCGATCATGGACTATGTGGCAAGGCGCGTGGCCCTGGACTGCCTGCCCCCGGAACGTCGGGTGAGGATGGGCATCCTCACGGCGGCTGAGCGCACCGCGTTGGCCGACGAGGATGCTGGCTGGGTCGACTTGCCGGGTTTGGCGATGTCGGCTCCGCATGGGCTGCATCAATAGAGGCAGGACGGGTTGCGCTGCGAGGCGTGACGGATCCGCGCCAGCGGTAGGCGGCGACCTCGTTGCCGCGGCGAAGGGTGCGTCACGCGCACGCAGAACCAGGTTGGACCGGGCGCACACGCCGCCTGCAGTGTCAAAGTCAGGCGTCAATAGTTACTCACGGTCGGGGCAGGGTTCGCTCCAGTGCGTGCGGGAAGCGCTGCTTGAGCTCGGCAAGCCGGCCGAGCACGCACCGACGCCGGTCCTGACTTCCGGCGTACAGGGCGGAGCCGCCGTACGTGTCGCTGGTGGCCCATTCGGCTTGAGTGCGGCCGTCGTCAAGCGTCTTGCCGTAGACCGTTTCGTACAGTTCGGTCGACGGGAACGGCATGAAGAAGTGGTGCTTCTGCCGGTTGTGCCGAAGGACCGCCAGTTCGGTGACCAGCTGGCAGGTCTGCTCGCTGTCGTCGTCGGTCTCTCCGGGAAGATCGTGAATCCAGCTCGTCAGTTGGATGATGCCGACACGGTCGAGCAGCTGGCAGGCGGCCCGGGTGTCGGCGACGGTCGCGCCTTTGCGGAGCACTTTCAACATCCGGTCGGAGCCGGATTCGCAGCCGAGGAAGATCGCGGAGAAGCCGACCGCGTGGAGCCGTTCCAGGTCTAGGAATCGGGCGAGGTGGACCACGTCACGGGTTCGCATGTTCGCCCGGAGCTCGATGCGGACGCCGTCGCGTTCGAGGAGTTCGACGATCTCCACGACGCGGTGGATGTTGGTGGAGAAGTTGAGGTCGAGCAGGCTGATCTGGTCGGGTGAGTAGGTGTCCCACAGGTGACGCAGCTCGGCCACGATGCGTTGCGGCGCGAGCGGTTTCCATTTCCTGGTGCTGGTGGTGGGTTCGGAGCAGAAGGCGCAGGCGTAGGGGCACCCGTAGCTGGTGATGTACGACAGGTCCCTCATCGCGGAGGTGTAGTACCGGGTCGGATCGATGAGGCCGTAGTTCACCGGCGGTAGCTGGTTCATGTCGCCAACGAACTCGTAGGTCGTCTTGACGGTGTTCGGTGTGATGGCGCCGGATGCGGCGATGGCGGTGCGGCCGTCGAGAAAGGCGAGGTTCGGCAGGTCGCCGATCGTCTCCGGGCTGAGGCGCTGACCGGCGGCAAGTCGCTGGGCGAGCCCGAGCGCGGCGGACTCACCGGGCCCGGTGACGACGACGTCGGCTAGGCGTTCGCGCAGGATGGCGCGCCAGGCGAGGGTCGCGTGGTAGCCGCCCCAGATGATGGGTACCTGGGGTGCGGCGGTGCGGACGATGTCGATGGCGGCCAGGACGTTGCCGATGCTCGGGCCGGTCATGCAAGTGACGCCGACGAACAAGGCTTCGGTGGCGTGCTTGGCCAACCGGTCGCGCCAGTCGTGGTCGACCTGGCAGTCGATGATGCACACGTCGAAGCCGTGGGCTTCAAGGACTGAGCCGATGGTCAGCACCGACAGTGGGTGCCAGGCATAGTTCGATTCCGCGGTGGACAGAGGGTCGACGCCAGCGAACAGCACAATCTTGTGCACCTGTCTGTTCCTCTCGCTGAGTACAGTCGCTGCGCGCGGGCCGCGCCGGCTCGTGTCGCGACTCTGGCTGGATGGTGTTGCCGGTGGCTGGAGGCGGTGCTGCGGGCTGGTCATTCAATATGTCTCCCGCAAAGAGCTGGCAAATGTCGTTGCGGTGGCGAGGGCTTGGTCGAGGTCCGCCACGATGGTGACGTCGGGCAGCATGTCGAAGGAGCACAGCGGTGGACCGATCATGATCACGGGAATGCCGCGGGAGAGGGCCGCGCCGAGCTCGACGCCCAGGCCGTGGCTGCGGCGGTGTTCGGCGAAGGCGATCATCAGGCGGGAGCGGGCGACGTCGGTGAGGCAGAGCCGGGCGGCGACCTGATTGAGGGCGGGTCCGGCGTCGAACTGGCAGCTGGCTCGGGTCAGCGGATCGATGTCGAGCCAGCGGCTGGTGGACACCAGTGGCGGCGGCAGTGCGTCCCGGATTCGACGGGTCTGGTTGCGGTATCGCAGCGTGGCGGCGAGGTAGACACCTGCCTGACCTGCGGGTATGGGTTCGGGTTGGTCGGGCGGGATCGGGGCGTCGGGCTCGGGGCGCAGGTCAGGCAGGCCTTCCGCTGGCCAGGCGTTGGTGGGGCACATTCGGGCAACGCCGTACGGGATCATCGGCGAGTAGGCGTACTGGGCATCGTCAGCGAGGCGCGGCAGGCCGATGGCGGTGCGGTCGAGGTTGGTCCGGGTGTCGTCGGTGGCGAGCGGATACAGCAGAACGGGCTGCTCATCGCGGATCAGGCGTAAGGTGCCGTACTGCTGCGGCTCGCCGCGTACGACGCGCTCACGGTCGGTCAGCATGGCCAGGTGTCGAGGGTCGGCGCTGCCGTGGTGTACCGCGTCGGCGACGGTGGGCAGCAGGGCGCGGCGTTGGTCGTTGAGGTGGTCGGCGTGCTGCAGCAGCAACCATGCCGCATCCGCAGCGGCCGGCCCGATTGGCCAGCCGTATTCGGCGATCACGTCGACCGCCTGCCGGCCAGCTGTGGTGGCGAAGGCGAGGTAGCCGGCGAGTTGGGATGTGGTGGTGGTCAACTCGGGGACGAGGTCGGGCAGCAGGGTGAGCGGTTGCGGCCAGTCCGGATAGCCGAGTGCGCGGCTGATCTCCTCGTCGAGGGCGGGGCGGCCGAACAGCGAGCCGAGCGCGGCGGTCAGCAGGGCCTGCTCGCGGCGGGCCAGTGCCGTGAGGTCTGCGTGGGCGATGGCCGTGGTGGCGGTCTGGGTCATGCGGTGCCTCCGGTGTGCTGGGCGGCAAGCGTGTGGGCGGTGGTGAGGTCGGGCTTGCCGGCCCCGGTGCGGGGGATCGCCGGTACGCCGACGACGATGGTGGGGGCCTTGAATCCAGCCAAGTGGGCGCGGGCGTACTCGCGCACGTTCTCGGTGGTGGTGCCAGGGGACAGTTGGACGAGTGCGGTTACGGTCTGCCCTAAGCGCGGGTGCGGGACGCCGAGGACGAGCGCGTCGCGGACGCCGGGGTGTCGGCGCAGAGTGTCGGTGATCTCCGGCGCATAGACCTTCTCGCCGCCTGTGTTGATGCATTCGCCGGCCCTGCCGAGCAGGAGGTAGCGCTCGTCATCGAGCAGGCGGACGTGGTCACCGGACAGCAGGTAGCGGTGCCCGGCGTGGTCGGTGAACCGGTCTGCCGGGAGTTGTCCGGACGGGTGCAGGCCAGCAGGGTGCGGCCAGCTGACCCCGATGGTGCCGGTATGACCGGGCCGAGCGGGCTCGTTGGCGGCGAAGACACGGGCGTGGCGGCCGAGAACGAACTCGCCGGTCCGCGGCACGTTGCTCGCCGTGGCCACGTTGAACCCGAGGCCGGTGGCCTCGGTGGCGCCGAGGGACTCCAGCAGTCGAACCTGCGGGAGGTGGTGCAGCAGCCTGCGCTTGACCTCGGCGGTCCAGGACACACCAGAGGACGTGATGGTGGCCAGGTCCGGTAGCTGCCAGCGGCCTGGTTCAGCGTCGAGCATGTCGACCAGGGGCAGTGCGTGCGCGTCGCCAACGATGGCGAGGCTGGTGGCGTGGTGCCGGGCGAGCCCGTTGAGGAGCCGCAGTGGCTGGAATCCGCGTTGGGTGACGACGGTGCCGCCGGCGCAGAGCGCGCCGATCGCCCGGGTAAGCCCGGAGCCGTGCATGAGCGGGCTGACGACCAACAGCCGGACCGGCTCAACGGGCGCGGGCTTAGGACCATCATGCGCAAGGTCGTGCTGGTGCCAGGGATTGTGGTCATTGAGCTGGGTGAGGACGTCGCCGACGAACCAGCGCACGGCGGTCGGACGGCCGGTCGTGCCGCCTGTGCACTTGAGCAGCACGTCGTCAGGCCTGGAGTCGAGTTGGTCCCGGTCGCCGCCGGTTTCGAGCAGTAGCCGGGCGAGGCTGCCAGCGTTGGCACGGTGGTCAACGGCGTACCAGCGACGGACTTCGGTCAGCTGGTCGCGGATCCGGTCGAGGTCCTCCTCGCTGTCGAGGTCGTGACAGACCACTGCGGGCTGAAGGTGACGCAGGAGCATGGCCAGCTCGTGGGACCGGTAGCGGTAGTTGACGCCGCAGGGTGTGGCGCCGCAGCGCATCGCACCGGCGACAAGGATCAGGTACTCCAAGACGTTCGGTAGGCAGAGCGCCACGACGTCACCGCGGCGGATCCCAGCCTGGCGCAGCCGGGCGGCGAAGCCCGCGGCGGCGGTGTCGAACTGTCGCCAGGTCAGCGTGTGGCCGTCGTGAATCAGTGCGGGGAGGTCCGGCTGTTGCTCAGCCAACGCGTGCCACAGCCGGGCGAGGTCCCAGCTCATCGTCGTCCGACCCCCGCCATGACCGGTTCGGCCGGGCTACCGGCGAGGTCGTTGACGGTGGTTCGGATCAACGCCGGAAACGGGTTCCGCTCCCAGTCCCACGCGCGTGGGCTGACCCGCGGGTCGAACTGCGCGACCAGTTCTCTCAACCTGATACGCGGCGACGCGTCGTTGGCGACCGGATAGATGGCCAGCGGTCGACCGGGCTCATAGACGCTGATGTAGGAGCTATCGCTCTCGGTGGGCAGGTGCTCCATCGATGTGGCCTCGATCAGCGGTAGGTGCCAACGCAGGAACTGCCGCAGCGGCGCCCCGGCGGTGGTCGGCAGGAGGTGCAGGTGGCCGTGCTCGATGCGCCGGGCCCCGGGCGCGTTCAGCCCGTACTCGAAGCCCAGGACCGGCATGCCGTAGAGGTTGGCTAACCGGTCGGCGAGGAGTTCGGTCAGTTCGTGCACGCCGCGGCGTTCGTCCTGCGCTAGGCGGCCGATCGAGGTGGCGTGGGTGGTGGAAACGACGAGCAGGTAGCCGGGTACGAACGCGCCGATGGTCGGTACGGCGGCTGCGGTGGTGGTCCGGGCCACGACGTGCTGCTGACCGGCGAACAGGTGCTGGTTGAGTGTCCCGCCGCGACCGGTGGAGTCGATGGCGGCGCAGAGGTCACATGGAGCGGGCATGGTCGGTTTCCTCGGCGGTCGGCTGGTTGGGAGCGTTGATGTGCAGGTGGCGAGGTCGTTCGGCTGGCCGTAGGTGGGTGGCGCAGTAGGCGTGAAGCGCCTCGGTGGTCAACGGCCGGAAGGTGGTGAGCCGGGCCGAGATCACCTGGCCGTGGGTGTCGTCGGGGATCGGGATGACCTGGCAAGACCGGACTTCCGGGTGCGCGGCGATCACGGCGTGGACGCGGCCGAGCGCGACGTTGACGCCACCGACGATCGCCCGCCCGCTGGTGTCGACGCTCGTGACGGTCAGCCGACCGGTCGAATCGAGGGTTCCGTGGTCGCCGACGGTGCGCCACGCGTCGGCAGCAGTACAGGGCTGACCGGCGTAGTGGCAGACCATTCCGGCCGTGCTGGCCCCTTCGATGACACCAATCTGTCCAACTGGCGCGGGGCTGCCAGTGGCGTCGACGACCCGCAGCAGAGCGCCAGGGATAGGCCGTGCGCCTGGATGGTTCTCGTCGGCACGGGCGAATGTGCCGTCGTACTCTGCGGCCCCGTAGAACTCGGCCACGACGTGCGCGTCGACCAACTTCAGAAGTCGGGCGCTCACTTCGGGCGGGCAGGGGGCGGCCGAGTGCATCAGCGTCTGGGCACTGGTCAGGGCAGTGCGTAAGTCATGCGGGTCAGTGCCGTCGAGGAGCCGCCTGATCTGGATCGGGGCGAGGAACACCCAGCTGGGCTCCAGGGCGGCGGCGAGCTGGACCCAGGCGCGCGGCTCGAACCGGTTGAGCATCGCGACGGTGCCGCCGAGGAGCAGGTGCCGTGCGGCGAACTCGAAAGGGCCGTTGAGGTGCATCGGAGAGGCAAACATGGCTACCGTGCGCCCGCCCCCCGTACTGCCGGATTTGGGTAGGCGGCCGAGGCCGACGGCGTGCGCCTTGCGGGCAACTGTCGGCGGCTCACCGCCGGTGACGAGCGGGCGGTAAGTGCCGCCGACGATGCTGAGCAAGGCCTTCCACGGCTGGCAGGTGTGCGTGCCGGTGGACGCCCGTCGGGTCATCGCGGTTCGCAGCGGTGGAGGAGTCGCCGGATCCAGGGGCATCGGTACGCCGCCGGCCAGCCAGATCGCGGCGACATCGGCGAAGAACGCGCCGGTGGACGTAGCCGAGACCGCACAGACCCTGCCGGGTCGCGGACCGAGCAGGGCGGCTCGGGCGCGGGCCTGCTGCCAGAGCTGCGCAAAGGTCAGTGCCGTCGTGGCGTCGATGACGGCGAGCCAATCGCCACGCTCGCGAGCGTGGGCTTCCAGGGCGTCGCAAATCTGCAGGGTGGTGGACGGCGATGACGGCGGCACCGGCCTTCTCCTATCCACGGTCGTTCAGGCCGACGGGCGTCGGTGGGGTCCAGATCCCGGCGGCTTCGCGTTGCTGCTCGTCGGTGAGCCAGCCGAAGCGCAGCGCCTCATCGACGAATCCGGCTCGCCGGCCGGTGTAGTGCGGGAACGTCAGCCAGCAGCGCAGCAGGTGCCGGGCCTGCTCGACGTCGTCAGGATCGGTGTAGGCGGTGCGGGAGTGCAGCACCGTGTGGTTGTTCACGATCTGCAGATCGCCCGCGCGCAACTCCATGTCCACGCTGAGCCGGCCGGCGATGTCCTCGATGAGGTCGAACGCGGTCAGCACCACCTCGGGCAACACGACCCCGGTTACCTGCTGGGTCTCCAGCAGGGTGTGCCGCACAAACCTGGTACTGAAGTTGCCGCGGTAGAGCGAGAAGATCGGCGAGGTGAACGTGGCGGGCAGGCCAGGCACGTTGCCACCAGCCATGTGGAAGTGGAACGGCTCGTAGAGCACAGCCACCGCAGTCGGGTCACGCAGTAGCATCGTGTTGTGCACCGCGGCGGCGCAGGCGAGCCGACTCAGCCCGCCGACAGCGGCTGCGCGGCGGCACAGCAGCACCGCGGCATCCGCGCCGTCAGTGTGGAACCACAACCGCTCGGCGGTCTGGTGGCCGCGGGTGACGGCGTCGCCAAGGGGACGACCCGTGCTGCGCACGTGCCGGATCAAGTGCCGGTCCCGGCTCTGGGTGGCTATCGGCCCGAGGTGGGTAACCAGGCCTCGCACCATGACGGCGGCCTGCTGGTCGTCCATGCCGTCGAGCGGCATGCCCCGCACGACGGCGAAGCCCCGGCCGTCAGCCACCTCACGGGCGGCCTCGGCCAGGACCGGGCCGACCGACGGCAGCGGGAAGTCGTCGCGGCACACGTGCGGGTCGAAGGTCATGTCCCGACCACCGAGCCCGCGGCAGGCGGCCTCCGTGGCGTCGGCGACCTCGACGACCTGGCGCCCATCGAGGGCGACGGTGTAGTCGTCGGTCGTGAGGTCGGCGCCAGACCACAGCGGGGCGTTGTCGGCGCACAGAGGTGTGGGGACGGGGGTAAGAGGCATCGATTCTCCCGGAAGGGTCAGAGAAGGGTGACGGCGCTGGTGAGTCGGTCGGCGATCGCGTCGCCGGCGAGCCACCCGGTTTCGGCGGCGCCGATGATGCCGCCGGTAAGGCCGGGGCCATCCCCGACGAGAAACAGGCCCGGCCGATCGGTTTCCATGTCGTCGGAGACGGCGAAGCCTGGCGCCCACCGTTCCACGGCTGGGCCGTAGAGCACGTTGTGCGGGTGCAGCGCCTGCGGGCACAGCTCGGCGAGGCGATGCACGAACTGCCGCAGCAGCTGGACGACCGGCTCCGGCAGCTCGGTGGCCAGGTTGCCAGCCGCGACGTGCGGCATGCTGGGGTCGAAGCCTCGAGCGAAGTCGGTGACGGGGGTGGTGGATGGTGCACCGGTCAGGAAGTCGCCGAGGCGCTGAGCGACCAGCCCCGCGTGGCGATCGTTGATCGCGGCAACGAGACGGCGGACTTCCTGCGCCGTCAGTCTCAGGGCACGCCCTGCGGTGGCGATCACGGCGGTGTTGGAGCGATCGGCATGATGGCTGGATTCAGAGTGGCCCCCGACGAGCAGCAGCCCGTCGTAGTCGGCGGGCACCACGTCGCCTCCGTAGCAGACGCAGTGTGTGCGTACCTCCGCGCCGTTGCCGGCTTTCCAGATCAGCTTCGGGTCGCCGGCGACCGCCAGCAGCGGATCTAGAAAGTCCTTTGGTCCTTCCAGCCGGAATCCGAGCTTGGGCTGGGCGGGGTGGCGGCGCAGATCCAGCCGTTGGCCGAGCTGGTCCATCCACGCGGCGCCGACCTTGCCCGGGGCCAGCACCACGCAGCCGGCGTGTACCCAATGCGGGGGCCGATCGGGCTGATTCATCAGCACCTTCCAGCGGACGCCGGGCCGCTCGGACTCGACCACGTCGACGGCTGTGGTCTGGCAACGCACCTCGGCGCCGGCGGTGATGCGGGCCCGTAGCCGTGACAGCATCCCGGGGAGCTGGTCGCTGCCCACGTGCCGGATCGGGTAGTGCAGATACTCCATGCCCAGCGCGGCGGCCCGTTGCTGCAGGGCTGCGGCCGCAGTCCCGTCGACGCCCTGCAGCGGTGCCGGCTCACCCGAGCGGATCAGCTCGTCAATGGCGTGCTGGCGGTGCTCGACGTCCGCGACCGGGAAGCGGTGCGCGACGGTGGATCCGATGCGATGGGACAGGCAAAGCTTGCCATCGGAAAACAACCCCGCCCCGCCGAAGCCTGTCGTGATCGTCTCGTTGTTGTCCGGGTCGGTGCCGCGGGCCTCTAGCCGGCAGGCCACGTCCTGACCCCCGTCGACGATCAGCAGGCGGGCGTGGTTGGCGCGCTGGGCGCGCAGCGCTGCGAACAGGCCCGCCGGACCTGCGCCGACGATCACGACATCGAACAGTTCGTTGCCTGCAAGATCCGGAAAGCGCATCGTAGGTCCTCCTGGTGCCGATGGCGGCGCCGTTGATGTCGGGCAAGACGAATCCGCCCGGCCGGCCGGGTGTGCTGATTGGTAGTGCGGCGGCGCCGTCAAAGTGGTGGACGATCCGCCCTGGGCCTGCCAGGAGAAGCCCATTGACAATCGCCGACTTCAGCCGTTGTCGGACAGGATTCACTTCAGACTCTGACAATCCACCGACATCGACGCATCTCTCTCATTGACCGGCCCGGACCAATGAGCGGCCCTCTACGGCTACGGGCCGCAGTACGGCATGCCAGCAGGGCCGCGTCCGCCGCACTTCATCCGCGCGGTCGCCGTCATCCGAAGAGGGGCTTTTGTCGGCGAATTGTCAGACGTGGACGACGAGCCTTCCCGACATCGACAGTTCTCACCTTTAGTCACTCTCGTCGCCGCTTCCAAGTGCCGCATCCGTCTAGGGGCGTCGCGGTCAAACCGCAAAAACGGGCCCTTTCGTAGAGCAGATACCGATGAGTCATTCATAAGGTTTGAGAGAGGATCCTGGATGTTCGATCAGGACAACCTAAATCGTTACGGCTACCGGCAGGAGTTGGCGCGCCAACTCCGGTTCCGGGACCTGTTGGCCTACGGGCTGGTGTACATGGTGCCGATCGCGCCGATGGCGATCTTCGGCAGCGTGTACGCCGGCTCTGGCGGGATGGTGGCCTTGGCGTACGCGGTCGGTGTGGTGGCGTTGGTGTTCACGGCGTTCTCGTATGCGCAGATGGTGAAGGCGTTCCCGATGTCGGGCAGCGTCTACAACTACGCGGGCCGCGGCATCAGCCCGCCGGTCGGGTTCCTCGCCGGCTGGGTGATCCTCCTCGACTACGTCCTCGTACCAGGCTTGTTGTACCTGGTGGCGTCGGTGGCGATGCACGCCACGGTCCCGGCGGTGCCGGTGTGGCTGTGGCTGCTCGGGTTCGTCGCAGTGAACACGGTCGTTAACTCGGTGGGGATCCGCATGACGGCGGCCGTCACCCGGGTGATGCTCGTCGGCGAGCTGATCGTCCTAGCGGTCTTCCTGGCCATCGCTGGCTGGGCCCTCGCCTCGGGTAGGGGCCGGTTCAGTTGGGCGGCGTTCTACAACGCCGACACGTTCACCTGGTCTCTGGTGGCGGGCGCGGTGTCGATCGCGGTGCTGTCGTTCCTCGGCTTCGACGGCATCAGCATGCTGGCGGAGGAGACCAAGGGCGGCTCCCGTCAGATCGGCCGGGCGATGGCGGCCGTCCTGATTCTGGCCGGGGTGCTGTTCATTGCGCAGACGTGGCTGGCCGCGATGCTCGTCCCCGACCCGGCCTCGTTGCTGGCCAATGGTGACCCGAACGGCACCGCCTTTTACGACGCCGCCGCCGTGGCTGGCGGGGGGTGGCTGGCGACCCTCTGCGCGGTCGCGACGGCGATCGCGTGGGGGTTGCCGAACTCGATGGTCGCGCAGGTCGCCACCTCTCGGCTGCTGTACGCGATGGCCCGTGACCGGCAGCTGCCGGCGTTTCTGGCGAAGGTGTCGATCCGCCGCAACGTGCCGATCAACGCGACGCTGCTCACCGGCGCGGTGTCCCTGGCGCTGGGCCTGTACATGGCGACCCATGCGGATGGGATCACCCTGCTGTCCTCGCTGATCAACTTCGGGGCGATGGTCGCGTTCCTCGTCCTGCACGTCTCCGTCGTAGTGCACCACCTCATCCGTCGCCGCAGCCGGAACTGGTGGGCGCACCTGGTCATGCCCGCCATCGGCTTCGCCATCCTGGTGTGGGTGGTGGTCAACGCCAACATCGCCGCCCAACGTCTCGGCCTGGCATGGCTTGCCCTCGGCGTCATCGTTCTGGCCGGCCTGTACCTGTCCGGCCGCCGACCGGCCCTGTCGGGGTTAGCGCCCGCGCAGCCGCAGGCGCGTCACGTGGAGCGGGTGTGACCGGCATGGACAGGTTCACCTACCGGCCCGCTCGGGACGAGTTGGCCTACACCTTCGGTGGTCGGATGCCGGTCGCGCACGTGCGGGGCGGTGACGTGTTCACCGTCGCGACGGAGGACTGCTTCGGTGGTCTCGTTCGGGGGCCGGCGGACCTGCCGTCGCAGGTGTGCCGCATGCCGTACCTCAATCCGGTGTCCGGGCCGTTCTTCGTCGAGGACGCAGAGCCCGGCGACACCCTCGTCGTCCACCTCGCCGCCATCACCCCGGCGCGGGACTGGGGTGTGTCCTCGACGTTCCCGCACTTCGGGGCACTGACCTCGACCGCCCATACCGCCACCCTGCAGCCTCCATTGGAGGAGCGGGTGTGGGTGTACGGCATCGACCGGCAGGCCGGGACCGTACGGTTTCAGGCCACCCGCAGCGACCACAGCGTTGACCTGCCGCTGGACCCGATGATCGGCACGATCGGGGTCGCCCCCGGCGGGTTCGAGGCCCGCTCCACACTCGTGCCCGACACCCACGGCGGGAACCTCGACACCCCGCATCTGCGCGCCGGCACCACCCTCTACCTCGGGGTGAACGTCCACGGGGCGATGCTGGCCCTCGGCGACGGGCACGCCCGCCAGGGCGAGGGCGAGGCCTGCGGCGTCGGCGTCGAGATCGCCACGGCCACCACCCTCGCCATCGACGTCATCAAAGGCGTCACCACTCGGTGGCCGCGGTTGGAGACCGACCGGGACATCCTGACGATCGGTTGCGCGAGACCTTTGGAGGATGCCTACCGCATCGCCCAGCACGACCTCGTCGGCTGGGCCAGCGCCCTGACCGGCCTGGAAACCCTGGACGCTTACCAGCTTGTGTCGCAGGCGGGGCGGGCGCCGATCGGCAACGTGTGCGACCCCAACTACACCGTCCTCGCCGCCATCGACAAAACCCTGCTCCCCGCCGCCGGACCCGCGTACGGCGGGGCACATGAGCGGCTGCGGCGACTCACCGCCGGGCTGCGGTAGGAGCGCCGATGATGACCGCGTCGATCCCGCGCCTGCCGCTGCGCGATGACCTGTTCCTCCTCGGCCACGACGACGACACCGGACACCCCCACGTGCACCGGCAGACCCTCGCCCTCGGGCTCGCCGGCGCGGTCCTGATCGACCTGTACCTGGCCGGGCGGGTGACCCTCGACCCGAACGCCGAAACCCGCCCGGCCAGCCACCAACGGATACACCCGCACATCGACCGCCCGGTCGGAGACCTGATCGCCGACGCCGCGACCGCCACCATCCGCCACACCCACCCACCCCTGCGCGCCTGGCTGCGCGGGTTCTCCGACGACCTCTACGACCGCACCCTCGCCGGCCTCGTCGCCGGCGGGATCCTGCGACACCACACCCGACGGCGCCTCGGCGGCCTCATACGCGCCGACACCTACCTACCCACCGACAGCAAATGGGCGGTCATCGCCCGCTCCCGCCTGCGCTACCTCGCCGCCGGCCACGAACAACCCAACAACCACACCGCCGCCCTCGCCGGCCTCGTCGCCGACCTCGGCCTCACCCACCACCTCTACCTCGACGACGACACCGCCACCCTGACCGCTCGCCTGAAAGCCATCGCCGCGCAGCACTACCAACCGGTACGCGACATCACCGCCGCCGTCGACGCCGCCGTCGGCGACCTCGCTACCGCCGCCTACCGCTAACTCCGCCTCCGTCCGCTTCGGAAGTCACCGTGAACAACCGCCTCACGCGCGGCCAAGGCAACCTGAGCATCACAGGAGTAACCATGAACAGCACCAGCACAACCGTGACCGTGCGTCAGGCCACGCCTGACGACGCGGGCAGACTCATCGGCATCCTCGCCGAGACGTTCCTTCACGACCCGGTCGCCGAGTGGCTGGTCTCCGACCATGACGATCGCCGCTTCATCTCCTACCGCTACTTCACCCACGTTGTGGGGCACGGCCTGCAATACGCCCACGTGGACATGGCTGCTGACGGATCCGCCACCGCGATCTGGTACACCCGCCCGGCACCGTCCCCCAGCATCGCCGCCGACCGCCACGTGGGTGTGCGAGAAGCGACCGGCGCGTACGCGCCGAAGTTCCTCCTCCTCGAGACGATGTTCGAATCGCACCACCCGCCCGAGGCGCACCACTACCTCGCCTACGCCGCCGTCAGCCCCGAACATCAAGGCCAGGGAACTGGCACCGCGTTGCTGAGTAACCACCACCAACAAATCGACCCGCTCGGCTTGCCCGCCTACCTGGAGGCCACCAGCCCACGCAACCGCGACCTCTATCTGCGGCTCGGATACCTACCCGGCCCGTCGATGCTCCTCCCCGACGGAGGGCCGAAGATCTGGCGGATGTGGCGCGCACCGCTCGGCAGCACGATCCCAGCCAGATTCTTCACCCCGCACCTACCCCTGACCGGCGAGCGCGACGAACGCGGTGGGGAGCATGCTGGTTCAGCCGGCTACCCCTGCTGACGTCGCAGCCGTCGCGGTCATCGGGAGAATTCGTTTCCGCGAGTTACGACGCCACAGCGCTCTGAACTCCAGGGCTGCACCGTATTGCCATCGCATGGCAGGCTCGTTCTCCATGATCGATGATTTCGCGAAGGACTACCTGCACGACGAACTGCGGTTCACACGTCAGGCACTGCTTTGGAAGCTCGACGGTCTTCCCGAATACGATATCCGGCGCCCCCTGACGGCGACCGGGACCAACCTCCTCGGCCTGGTTAAACACCTGGCGACCTGGGAGGCCAGATACCTCGGCGAGATCTTCGACCGCCCGTTCCCGGAGCCGCTGCCCCGCTGGCAGGACTCGGACGGCAGCGACCTGTGGGTGAGCCCAGACGAGACCCGCGAACAAATCATCGGCTTCTACCGGCGCGCATGGGACCACGCGGACGCGACGATCAAAGAGCTTCCCATCGACGCCCCCGGCCACGTGCCATGGTGGCCGCGCCCCGACGTGAAGCTGTTCAACATCATGGTCCACGTCCTCAGCGACACGACCCGGCACGCCGGACATGCCGACATCCTGCGCGAGCAACTCGACGGCCGGACCGGGGTAGCAGCCGGGTACGAGGAGCAGATCGACACGGCGGCCCGCGAGGCCCACCGGGCCAAGATCGAGCGGGCTGCCAAGGCAGCCACCTGCGGCTATGACCATGCTGGCCTAACCAACGAGGACGGCAACATCGGGCCTACGCCCTAAGCAACCAGCGTCCCCGGTTGGCTGCTTCCTCAAGCTGGCCGGCCTACTCCCGGCCAGCCCAGGTGGCGACGCAGGCCTCATTGCCCTCGACGTCGGCCAGGACCCACCACATCGGCGCGTACGCATCGGAGACCAATCGACCCCCTGCGGCCAGGGCAGCAGCGATGCGGGCTTCGGCTTGATCGTGCGGGACGGCGACATCGAGGTGCATGCGGTTGCGTCCTGGGCGCGCCGTGTTCATCTGCTGCAACCCGAAGCCCGGGCCGCGGCGCGCCGGGTCGGCCAGATAGTCATCGCCAATCTGGTCGTAGCCGAGCAGTGCCCGCCAGAACGGCAGCACCTCCGCGCCGACGAGTGCGTCGAGAGTGACGTTGATGAGTTGCACAGCGGTCGGATCGGCGGGGGTGTCCAATTCCTTCGCAGCAGCCGAGATCCGCTGGGCCAGCCCGATGTCTCGCCGCGACAGTGACACCGTGACGCCGGCATAGCGCAGGTCGATGTTGAGGTACTGCTGCTCGGCTCCGTCGGCGAGCCGGCCAATCTCATTGACGAGCGCGGCGCCCTTGGCCAGCGAGCCGGTCCGGAAATGGGCCGAGACCACGTGGTAGAGGGAGCGCCAGTCCTCGACACCGTCAGCCGCGTGGAACTGCTTGGCCGTGGTCCGCACAGTCATGCCAGCGAACCTAACATCGACGGCGCGACGGACGCCCAAGCGAGCGAACGTCGGAACAGCAAACCCCAGCCGACCGGTTCACCGCCCAGCCCGTCGAGGAGCAGATCCCGCTGCGGCTGCCGCCAACGCTGAACACCGCCATCCCCGCACCCCGAAAGCCGCTGCTTGCGCCGGCACCTCCGTCAGCCGCCGGCCCGACGGGCACCGTCGCAGCAGCACCATTGGCAACCGGTGACGACGTCGGCTTGGCCGTGGAGGTCACCCGCCTCGTTCCTGCCTCGGGCAACCTCACCCTCTGCGGGCAACAGTTCTGGCTGAGCCCCACCCGCTCCGGGCTCCCGGTCACCCTGTGGGCCGACACCACAGTCGTTCACCTGCTCATCGGCGGCGTCCGGCTCAAGACCGTGCCGTCGGCTCACCCCCGCCCACCTGCGGCAGCTCCTCGCCGACGACGGCCTACCCGCCGGGCCGCCACCGATTACCACCGGTGCCGTCCGAGCCGGCGCCCCGATCGAGGTCGAACGGCTCGTCAACGCCACTGGCCTGATCAGCCTCGCCGGACGGCAACACCCCGTCGGCTACCACTTCGCGGGCAGGCGCGTGACCGTCCGACTCGACCGCAGCCTCGTGCAGATCACCGCCGACGGCATCCTCCTGCGCAGCCTGCCAACCCCCTAACACCAGCCGAAGTCGCCAGCATCCGCGACGCCCGCCCCGCCGGACCACCACCCACCCCAGCACCCGAACCGATCCGGGGTCGAACGCCGCGTCAGCTGCCGTGGAGCCCTGGTCATCGCAGGTCAACGGATCCACGTCGGCATCGCTCACGCCGGAGCGACCCTCACCGTCGAAGCCGCCGACACCACCTTCCGCGTCCACGACGGCGACCAACTCGTCACCGAAGTCGCCCGCACCACCACCAAGGACATCGCCCGGTTCAAGGCCCGCAAGCCAGAACCAGCCCGACGCACCCCCACAGCACAACCCCCTGTGGAAGCCTGAGCCCATGCAGGCCCCTGCCCCATCTCAGGAAACCGTCGCGGCCGCCAACAGCCCGGACTGGTCAACCCGGGCCGCCGCAGGACAACAACTCGCCGCTTGGGCCAACCAAGACGACATCGTCGACATCCTCCAGCGGCTCCTCCTCGACAGCGGCGACACCGCCGTCGTCGAAGCGACCTGCCTGGCCCTGCTACGCCGCAACGACATTCACGGCACCCGACTCGTCGCACGAGCAACCACCACAGCCACAGACCTCCTGACCGCTGGCCTCGACCACCTTTACCACCTCCACGCCGCCGTCGTGAACTACCTCCTCCCCGACTGGCTCGGCCAGCTCACCGGCACCGTGGACGACTTCCTCATCCTCTGCAACGCCCTGGCCCAAGACCCCGACCCGACCACAGCAACCGGGGCCAAAGAACTCGCCAGCTGGGCCCGCTCGTAATCCCAACTACCGAGCAGTCCCGCTACGCTGTCCAGCAACAAGATCGTCTAGCCGGACGTGTCACCCACGTCCCGAGACTGATCTGTCACGGACGTCCTGAGACCCGACAATGATGCTGATGGCGATCTCGGCGGTTGGGTCTGACCCGAGTTCTCACCGGCTCCGTGCCTTCAAGTTGACCCGTCGACCCGACCGCCGAAATCACCTCTCTCGGTGCTGGCACCTGGTGGCGTAGTGACCTGATCAGGAGCCTGGGTTCGTCCCTCATCCCCGTGCTGTCCAACGTTCAGCCGGTGCCTGCGATCGAGACTCTGTTCGATGCGGCTGAGGAGATTGATGGGCGATCAAACGACGGTGACGGTTGGCGTGGACACCCACGCCGACGTGCATGTGGCAGCAGTCCTGGCCCACACCGGCAAACTGCTCGACACCCGGTCCTTCCCGACAACCACGCGCGGATACGCCCAGCTCGCAACCTGGGCAGATTCCTTCGGACACGTCGACAAGGTCGGGTTAGAAGGCACCGGCAGCTACGGCTCCGGATTGCTGCGCTTCCTCACCGACTACGGCTTCACCGTCATCGAGGTCGACCGCCCTGACCGCTCCACCCGCCGCCGCGCCGGCAAGTCAGACGTGATCGACGCCGAAGCCGCCGCCCGCGTCGTCCTGTCCGGACGGGCCACCGGCACACCGAAGTCCCGTGATGCCCAGGTCGAGATGATCCGCGCCCTGCGAGTGGCCCGACGCGGGGCGATGAAGGCGCGTATCCAAGCCGGTGGGCAACTTGACGCCCTCATCGTCTCGGCGCCGCAAGCCATCCGACAATCGCTGCGTGGGCTGACCGGCAAGCACCACATCCGTGGCTGCGCCGCCCTGCGACACGGCCCGATCACCGATCCCGCCGCCGCCACCAAACTGGCCCTGCGCAGCCTCGCCCGCCGCTGGCTGGCCCTGCAAGCCGAGATCGACGACCTCGACATCCACCTGACGACCCTGGTCACCGCCGCCGCACCCGACCTCGTCGCGCTGCCGGGTGTCGGCGTCGATACCGCCGGGCAACTGCTCGTAACCGCTGGCGACAACCCCGACCGGCTCCGCTCCGAAGCAGCGTTCGCCCGCCTCTGCGGCGCCGCCCCGATTCCGGTCAGCTCCGGACGCACCGACCGACACCGACTACACCGCGGCGGCGATCGCGACGCCAACAGCGCCCTCTGGCGCGTCGCCCTCGTCCGCATGCGCTGCCACCAACCCACCCGCGACTACGTCGCCCGACGCACCGCCGAAGGCAAGACCAAGACCGAGATCATGCGATGCCTCAAGCGCTACATCGCCGCGAGACTTTTGCCTGCCTCACTGAGGCATCCGCCGTCCACGGCTAACCGCCACGCCTGCCAAGATCGAGCCGTGCTGCGATCCGTCGAAGTAACGGCTGTCCTGGCCCTCAGCGACTCGCCCTTCCACAACCTGCACTGGAAGAGCGACGTTGAACTCAGCCTGGACTGCTTCATCTGCCAAAGAACCGGCCGTACTACAGGGTTGAAACACGGCGCAGAACACGGCACCTGCTCCGGTGACAGCAAGACCGGCCAGCACCCTATGGCCGCACGAATCTCCGCGTTCGACCACACCTCCGAACGGGGACGGACGATCCTGCGCGCAGTGGTGGACTACTGGTGGGCGCCTTTCCATGACGCCAAACGGGACCAGCCATCGCTCGCCCTGACCCGCGCCCCCTGGGTCCGACTGCACCTTGGCTACCTCTGCCCGGAACCGGTCCAGTCGGGCACCTTCTCAACGCAGACCAACCTCGTCCGCCCGCAGACCCACACCTGCGAGCACTGCGCAGAGCCCGTCGCTCACAGCCACGACGCGCCTCGCATTCAGTTCCTGACCTAGGTCATCGGCACGGGACCCGATACCACTTGCGCAAAATAGGAGCGTCACAGGTACTACTCGGCTACTTGTCGTGTCCCGGCTGATGCTTTACACCTGCGTCCCACCTGGTGCTTTACGCGTGCTGCTAGCTTTGCCCTTCGCCGGCCACTTGCATCTGGGAGCACGCATGCCGAACGCTGCCCTCATCGCCGGGCCGTTAGTCGACCTGTCCTCCGCTGCGGCGGTTCTGGCAGAGGCGACCGGCCTCCAGATCATCAGTCCAGGCAACGTCTGCCGCGAGCACGTGCAACTGCGGACGCCGCTAGGCGAACAGATGAACCGGTATATGCAGACCGGGCACCTTGTCCCGGATGAGCTGACCACGAAGGCAATCGCTGACGCCCTAGCCGTCGTGGATGGCGGCTGGCTGCTGTGCAACTACCCGCGCCGGATCGGTCAGGCGGAGTTGTTAGCGCAGAGCGCCCATGCACCCGACACGGTGATCGAGCTCGTCTTGACGAAGGACGAACTCGACCTCACGGTCCGCCGCCGGGTAGAACGTCAGTTAGAACTGGCCCCGCAGCAAGCCGAGCGACGCGCCGAGCTGCTGCTGATGTACTCGCACTACCAGGAGGAGTACCAGGAGCAGGTCGAGCCGCTGCGCGCCTACTACCGAACTCGCGGCATGTTGTGGACCACCAGTGGCTCTGGCGACTACGAGGACATAGCGGCCAAGCTGCTTCCGGTCGCTGCCGACTACCCCTGCCGGGAAGCCCTGCGGAGGCTCGGCGAAAGCCTTGATCAATGAGCCGTTGCTGTACTTCGCTGCTGTACAAGATCAGAAATGGCCATCCGGAAGATTCCGAATGGCCTCTGACCTGCGTCGGGACGGCCGGATTCGAACCGACGACCCCTTGACCCCCAGGACGAGTTGGTAAGCGTTCCCGCACGTCACACACGTTATGCCCATGATCAAGCCGTGCACCTGACCGCGTATCGTTCCACCATCGGGCGCTACGTGTGGTCCCTGCGTGGTCCCCGGAACCATGCACGGTTTAGGAAGGCGACAGCGACAGCGACCACTGTGGCCGTAACCGGGGCGGGCCAGCTACTTACCGGCTCCCCGGACCAAGATCATTGCACGTACTCTGCACGAGGCGCTGCGGGCGCCCCAGGACGGCCGGAGGCCGCCCGCAGGGCAGGCCGCGAGCGCGACGGCTACCCCTGACTTGCAAAGATCAAGACTGCTGTCGGCCCGCGTCGCTTATGTTCTCCGGCCTGCTCGTCTTGTCGGCTGATGCCGCCTTCGCCCTACCGCCGTCGACCGGCTTGGCTGCACGGGTGGCTGTACAGCCACACGACGCAAGGCTGGCACGATCGACGCATGGACGGAGCGGACGCGCAACCAGGTCAGCCAGCCGCAGCTCTCAGCGACCTGGTCATGGTCGACCTCACCGAAGCTGAACGCCACCTACTCGCCCGGGGGCTCAAGGAGTGGGGCGGGCCGGCTCATAGCACTGAAGCGTTGGCGGTCGCCATGGGCTTCGAGGGGGTCGAGGATCTCTATGCGCAGGCCGGTCCTTTGCACGCGTCGATCCGCGCTGAAGAGCCGCTAAGCCGTCGTGACTGGCGACGTGTCCTGATAGCCACTGAGGTAGTTTTCGCCAGCGACATTTTCGGATCCGGTTGTGATTGGTCGACCACGACCGGCCTATCAGACGAAGAGACGATCTTTCTCCTCCGGGCCGTTCAGCGCAAACTGGCACGCTCGGCGAACGTTCATAACCCGTGAGGTCCCAATGGCGGCTGGCAAGCGCCGGCAGCCCGAGCCGCCCGGGGTTTAGAAGAAGATCGTGGATGGCAGGTCAGGTAGCTGCTTCCCTGGTCAGCTCGTCTGCCGTTGTCGGGTGGCGTCGTCTTCAGCGGGGTGGTCTTGGCTGCACGGGCGCGCGGTGTAGGAAGTGTGGACACGGACGAAAGTCGCTCGGCGATGACCGGCTTGAACTGCGCCGCCCTACCGTCCGGCACGTCCAGGAGGTGACCGCTGTTGACCGTCGCCTTCCTCATTTGCTCGACGGCATCGGCTCGCCGGACAGGACCCCGTGAACGAGAACGATCAAGAACATGACGCTGGCCGCAGCGAAGATCACGCCAATTGCCCGCTCCAGCAAGACGAAACGCGCCAGACGCTCGTCGTACTGGGCATCCGGAAGCCAGCGCCGCGACGGAACTCGCCGTAGCACGCTCGCGGTCGCCATCGACCGGCGCATGTGCCACTCAGTCACGCCTCGAAAGTTGGTCGCTAGGGCGACACCGATGAGGCCCATCGTCAAAATCATCGTGACAGCGGCCACGAAGCGCCATGTCTCCAACTGACCTCCTTGACGGGGCCACCGATCATATGTGCTCTCGTCCTGAAAAGATCATGACTGCTGGTGGCTGGTGTGGGGCAAGGCGCTGCTCCTGCGCTTCAAGCCCATCTCTGTCGAAGATCCCCGCCGGAGGCATCGGTTCCGGTCCTTGGCGCAGTCTGCAATCGGCCGGCGCGCCAGCCGATGCCGGCGCTTGCGCCCCCAGCAGGCCGAGCGCCGCCGGCGCGGCCCGCTTGCGGGCCGCCTTGATGCAGACAGCAAACGATTCGGCATGCATCCCGGCTGGACGCTTGAGACTTGACCAGCGGTCAAGATGCGCTGCCGGCCCGGCGCACTTGACCGACGTGGTCCCCAGAAAGCCAGGAAGGCCGACCCGATATCTCGGACCAGCCCACTGACCTGCTGTTTCATCTTGTCGGGACGGCCGGATTCGAACCGACGACCCCTTGACCCCCAGTCAAGTGCGCTACCAAGCTGCGCCACGTCCCGTTCCCGCGTGGTTTCCCCCGCGACAACCGGTACAGCTTAGCGCAGCAGCTCCGGGTCGTCCGCACAGGCCCCACTCGCATCGCGAGGTGACCGAACCACCGCACACCCCCTACAGCGTCCTAGGAGGGTGGGGTGGGGAAATGCCGAATGGGCGCGGGGCCCATCCGGCATTTTCGGTGTACGAATCAGCGTTAGCCGTGCGCCTTGCCTCGGCCACCAGGGCCGAGCTTCTTACGCGGGCGGACCGAAATCTCGATCGGACTGCCCTCGTACCCGAATTCCTCGCGGAGCTTGCGCTCGACGAAGCGCTGGTAGCCGGCGTCGAGCGGGCCGGTGGTGAAGAGCACGAACCGTGGCGGCGCCACCCCGGCCTGCGTCGCGAACAGGATCCGCGGTGCGCGTCCACCCCGCACGGGGTGAGGGGTGGCCTGCACCAGCGCGGTCAGCCACTGGTTGAGATGCGCGGTCGGCACCCGCGTCTCCCAGCTGGCCAGGGCCTTGTTCAGGGCCGGGGCCAGCTTGTCCACCGCCCGGCCGGTCATCGCCGACAGGTTCAAGCGGATCGCCCAGGGGATGCGGCGCAGCTCCCGGTCGATCTCCTTGTCCAGGTAGTACCGCCGGTCGGCGTCGACCAGGTCCCACTTGTTGAACGCGATGACCATTGCCCGGCCGGCCTCGGTCACCATCGACAGGATCCGCTGGTCCTGCTCGCTGATCGGCTCGCTGGAATCCAGCAGGACCACGGCCACCTCGGCGGCCTCGATCGCACCGGCGGTGCGCAGGCTGGCGTAGTACTCGGTGCCGCTGGCCTTACCGACCCGCTTGCGCAGCCCGGCCGTGTCCACCAGTTGCCAGGTCTGACCGCCGATGTCGACCAGGCTGTCCACCGGGTCCACAGTGGTGCCCGCGACCGCGTCGACGACCGCCCGCTCCTCACCGGAGAACCGGTTGAGCAGGCTGGACTTGCCGACGTTCGGTCGCCCGACCAGCGCCACCCGGCGCGGTCCGCGCGGCCGGTTCTCCACGATCGTCGGTGCTTCCGGTAGCGCGGCGAGGATGGCGTCCAGCAGGTCCCCGGAGCCTCGCCCGTGCAGCGCGGAGACCGGGAACGGTTCGCCGAGGCCGAGCGACCAGAGTGAGGTCGCCTCCATCTCGATGGAGGTGTTGTCGGCCTTGTTCGCCACCAGGATCACCGGCTTGGCGCTGCGGCGCAGCATCTTCACCGCGGCTTCGTCAACGTCGGTGGAGCCCACCATCGCGTCGACCACGAAGAGAACCACGTCGGCGGTGACGACCGCCGTCTCGGCCTGCGCCGCGATGGCCGCGGCCCGGTCCGTGGCGTCCGGTTCCCAGCCGCCGGTGTCCACCACGGTGAACGCCCGGCCGTTCCACTGCGCGTCGTACGGCACCCGGTCCCGGGTCACACCGGGCACGTCCTCGACGACCGCCTGCCGGCGGCCGATGATCCGGTTGACCAGTGTGGACTTGCCCACGTTGGGGCGGCCGACCACGGCCACCACCGGCTGCGGGCCGGCCTGCTCCTCGACGGCGACGTCGGGCTCACGCAGCTCGACCCACCCCGCACCCTCACTACGCTCACTCATGCCGTTCCTCCGCTGCGCTTCGGACCGTCACGAGACACATCCGCACTGAACCCAATGATTCGCTCGCTGCGCTCCGGACCGCGATGAGGCACGTCCGCGCCGAAGCCGATGATTCGCTCGCTCATGCCACGCCTCGCTCCGCGAGCAGATCGCGCAGCCGTGCCACGACCTCGTCGATGCCCAGCTCGGTGGTGTCCAGCACCACCGCGTCCGGCGCCTGCGCCAGCGGGTTGGCCTTGCGGGTCGAGTCGAGACGGTCCCGCCGCGCCAGGTCAGCGGCGGTGGCCGCCACGTCGGCGGCGTCCTCGGCGCTGCGTCGGGCCGCACGGGCTGCCTCGGAGGCGGTCAGGAAGACCTTGAGGTCAGCGTCCGGTGCCACGACTGAGCCGATGTCACGACCCTCGACCACCATCCGGCCCGCGTTGACGATCATCTCGCGCTGCCGGGCGACCAGCAGCTCGCGGACCGCCGGCACCGCGGCGACGGCGGAGACCGCCCCGGTCACCTCGGCGCCACGGATCTCCGCGTCCACGCCCACGCCGTCGACGGTCACGCCGTACCCCTGGGGGTCGGTGCCGATGCGCAGGTCAACCTCGCCGGCGACCTTCGCCACCGACGCGGCGTCGGTGAGATCCACGCCGGAGCGCAGCACGGCCCACGTGATCGCCCGGTACATCGCCCCGGTGTCCAGGTAGCGCGCACCGATGCCAGCGGCGAGCCGCCGTGACACGGTGGACTTACCCGAACCGGACGGCCCGTCCACAGCGACCACACATCGCCCGGTCCGTACGTTTTCCTCCACCGTGTCCTCCTCAGCCCGTACCTCGCGGATCGCCCGGTGATCTGGCGCCGCAAGCGGTTGTCCATCGTCATCAATCATGCCCGGGGTCCGTGGCGGACCCACGCGCGACGCCGCCGGAGGCGACCCACGCCACCCCCGGCGGCCGCGTCTCGGCCGTTGCGGAGCCTACCGGCTGCCGTACCCCGAACTCGGGGGTCAGTCACTCACCGCGTTGAACAGGGCGGCGACCTCGGCGTTGGTCAACCGCCGGATCCGCCCGGTGCGCAGGTCACCCAGCCGGATGGGCCCGATCGAGGTACGCACCAGCCGGGTGACCGGGTGTCCGACCTCCTCCATCAGCCGCCGGACGATGTGCTTGCGGCCCTCGTGCAGGCTCAGCTCGACCTGGGCGGATTTGCCCAGAGTGTCCACCACCTTGAACGAGTCGACCTTGACCGGTCCGTCCTCCAGCTCAATGCCGGCCAACAGCCGCTTGCTCAGGTTGCGCGGGATCGGCCCGACCACCTCGGCGAGGTAGGTCTTCAGCACTTGGTACGAGGGGTGCATGAGCTTGTGCGCGAGGGTGCCGTCGTTGGTGAGCAGCAGCAGGCCCTCGCTGTCCGCGTCGAGCCGCCCGACGTGATAGACCCGCTGTTCCACCCGGTTGCCGATGAACTCGGCCAGCTCGTTGCGTCCCTTTTCGTCCGCCATGGTGGTAACCACCCCGCGCGGCTTGTTCATCGCCACGTAGACCAGGCGAACGTCGACCTGGAGGCGCTCGCCGTCCACGTGGATCACGGCGGTGGCCGGGTCGACCTTGTCGCCGAGCTTGGCGACGCGCCCGTCGACCGTGACCCGGCGACGGAAGATCAGGTCCTCGCAGGCGCGCCGGGAACCCACGCCAGCGGCGGCGAGCACCTTCTGCAGGCGCTCAGCCCCCTCGAAGACAGGGGCGTCGGGTTTAGGGGAACGGTTATCGGGTCGCATCAGCAAGCTCTTCTACGTCGTCGGGCAGGAAAGGTGCGAGGGGCGGCAGCTCGTCTACGGTGTTCAGCCCGAGCTTCTCCAGGAACAACGTGGTGGTCCGGTACAGAAACGCCCCGCTGTCCTGTTCGGTGCCGCACTCCTCGACGAGGCCGCGGGTCACCAGCGTACGGATGACCCCGTCGCAGTTCACACCCCGGATGGCTGAGATTCGCGAACGGGTCACCGGCTGCTTGTAGGCGACCACGGCGAGCGTCTCCAACGCCGCCTGGGTCAGCCGTACGGACTGCCCGTCCAACACGAACCGCTCAACGTACGTAGCGTATTCCGGCCGGGTGTACAGCCGCCACCCGCCCGCCGCCCGACGCAGCTCGAACCCGTGCCCGGCGGCGGTGTAGCCGGCGGCGATCTCGTCGAGCATCGGCCCGACCCGTTCGGCCGGCTGCTCCAGCACCTGCGCCAGGACCAACTCGCTGACCGGCTCGTCGACCACCAGCAGGATCGCCTCCAGCGCGCCGCGCAACTCCGCGTCGGACAACTCCGGCGCCGGCTCCGGCGCGGCCGGCACCCGCCGTCGCCCCGCCGCCAACCGATGGGGTACGTCCCCAGCGGCGGCAGTCGGCTCGCCGGACTGACCAGGCGCGGGCTGACCAGGCGCGGGCTGACCAGGCGCGGGCTCACCCAGCTCGGGCTCACCCAGCTCGGGCTCACCCGGCTCGGGGTCACCTGCGGACGTGTCCGGGGGCGGTTCGCCGTCGGTCTCGTCGGAGGCTTCGTCGGAGGCGGGAGTGGGCGGGCGGGGGCGCTCCCACGGGGGGACCCAGGCGGCAGCCTGGTCGGCCAGAGAGTCCCCGCGTTCCTCGTCACTCATCCCGCTCAGCCTCCGTGGTTCCCGTCCCGTCCAGTCCCCCGGGCTCCCCCGCCGGCGCGACGGTCGACTCCGGGTCGGCCGGGGTGCCGGCGTACTCGTCGACGTGCAGCTCGGTGTCACCGTCGGCGGGGCCGGTCCAGCGCACGGTCAGCTCCTCCAGTGCCTCCTCCTGCACGAAGGACACCAGACCCTCCCGGTACAGCTCCAGCAGCGCGAGGAACCGCGCCACCACCTCCAGGGTCGCCTCGCAGTCGGCGCAGAGCAGCGAGAACGTGGCCGTGCCGACCCGGCGCAGCCGGGCGCTGAGGATCGCCGCGTGTTCTCGGACACTGACCCGGACCATGTGCACGTGGGCGATGGAGACCTCCGGCACCGGCTTCGGGGTCATCGCCTTCACGGCCAGCTTCAGCAGCCGCTGCGGGCCGATGCCGAGCACCAGGTCGGGCAGCGCCTCGGCGTACCGGGCCTCCAGGCTGACCGCCCGCGGATACCGCCGGCCTCCGACGGCCTCCAGCTCGGCGATGTGCGCCGCGGCCTCCTTGTACGCCTTGTACTGCAACAGCCGGGCGAAGAGCAGGTCCCGTGCCTCCAGCAGGGCGAGGTCCGCCTCGTCCTCCACCTCGGCGGCGGGTAGCAGCCGGGCCGCCTTCAGGTCGAGCAGGGTCGCGGCGATGACCAGGAACTCGCTGGCCTCGTCCAGGTCCCAGTTGTCGCCCATGGCCCGGATGTAGGCGATGAACTCGTCGGTGACCGTGTGCAGGGCCACCTCGGTCACGTCGAGCTTGTGCTTGCCGATCAGTTGCAGCAGCAGGTCGAACGGGCCGGTGAAGTTGGCCAGCCGCACCGTGAAACCGGCGGGCTGCACACCGTCGACCGCCGGGGCGGCGGCCTCGTGCGGCACGGCCGGCGAGTCGAGGGGTGGCGCGGTCACCGCACGACCGTAGTCCACGAGGCGGGCACGGGGCGTTCCGGCTACCGCTCCGACTGGGCGGCGATCACCTCGCGGGCCAGCTGACGGTAGTTGCGCGCCCCGGAGGACGCCGGGTCCATCGTCGTGATGGGGGCACCGGCCACCGTGGACTCGGGGAACTTGACCGTCTTGGTGATGACCGTCTGGTAGACCTTGTCGCCGAACGCCTCCACCACCCGCTGGAGCACCTGCCGGCAGTGCGTGGTGCGGCTGTCGTACATGGTGGCGAGGATGCCCTCGAGCTCCAGGTCGAAGTTGAGCCGCTCGCGCACCTTGTCGATGGTGTCCAGCAGCAGCGCCACACCACGCAGGCTGAAGAACTCGCATTCGAGTGGGATGAGCACGCCGTGCGCGACGGTCAACGCGTTGATCGCCAGCAGGCCGAGTGAGGGCTGACAGTCGATCAGGATGTAGTCGTACTCCTTGCGGACCGTGCGCAGCACCCGGGCCAGGGCCATCTCCCGGGCCACCTCGTTGACGAGCTGGATCTCGGCGGCGGAGAGGTCGATGTTGGCCGGCAGCAGGTGCAGCCCCGCCACGTCCGTCTTGATGACGACGTCTTCGGCGGCGATGTCGTCCTGCATGAGCAGGTTGTAGATGGACAGGTCGAGGTTGTGCGGGTTGACCCCCAGCCCCACCGAGAGCGCGCCCTGCGGGTCGAAGTCGACCAGCAGCACCTTGCGGCCGTACTCAGCGAGCGCCGCGCCCAGGTTGATGGTGGTGGTGGTCTTGCCGACGCCACCCTTCTGGTTGGCCATCGCGATGATGCGCGCCGGGCCGTGCCGATCGGTGGGCATCGGCTCGGGGATGGGCTTGCGCATCGTGTAGGCAGCCGGGTCCGCAGGACCCAGGTCCGCGCCGAGCGTGGCCTGCTGCTCGCGGAGCTCCGACGTCCAGGTCTCGGCACGGTCACCGTTGCCAGCCATGTGCTCGTTGCCCCCTCCCGACGACCCACCCGGCGTCGGAGCCGTCCGACGTCCTTCGCGGCGCCGCTGCGCACCCCGGTCGTGTCGCCCCAGGAGGTCCGCGCCGATGCCGACTGTACGCCACCGACCAGCAGGGGGTTCGGCACCGGCCCGGCGTGTCGGAGCCGACCGTGACCGGTTCAGCCCCGGGCGCGCGGGTGGGCGGTGGCGTACACCTCGCGCAGCCGCTCGACGGTGACCAACGTGTACACCTGGGTGGTGGTCACCGATGCGTGGCCGAGCAACTCCTGGACCACCCGCACGTCGGCGCCACCGTCGAGCAAGTGGGTGGCGTACGAGTGGCGCAGGGTGTGCGGGGAGACGGCGGCGGGTCCGCTGACGGGCAGCCCGGCCCGGCCGGCGGCGCCACGCAGGATACCCCAGGCGCCCTGGCGGGACAGCGCGCCGCCGCGGGCGTTGAGGAAGACCGCCGGTGTGCCGCGGCCGGCGGCGGCCAGCCCGGGACGGGCCCGGACCAGGTAGGCCCGCACCGCGTCGACGGCGTACCCGCCGATCGGCACCAGCCGCACCCGGCCGCCCTTGCCGCGCAGCAGCACGGTGCCCTCGTCGGTGTCGAGGTCGTCCACGGCGGCGCCGACCGCTTCGGAGATCCGCGCGCCGGTGCCGTACAGGAACTCCAACAGCGCCCGGTCGCGCAGCGCGAGGGGCGCGTCGTCGCCGGTCGCGGTGATCGGGCCGGCGGTCTCCAGCAGCCGGATCACGTCGTCGACCGGTAGCGCCCGGGGCAGCCGGCGTGGCGGGGTGGGCGGGCGGACGTCGCGGCTGGGGTCGGCGCCGGCCAGCCCTTCGCGCAGCGCGAAGCGGTGCAGGCCGCGTACCGCGCTGGCCGCGCGGGCGGCCGACGAGACCGCCAGCGGCGGGTGTACGTCGTCGCCCGCGCGCAGCCGCGCCAGGTGCGACTCGACGAGGCCGGCGCCGACCGACGCGAGGTCGGCGACGCCGGCCTCGGCCAGGGTCGCGAGGTAGCGGTCCAGATCGCGACGGTACGAGGCGAGCGTGTTCGCCGACAGGCCACGTTCGACGGTGAGGTGGTCGAGATAGCCGCGGACGGCACGGCGCAGAGCCGGCGTGGGTTGTTCGCCCACGCCGGCCGAATCCGTGCTGCCGGTCAGCCCGCTACCGCTCAGGCCAGCGCGTCGGTCAGCGGGAGCACGTCCATGCCGTGCGCCTCGGCGACCGGACCATAGGTGACCTGGCCGTCGTGGGTGTTCAGGCCCAACGCCAGCGCCGGATCGCGGCGCAGCGCCTCGCGCCAGCCCTGGTTGGCCAGCTCCAGTGCGTACGGCAGGGTGACGTTGGTCAGCGCGTAGGTGCTGGTGTTCGGCACCGCGCCGGGCATGTTCGCGACGCAGTAGAAGATCGACTCGTGCACCTTGTAGACCGGGTCGGCGTGGGTGGTGGGGCGCGAGTCCTCGAAGCAGCCGCCCTGGTCGATGGCGATGTCGACCAGCACGCTGCCCGGCTTCATCCGGGAGACCAGCTCGTTGGAGATCAGGGTCGGCGCCTTGGCACCGGGCACCAGCACCGCGCCGATGACCAGGTCGGCGTCGAGCACGGCCCGCTCGACCTCGTACGCGTTGGAGGCGACGGTCTGGAGGTGGCCGCGGTAGATGGCGTCGGCCTGGCGCAGCCGGGCGACGTTCTTGTCCAGTAGCAGCACCTCGGACTGCAGGCCCAGCGCGATGGCGGCGGCGTTCATGCCGGAGACGCCGGCGCCGATGACGACCGTCTTGGCCGCGTACACCCCGGAGACGCCGCCGGGCAGCACGCCGCGCCCGCCGCCGGTACGCATCATGTAGAAGGCGCCCACCTGCGGGGCGAGCCGGCCGGCAACCTCGGACATCGGGGCGAGCAGCGGCAACGAGCGGTCGGGCAGCTCGACGGTCTCATACGCGATACCGGTGACCTTGCGGTCGATGAGCGCGTCGGTGCACTCCTTGGAGGCGGCCAGGTGCAGGTAGGTGAAGAGCACCTGCCCCTCACGCATCCGGTGGTACTCCTCGGCGATCGGCTCCTTGACCTTGAGGACCAGCTCGGCGGTCTCCCACACCTCGTCGGCGGTGGCGAGGATCTTCGCGCCGGCGGCGGCGAACTCCTCGTCGGTGATGCTGGAGCCGACACCGGCGCCGGACTCGACGAAGACCTGATGACCGCTGCGGGTGAACTCGTTGACGCCCGCTGGCGTGATCGCCACGCGGTACTCGTGGTTCTTGACCTCGCGTGGGATTCCGACCTTCACGATGCAGACACCTCTCTTCGGGGCTGCTCTCCCCCGACTGCTCGGTGCCGCAATGGCCCCATTGCCACCGCGGTTCACCGGTCCCGCCGGCGGCAGTCTAGGCGCGTCCAACAGTGCCGTGAGCCAGCACAGTGGCATCCGGTGCCCGGGTGTCCTGACGGAGTGTCAGGGCACCGACCGGGGGCCGGCGGTGGGACCCCACCTCAGCCGTCAGGACAGTGTTCGCCATTATCGTCCCATCTGGCGGGCCCTCATGCGGGCAGCGGCCAAGTGGATCACTAATGGGTCCGCCCATGACCACTCCTCAATATCAGCCCGGATACGCCCCGGGTCAGTCCGACAAGAGCAAGGTCGTCGCTCGTGGTCAGCCTCGTGACCTGCGGCGTCGGCGCCGTCTGGGGCCTCATCGACGGCATTTCTGATCCTGGTCAACGGCGGCACGGACGCGCAGGGCCGGCCGCTGCGCGACTGACCCGTCGCACCGAACGACCAGGGCCCCGCGGCTTGCCGCGGGGCCCCTTCGCGCGTACCCCTTCGAAGGGGTGGTGGCTCAGCGCGGCAGCGGCGCGTCCGCCCGGCGCAGCGTCGACCAGCCGGTGTCCCGGACGCGGGCCGCGGCCAGCAGACCGGCCACCGCGGAGGCGTTGGTGATCTCGCCGGCCAGGACCATGCCGACCGCCTCGTCCAGGTCGATCCGGACGACCTGCAGGTCGGCCTCCTCGTCGTGGCGCTCGTGGCGCTCGTCCACCGGCACGTCGGCCAGGTCCCGGGCCAGGTAGACCCGGACCAGCTCGTTGGTGAACCCGGGCGAGCTGTGCAGGTCGACCAGCACGTCGATCCGCTCGGCGGTGAGGTCGGCCTCCTCGGCCAGCTCCCGCAACGCGGCGGCCGGCAACTCCTCACCGGAGACGTCCATCAGCCCGGCCGGCAGCTCCCACAGGTGCCGCCCGACCGGGTGCCGGTACTGCCGGATCAGCACCACCTGACCGGCGTCGTCGAGGGCCACCACGGCCACCGCCCCGACGTGCCGGACGAGGTCGCGCAGCCCGGTCCCGCCGCCCGGCATGGTCACCTCCTCGGTGACCACGTCGAAGATCCGCCCCCGGTAACGCTCCTCGCGGGAACGCACCTCGTAGCGGTGTTCACGATCGCTCACGACGCGGACGCCGCCTTCGTCGCGGCACCGTTGCGGGCGGCCTTGCGCGCCGTCGGGGCCTCCGTCGCCGCGTCCAGGTCGACCGGCAACTGGTCGGCCTGGGAGTACGCCACCGCGGCCTTCACGAACGAGGCGAACAACGGATGCGGGCGGGTGGGGCGGCTCTTCAGCTCCGGGTGCGCCTGGGTGGCCACGAAGAACGGGTGCAGACTCTGGTCCAGCTCGACGAACTCGACCAGCCGACCATCCGGCGAGGTGCCGGAGATGTGCAGGCCAGCCTTGGTCAACGCGTCCCGGTAGGCGTTGTTCACCTCGTAACGGTGCCGGTGCCGCTCGCTGATCTCGGTGCTGCCGTACGCCTGGGCGACGATCGAGCCCTCCGTCAGCGTCGCCGGGTACGCCCCCAGCCGCATGGTGCCGCCCAGGTCGCCCTTGCCGGCGACGATGTCCTCCTGGTCGGCCATCGTGGCGATGACTGGGTGCGCGGCCTGCTCGTCGAACTCCAGCGAGTTGGCGCCGTCCAGGCCGGCCAGGTTGCGGGCCACCTCGATGGTCATGCACTGCAGGCCGAGGCAGAGGCCGAGCAGCGGAATGCCGTTCTCACGGGCGTACCGGGCGGTGCCGATCTTGCCCTCGATACCGCGTACCCCGAACCCGCCGGGGATGAGGATGCCGTCCACGCCCGCCAGGGCAGCGGCGGCACCGGCCGGGGTGACGCACTCGTCGCTGGGCACCCACCGCAACTGGACGCGGGCCCGGTGGCCGAAGCCGGCCGCCCGGATCGCCTCGCTCACCGACAGGTACGCGTCGGGCAGGTCGACGTACTTGCCGACCACCGCGACGGTGACCGTGTGCCGGGGCCGGTGCACCCGCTCCAGCAGGTCGTCCCAGCTGGTCCAGTCCACGTCCCGGAAGGAGAGGCCGAGCCGGCGCACCACGTACGCGTCGAGCCCTTCCCGGTGCAGCACCTTCGGAATGTCGTAGATGCTCGGGGCGTCCGGAGCGGCGACGACCGCCTCGGTGTCCACGTCGCAGTAGAGCGACAGCTTCTCCTTGAGCTTCACCGGGATCTCCCGGTCGCAGCGCAGCACGATCGCGTCCGGCTGGATACCGATGTTGCGCAGCTGCGCCACCGAGTGCTGCGTCGGCTTGGTCTTCAGCTCACCCGACGGCGCCAGGTACGGCACCAGCGAGACGTGCAGGTAGAAGCAGTTGTCCCGGCCCAGGTCGTGGCGGACCTGACGGATCGCCTCCAGGAACGGCAGCGACTCGATGTCGCCGACCGTGCCACCGACCTCGGTGATCACCACGTCGGGGAGCTGGCCGTCCTCGTCCGGGTCGGCCATCGCCAGGATCCGCGACTTGATCTCGTTGGTGATGTGCGGGATGACCTGGACGGTGTCGCCCAGGTACTCGCCGCGCCGCTCCTTGGCGATCACATCGGAGTAGATCTGGCCGGTGGTGACGTTCGCCTTACCGGAGAGCGCCCGGTCCAGGAAGCGCTCGTAGTGCCCGACGTCGAGGTCGGTCTCGGCGCCGTCCTCGGTGACGAAGACCTCACCGTGCTGGAACGGGTTCATCGTCCCCGGGTCGACATTCAGGTAGGGGTCGAGCTTCTGCATCACCACACGCAGCCCGCGCGCGGTCAGCAGGTTGCCGAGGCTGGAGGCGGTGAGGCCCTTACCCAGCGAGGAGGCGACGCCCCCGGTGACGAAAATGTGCCTGGTCGTCCGTGCTGATGGGGCCAAGGCCTGCTCCCGTGTCGTCTGTCGCGGTCATGCAGACCGCCGTGCTTGATCAGCAGAGTGATCACGCGATCCACGGGATTTGACGGTAACACCTCCCGGGCGGGTACCCGCAGGCCGCACCCCAGGTGCGACACCACCGGGTCATCCGGACGACGCCCGGCGCTCAGGAAGCGGCAACCTCGGTCGATGACCGGGTGACCTGCCGGGGCGGTACGGCCACCGTCGGCGCGGCGTCCGACGTCGACCCACCCACGGTCGGCTCCGCCGGGTCGTCGGCGTCAGCGGAGCGGTCGGCCGGAGCGTGCGGGGGCGGCGCGACAGCCCCGAGCGCGCTCGCGCTCGGGGCGCTGATCGGGCGGGGATGGACCGCGCCCAGCGGCCCACCACCGCCGGTCGGGCCGTCACCCCCACCGGCCGGGCCGACCCCGCCGGATCCCGAATCGTCGTCGGCGCCGTCCCCACGGGAACGGCCCGGGACCGGCCGGGTGCGGTCGGCGGCATGCCGGAGCACCCGCAGCGACGCCAGAGCCGCCATCGGCACCACCAGCGCGGCGGCAGCGCCCATCACGTCCAGCGCCGCGCCGTCGAGCACACCGCCGAGCATCGCGGCGACCACGGTGCCCGCCAACGCGGCCCGAACAGCCGGGTAGATGCCGAACAACCGCATCAGCCCGCCCCACGGCTGCAACAGGGCGAACCACACCAGCAACCCACCGGCCAGCGCCAACACGGTCAGCGGGCTGTTGACCAACGTCTCGAAATTCTCCGTGCTGGACCGGTGCACGGTGAACCCACCCGTGCCGTCGCCGAGCGCGGAGAGGAACCGACCCAGACTGCCCCGCTCCGCCGCCGGACGGCGCAGGTCCACCACGGCGAACCCGATGCCGACCGCCAGGGCGGCCATGGTGGCCCAGGCCAACCGGCTGACCGTCAGCCAGCCACCGGCGCTGATCACGGCGGCGACGCTGACCCCGGCGGTGAGCGCGATCGCACCGACCGGATCGGCACCCAGGTACGGGCTGCCGACCACCACCACGGCGAGGCCACCCACGGCCACCATCACCGCCGGCCGCCAGCCGCGCTGCACCCGTTGGGCGAGCCACCCCCCGCTGAGCAACGCGCCGGCGAGAAACACCCCCAGGCCCACCGTGCTCAGCCCGGCGTACCGGCCACCCTGCAACGCCGAGTAGCCGACCACGCCGTTGAGCTGGAGGCGGGCCCCCGTGAGCACGTCCAACCCGACGACAAGTGTGGTGAGGCCGGCCACCGCGCCGACCGGGCCGAGGGTGCCCGCGTACCCGGGGGCGAACCGGACCGCCGCGGTGCCGGCGGCCACCAGCAGCGCCGTGACACCCGCGAAGATCCACCCGGGGTGCCCGCTCCGCCACCAGGGCACCGCGTCGGCCAGCAACGCGGCCGGCACGGTCAACGCCGCCGCCACCAGCACCAACTCCACCACCGACACGACCCGCGCGGACACCGGCGTCGGCCCGCTCGGCCC
Source organism: Micromonospora sp. NPDC005413 (assembly GCF_040606435.1). Taxonomy (NCBI): domain Bacteria; kingdom Bacillati; phylum Actinomycetota; class Actinomycetes; order Micromonosporales; family Micromonosporaceae; genus Micromonospora; species Micromonospora sp. NPDC005413. Next base: position 83,926 of record NZ_JBEXEV010000025.1, read on the forward strand.
GGCCTGCCGGCGTGCCCGGCGCAGCAGCGGCAGCACCGCGAGCGCCAGCAGCACCTGCACACCGGCGAGGAACGTGAAGAACCCGCCGGAGACATCCCGCTGGGCGGCCGCCTCCCGGTCGGCGTCCGCCGGGGCGTTGATCGCGTCGGCCAGGTCGGCCGGACGGCCGCCGGTGCTCATCGCCGGACGGCCGAGGAACAGTTGCTCCGGCATCGGCCGGCCCAGCGCGGCGAGGGCGGTCGGCGCGAGGTCGACCAGTTGCAGGTAACCGTCCCGGCCGGTGCTGGCCGACGTGAGCCACCCCCGCTCCCAGCCCGGCCCGTCGGCGACCGCCACGTGCAGCCGCGACGGCTGGGCGGTGTCGGAGACCCCCGCGACCAGCACCAACGACCGCGGTGGCCGGGCGGCCAGCACCCGGGCCAGTTGGGCGTCCGCCGCTCGGGCCTCCTCGGCGCGGGTCGCCGGGTCAGTCCCCTTGACCGTGCCGAGGTCGACGATGCTCAGCACGCACGAACCGAGCAGCACCCGGGGATCGGCCGGCAGCGCCGAGGCGTACCGGTCGACGCGGCCGAACGGGCGGGCGGCGGCCACCGCCGCACCCGGGCCCACGGCGACGGAACACCGCACCGACTCCGACAGCGATCCGGGCACGGCGCCCCAGGGCAGACGCTGCTGGTTGTACTGGACCACGCCCTCCTGGTCGGGCAGGTTCGCGCCGATGCCGTCCGGTTGTTCGACGGCCACCCCTGCCGCCGGGCAGCCACCGGCCGACCGGCTGCCGTTCCACGCGGCGAAGCTGCCCGCGCCCAGGGTCAGCCAACCGTCCACCGGGCAGGTGGGTCGGTGCGCGGAGCGCACCGACAGCGAGCCGATCGACCCCTCCTCGGCCATCCGCCACAACGTCGGGGTGCTCTGCGGATCCACGTCCTCCCAGCGCAGCCCGGCGATCCCGGCCAGCACCACGAAGTCGGCGGTGCGTTGCGGGGTGCCCTGCGGCGGGCGGGCGGCCAGCGCGGTGACGCCCAGCGACACCACGAGCAGGGTCAACAGGGCGGGGGCGAATCGGCGCAGCATCACCGGTGTCCCGTTCTCGGGGCGTCGGAGTCCGGGGCCACCGAACCGGTGAGGTCCGCGGCCACCTCGGCGTAGAGGGCGGCCAGCGCGGCGACGGTGTCCGTCTCGGTCGGCCACGTCGCCGCCCGTTCGGCGCCGCGCCGGCCCAGCTCGGCCCGGGCCACCGGGTCGTCCAGCAGCGCGCGCACCGCCGCGTCGACCGCGTCCACGTCGCCGGCGGGGACCAGCGTGGCGGCGTCACCGACCAGCTCCGGCAGCCCGCCGACCGCGGTCGCGACCAGCGGTACGCCGGCCCGCAACGCCTCCTGAGCGAAAAGCTGCCGGGCCTCCCAGTCGCTGGTCACCACCGCCAGGTCGGCGCCGGCGAGCAGGTCGGCCACGTCGGTGCGATGCCCCAGCAGGGTCACCGGAGCACGGGCCGCGGAGGTCCGTGCGGCCAGCGGCAGGTAGGCCGGCCCGCTGCCGGCGATCACCACGACCGGCGGCGGGGTACGCGTACGCCAGCGGGCCGCCGCATCGATCAGGACGTCGTACCGCTTCTGCGGGTGCAGCCTTCCAACCGAGACGATCAACGGCTGGTCCGGTCGGACCCCGAACTCGGCGCGTACCGCCGCCGGGCGTCGACGTGGCGCGGGCAGCGTCGGCGCGGCGACCGGGGCGAGTCGGGCGTCGGCGGCGCCCAGCGCGGCGGCCCGTTGCACCAGGTCCATGGAGGCGCCGAGGGCCACCCGGGCACCCCGGGCCACCACTCGTTCGACGAGTCGGGACACCCCGCCGCGCAACCCGCCCGCGAGCACCGCGTTGTGCCAGGTGAGGATCAGCGGGGCGGCGGGACGGGCCAGCACGGCGACCAACCCGGCACGCAGACCATGGGCGTGCACCACATCGACCCGGGCGGCGGTGAGCACCCGACGCAGGGCAAGCACTGCCCGGGCGTCGGCCGGAGTCGGGCTGGCCGGGATCTCCACCGGCTCGAAACGCGCACCGACACCGGTGAAGTCGAACTGTTCCTGGGTCGCCGCCGGCCCGCAGACCAGGACGGTCGCACCGCCCGCGACGAGGCCACGTGCCACCGAGCGGACGTGCTGGCCGACCCCTCCGGTGCTGGACGCGAGCACCAACGCGACGGTGCCCGACCAGCCGGCAGGCAGAGCTGGCTCACTCATCGAGTTGCCGTCTCCTTCCCGTCGCCCCGCTCCGGCGTCGACGCGCCCGGCGTCGGCCCTTCGCCCCGGCCCCGCAGCCCCCGCCGGCCCAGACGCCGCAGCACTCCGGCGAGCAGTGGCTGTACGTCCCGCCGGTCGACGAACCAGACCACGGCGAGGAACACAACCCCGACAAGAACCCCGGACAGCATGCCCTGACCGAGTGCCGCCGCCATCGTCGGGGTGCCGCCGCCCGGCGTGTCGAGCCACTGGATGACGCCGAACCCGGCGAGCGCGGCGAGCGCCCCGGCCAGTACGCCGGCCGCCCCGGCCCGGCCCGCGCCGGCCAGTGCCGGACGGCCGGCGCTGCGCAGAACCGCCGTGAGCAGCAACGCCCCGAGCACCAGCATGCCCACCGAGTTCGCGACGGTCACCGCGAGCACCCGGTCGGCGGTGGGGAGCAGGGCGGTCAACGGCAGCGCCACGGCCGGCACGACCAGCCAGCCGAGGGTGATCGCCACGGTCGCCGCCCGGGTGTCGCCGCGCGCGTACAGCGCGCGGGACAGAACCGCGAACAGCCCGTAGCCGAGCAGGCCGGGGGCGAAGCCCATGATGGCCGCCGCGGTGGACGCCGGATTGTCCGGGTAGAAGACGGCCGCGATGGGCTGCGCGGTGGCGATCAGCGCCGCGACGCCCAGGCAGCTGAAGAGCAGCACGCCGCGCACCGTCGCCGACAGGGTCCGTTGATAGCCGGCCTCGTCACCCGCGGCGGACGCGGTGGCGAGCGTGGGATAGGACGCCACCGCCAGCGGCACGGCGAGCACCGCCCAGGGCAACAGGAAGATGGCCTGGGCCAGGTTGAACACCTGCGGGGAGCCGGTGGGGCCACCGGAGACGCGGTTCAGGATCACCAGGAGCGCGACCTGCTGCGCCGCCACCGTCACCGCGCCGGCCGTGGCGAGCCCGCCGATCCGCGTCCGCGCATCGGCGGTGAAGGCGTACCCGAACCGGGGCCGCAGCCGCAGCTGACGCAGCGGGATCAGCAGCGACAGGGACAGCACGACCACGCCCAGGGTGGTGCCGGCAGACAGGAGCAGCTCACCGCTGCGGCCGACCTGGGCCACGGACGCGCCACGCCCCTGGGCGGCACCGAAGGCCAGATAGACGACGACCACGGTGAGGCTGGACAGCAGCGGCGCGATGACGGGCCAGGCGAAACGCCGGTGCGCCTGAAGGACCCCGGTGAGCACGATGCCGATCCCGTAGAGCGGCAGTTGCGGGGCGAACACCCGCAGCATCCGCGCACCGGCGGCCAGTTCCGACGCCGACCGCCCCTCGCTGATCAGCGAGATGATCGGGTCGGCGAACAGGACGACCAGGACGGCGAGGGGAACCAGCAGGCTCACCGTCCAGGTGAGCAGGGCCCCGGTGGTCGCCGCCACCGTCCGCCGGTCCTCCGCCGCGACCGCGCCAGCCAGCAGCGGTACGACCAGACTGGCCAGTGCCCCGCCGGCGACGATCTCGAAGACGATGTTCGGAACGGTGTTCGCGATGACGTACATGCCGCCGAGGTCGCTCTGCTGTACCACCCAGGTGAACACGGCGGTACGGCCGAAGCCGGCGAGCCGGCTGAACACGGTGAGGACGGCGATGAGCGCGGCTGCCCCGGCCAGCCGGCCGGCGCCGGCGAGGGGTGCCGGTCTGGTCACGTCAGTCGGCGCGTCGGCCCAGTGCGTCGAGCTCGCGCAGCCCCGGGGTCCGCTGGATCACGGACGTGAAGCTGACCTTCTCGCTGGCGGCGGTGAGGCCGGCGAGCACGGCGAGCAGACCTGCCCGGCCGAGCGGGCCGGTACGGGCGGCGAGCGCGACGCCGAGCAGCGCCCCGAGCGCGTTCGCGCCGCTGTCGCCGAGCATCACGTCCTCGGCCAGGTCGTCGCGGAGCAGGCCGGCGGCGGCGCCGGCCGCGCCCGCGGCGATCCCGCCGTGCGGGCCGCCGGTCAGCGGCGCGGCGAGCAGCAGCCCGGACTTGAGGGCACGGCCTGGTCGCAGGTCGAGAAGGTTGAGCAGGTTGGCCGTGCCGGCGATCACGCCGGCGCCGAGCAGCACGTCGACGCCCCGGCCGAACGCTCCGTGGCGCTGCCGGCGGGGGTGCGCGGCGACCCGGGGGTCGGCGGCGAGCAGCGCGGCGGCGCCCAGCCCGGCGGCGCCCACCCCGACGACCTTGATCAGGCCTGCGGTGACCCGTCCTTCGCGCAGGGCGGCGAGGTGACCGGCGAAGCCCTTGGCCGCCTTCTGCTCCGGCCGGGCGCCCACCACGTCGTCGTACAGCCCGACGCCACCGGCACCGAGGCCGGCGACCAGGGCGGCCCCGCCGGAGGCTCCGCTGGTGGCACCGAACGCTCCGGCGACAGCCGCACCGGCGGCCAGCGCCGGCCCGGCGGCCAGGGTCACCGTCCGGCCGCGGAAGTTGGTGCGCTGCAACGCGGGCTCGGCCGGGGAGGTACGCACCTCGCGCAGCGCGTAGCGGGCCGCCGCGGCACCGGCTCCGGCGATCAGGAGCCGGCCCAGCGCTCTCACGCCGCCGCCTCGTCGGTTACGGACACGGGGGTACGTCGTTCGCTCACTGGGGCAGTCTAGGCAGCAGGGACGCGGCGTTGTCGCCGACGCCGTACTGACCGGCCTTCTTTTCGCTGAGTTGCTGCACCAGGGCGAGGCTGGTGACCAGCTGGCCCTGCACGGTGTTGGCGTTGTCGACCGTGGAGATGGTCTGGGCGAGCACCGGGTCACCGCGGACCACGGCCACCAGGTTGCCGCCGACGGAACCGTTGCCGGCCACCACGATCGACCCGGTCCGGTCGAACTGCTCGGCGATCTTGACGACCGACTCGTCCCGCTTGTCGGAGTCCTTGTCGACGTACGGCTGGCCGCTGACCACGACGACCGCCTCCGCCGAGCCGGTGACCTTGTTGTTGTCGGTGGTCAGGTAGCCGGCGTTGTTGTACGCGGCGAGCACCGCCCGGCGGTCGGCGTCGCTGACCGGCGCGGTGCCCTGGGCCCGGTCCAGCAGGACGCTGGCCAGCAGCGCGCTGGAGGTCTCGACGCCGTGCCCGTTGCCCGGCAGTCCGGTGGTCTGCGCGGTCGGCCGGGCGGCGGTGACGGCCAACTCCAGCAGGTTGGAGTTGTTGTCCGGGTTGATGAACTTGTCCTGCAGGTCGACCCGGCCGGCGATGGTGGCCCCGCCGAGTTGGAGCTTCTTGAGCACACCCTCGGTGTGGTCGCGCCCGTTGGGCAGGCTGAGCACCACCACGCGGCGCCCGGTGAGGGTGCCCGGCAGGACGACCTGCGACATCTCCTCGGCGAACTCCTCCTCCAGCGCGAGCTGCTTCTCCATGTTGCTGACCGTCTGGCGCCACTGCTGGTTGTCCTTGCGCAGCCCGGTGACCTGCTCCTTGAGCGAGTCGGCGACGGGGCCGTTGAGGGCGGCTGTGCCGACCACCAGGCCGATCGCCAGAGCCAGGAAGACCGCGGTGAGGGACACCACGTGGTAGCGGAAGTTGATCACGCTTGCAGCCTCTTGATCGGTCGGGAACTAGAAAAGCCGGTACAGCTGGAACACGAAATTGTCCCACCACTCGGCGACCACGCCCAGGTACGCCTTCCCGACGGTCGAGACGGCCACCGCGGACGCCATGGCCGCGATCGCCGACAGCACCAGCAACAGCAGCGACGAACCCGAGATGCTCTGCCGGTAGAGCCGGCTCACACCCTTGGCGTCGACCAGCTTGCCACCGACCTTCAGCCGGGTCAGGAACGTCGAGGCCATCCCGCCGCGACCCTTGTCGAGGAATTCGACAAGCGTGGCATGGGTGCCGACCGCGACCAGCAGCGAAGCACCCTTCTCGTCGGCGAGCAGCATGGCCAGATCCTCGCTGGTCGCCGCGGCCGGGAAGAGAACCGCCGGCACGCCGAGGCCGTTGACCCGGGGCAGGCCGGGCGCCCGCCCGTCCGGGTACGCGTGCACGATCACCTCGGCGCCGCAGCGCAGCACGTCGTCGGTGACCGAATCCATGTCGCCGATGATCATGTCAGGGGTGTACCCGGCCTCGACCAGCGCGTCCGCGCCGCCGTCGACGCCGATGAGCACCGGCTTGAACTCCCGGATGTACGGGCGCAGCACGTCCAGGTCGTCCTTGTAGTCGTAGCCGCGCACCACGATCAGGCAGTGCCGACCCTGCATCTGGGTCTCGATGTCCGGTACGCCCACACCGTCGAGCAGCAGGTCGCGCTCCTGGCGGAGGTAGTCCATCGTGTTGGCGGCGAACGCCTCCAACTGCACCGACAGACCCTCCCGGGCATCGGCCATCGCCTTGGCGACCGACTCGGTGTCCTGCAGGCTGCCGTGCGCCACCGGCTCGTCACCGGCGAAGACCGTGTTGCCCTCGATGCGCACCTGGTCGCCCTCGCGGATCTGCTCGAAGACGCCCTCCCCCAGGTCGTCCAGGAGCGGAATGCCGGCGGCGACCAACACCTCCGGGCCGAGATTCGGATAACGGCCGGAGACCGAGGGCTTCGCGTTGAGCACCGCCGCGACCCCGACAGCTACCAGGGAATCGGCCGCCACCCGGTCCAGGTCGACGTGGTCGATGATCGCGATGTCACCGGGGCGCAGCCGACCGACCAGGCGTTTGGTCCGGCGATCAAGGCGCGCGGTGCCGAGGACTCTGCCCGGTTCGGAGTTCCGGTTCCGGCGCAACGTGGGTAGACGCATCGTGACCATCCTGGCATGTGGGGCAGGCTTTTCTGTCGCGACATGCCTGAGCAGGGCCGCCTACCCAGGGAAGCACACGCCGGCACAGGCCGATGTGCTTGCGCTCACAATACGCGGCGTCACAACCTTCTTTCCTTCGCCGCCACTGCCAGAAGCTCCTCGGCGTGGGCGATACCCAGATCCGAATCCGGCAAACCTGCGAGCATCCGGGCCAACTCCCGGGCCCGCTCGGTGTCCTCCACGACCCGCACCCCGCTGGTGGTCACCGCGCCGCCGGTGTCCTTCGCCACCACCAGATGCCGGTCGGCGAACGCGGCCACCTGCGGCAGGTGTGTGACGACCAGCACCTGGTGGCTGCGGGCCAGCCTGGCCAACCGCCGGCCGATCTCCACCGCCGCCTGACCGCCGACCCCCGCGTCGACCTCGTCGAAGACCAACGTGGGCGGGCCACCCGAGCCGGCGAAGACCACCTCGATGGCGAGCATCACCCGGGACAACTCACCGCCGGAGGCCCCGCGCTGCAACGGCAACGACGGCGCGCCCGGGTGGGCCAGCAACCGCAGCTCCACCTCGTCACCACCGTCCGGAGTGACACCCACCTCGACGCCGTTGACCGCCAGCGTCGGCTCGGCGCGCCCGGCCGGGCGGGGCAGCACCGCCACCTCGATCCGCGCGTGTGGCATGGCCAGTCCGGCCAGCTCGACGGTGACCTGGTCGGCGAAACGGATCGCCGCCTCCTGCCGGGAGGCGGACACCCGCCCGGCCAGGTCGGCCACCTCGACGGCCAGCCGCTGGCCCTCCCGCTCCAACTCGTCGAGCAGATCGTCGGACGTCTCCAGGTCGGACAGTCGGGTGCGAGCCCTCTCGGCCCAGGCGATCACCCCGTCGACGTCGTCGGCGTACTTGCGGGTTAGCGCGCGCAGCGCCGCGCGCCGCTCGTAGACGTGCTGCAACCGGGCCGGGTCCGCGTCGAGCGTCGCCAGGTACGCCGACAGCTCCGCCGACACGTCGGTGACCAGCGTGGCCGCCTCCTCCAGGCGGGCCGCCAGCTCACCCAGCGCCGGGTCGGTGCCAGCCTGCGCCTCCAGCGTCCGTCGGGCGGTGCCGAGCAGCACCGCCGCGTCGGGTGCCTCGTCGGCGGCGTCCGCACCGCCCGCCACGCACTGCTGGGCAATCTGCGCGGCCGTCCGCAGCCCCTCGGCGTGCTCCAGCCGCTGCGCCTCGGTCTTCAGCTCGTCATCCTCACCGGGCTGAGGATCGACCCGGGTGATCTCGTCGAGGCCGAGCCGCAGCAGGTCGGCCTCCTGGTTGCGCTCGCGGGCGTTGCGCCGCCGGTCGGCCAGGTCGTCGACCACCCGCCGCCACCCCGTGTACGCCTCGCGCAGCGCGTCGAGCAGCTTCTCGTGCGCCGGGCCGGCGAACCGGTCCAGTGCGGCCCGCTGCTCGGCCGGGCGCAGCAGTCGCAGCTGGTCGGACTGGCCGTGCACGGCCACCGCCTGCTCACCGACCTCACCCAGCATCGACACCGGCATGCTCCGGCCGGCGACATGGGCGCGGGACCGCCCCTCCACCGTCACCGTGCGGCTCAGCAGCACCGAGCCGTCCTCGTCGGGCTCACCACCGGCCTCGATGATCCGCGCGTGCACCGCGTCGGCGACCCGCCCTTCCAGGCGCAACCGCCCCTCCACCACGGCCCGGCCGGGTTGGGCGCGGACCCGCCCGGCGTCGGCCCGACCGCCGAAGAGCAGGCCGAGGCCGGTGACCACCATCGTCTTGCCCGCACCGGTCTCGCCGGTGATGACGTTCATCCCGCCGGTCAACGGCAGCGTGGTGTCGTCGATGACGCCCAGTCCGGTGATACGCAGCTCTTCCAGCACAGCCACCGACAGTAGACGCGAGGCCCGACAGTTGACCAGCCGACGGGCCCGGGTGCGACCGGCACCCGGCCGACGTACAGTTCTGCCCCGTGCTGGACGTGATCGGCCTGACTGCGGCTGAGGAGGAGCTTTACCGCTGCCTGCTCCAGCTCACCACGGCCCGCGTCGACGAGTTGGTCGGTCGTCTGCACCGGCCGCGCGAACAGGTCGTCGCCCAGGTCGAGGCACTGCGCAGCAAGGGCCTTGTGCAGGCCACCGACAACGACCCGGACGCCCCGCTGCGCCCCACCGCCCCCGACGTCGCCCTCGGCGCCACGCTGCTGCGTCGCCAGGAGGACCTGGAGGCGGCCCGCCGACGGGTCACCCAACTGGCCGAGGAGTACCGGTCCGGGCTGCGGCGGCACCACGTCGACCACCTCGTCGAGGTGATCACCGGCGCCCGGGTGCTCCGCGACCGTCTGCGCGATGTGCAGAATGCGGCGCGTACCGAGGTGCTCTGGTTCTGCCGGGCCAATCCCCTCGCCATGGCCGGCCCGGAGAACGTCGAGGAGTTCGACGCGCTGGCCCGCGGGGTGAGCTACCGGGCCATCTACGAGCGTGACCTGCTGCTGGAACCGGGCGCGCTGGCCGACCTGGCCAAGGGGGTCGCCGCCGGCGAGCAGGCCCGGGTCCTGGACCGGCTGCCAGTCCGACTGGCCATCGTGGACGCCCGCACCGCCATCTGCCCGTTGGTGCCGGACCGCGACGGCGGCGAACCGAGCGCCGCCGTGATCGGCCGCAGTCAACTGCTCGACGCGCTGCTCGCCCTCTTCGAGAGTCACTGGCGGGTGGCCACCCGACTGCGGCTCGACGACCCCCTCGCCGTTCCGGCCGCCGAGAGCCGACGGCCGGACCCCGACGACCATCCGGGCGACGGCTACCAGCCGGACGCCGACGAGGCGCGGCTGCTGTCGCTGTTCGTGGCCGGCGTACCGGACAAGTCCATCGCCTCCCAGCTCGGGGTGAGTCGGCGGACCGTGCAACGGCGGATCGCCGACCTGATGGCTGCCGCCGGCGTGGACACCCGGCCCGGTCTGGCGTTCCAGGTCGCCCGGCGCGGCTGGCTCTGACGCCGAAGGGTCCGCCGTCGGTCGACGGCGGACCCCTACCCGTGCGGGTGGGGCGGCTGGCCGCCCCACCCTGCCCAGGTCAGCGCAGCCCGTACGCCTGGAGCACCGTCTGGTCGACGGTGTTGCCGGCCCGGTCCGTGGCGTGCACCCGCAGCGACACCGTTCCGCGTCCAGCCGGCACGGTTGCGGTGTACCGGGTGCCCGACCCCGAGGTTTGCGCGTTCCGCCAGGTGCGGCCCCCGTCGAAGGAGACCTGCACCCGGACCTTGGTGCCGCTGGGCGCGGGCACTCCGGCCGGCTGGCGCAGGGTCAGCCCCACCTGGTGCGGACGGTTGCCGCGTACCGTGCCGAGCAGGTCGGCCGGCACCCGGTAGTCCACCTGCAGCAGCGACAGCGGTTTGGTGGCGTCTCCCGCCGGTCGGGCCGAGGTGAACTCCCAGGCTGTGTCGGTCCGGGTGGCGTAGCGCCACTCGGTCGAGGACCGCCGCGTGGTCAGGTCCAGCCGGTAGCGGGCCGACCCGGCCGTGGTGGGCACCGGCGCCCAGCCGCCGGACAGATCGGCGATCTGCTGCCCGTTGCGGCTGACCCGGGCCTCGACGGTGTCCGACTCCTCGCTGTCGCCGGCCACGCTGTAGTGGCCGTCGGCGTCGACGAACTCGGGCACCCGCAGGTTGAGGCTGTCACCGGTGCGCGTGGGCACCGGCGCCCCGCTGGCCGGTACGGCCGGGCGGACCACCGGCGTGTGCCAGGTCTCGGTCTCCCGGTCGTCGGCGGCGTAGCGCCGGGGCTCCTGGGTCAGCCCGCCGGTCAGCTGCCCCCACTGCATGAACATCGACTTGTGCAGCACCCGGTGCTGCCACCAGTTGTCCCCGGCGCTGACGAACTCCTGACGGGTGGTGCCGTTGCGGATCAGGCGCTGGTCGTCGTTCCAGGAGTACTCCTGCCACGGACGCCAGCCGAACCGCTGCTCGGTGGCCCAGCCCGCGCCCGTGTCGCCGTAGCTCACGGTCACCTCGGCGGTGTTCTTCGCGGTCACGGTGTGCAGGATCCGCTCCGGCACCCGATCCTTCGACACCTGCCACACGTCGTAGAGGTAGGGGCTGTCCACGGTCAGCGTCAGGTCCAGCGTCGCCCGGCCCTTCCTGGACGCCACGATCAGCCGCTGCCCGTCGTCGTACGCCACCACCATCGACGGGATCGGCAGCCGGTCCCCGGTCGGGCGCCACACCGTCCAGGCGCTGAAGTCCGCCGCACGGACGATCAGCACCGCGGCGGCACCGGCGGCCGCGGCGGCGGCGATCTGCTCGTCCTCCGACCGGTCGGGGTCGGCGGAGAGCAGCGCGGCGGCGCCCCGCACCCGGGTCAGATCGGCGGGCGTCCCGGTGCCGGCCCAGACCAACGGCAGCTTCCGCCGGCCGGTCGGCGCCGGAGACGTTCCCACCAGGTTGATGTCCAGCGGACCGGACACCCCGCTGATCTTCGCGTCCACCATGGGCGCGACGAGCTGCCAGCGCGAGGCGAACTCGAACTCGCCCTGGCGCACCGGGCGGGTCGGCGTGACGTTGACCTGCTGAACGGTGCTGTAGGTCATCACACCGTGGTCGACCTGTCGGCCGTTTCCGAAGACCCGGTGCTCGTAGAAGCTGATCGTCGACCGCTGCTCCGAGGGCTTCGGCGTCTCGATCCGCACCGGAGTGCCCTTACGCGGGTCGAGCACCACGGTGACGTCCCGATCGACCATCAGCTCCGGGTCGGTGACCAGGGTGATCTGCTCGTCCAGCGGAGCCCCGTGCTCGATCAACGCCTGGACCAGGTACGGGCCCTCCTCGACCTGCACGTGAACCTCGCCAGCGACCCAGCCAAGCCAATCGGACTCGGGCTGCTCCCCGAACAGGGTGAGCACCGACGCGACACCCGACTGCCCCTGCATGTCCAGCGCCCGCACGGTCACGGTGTGCAGCGGGCCGCTGAGGGTGAGCGCGACCGCGGTGCGCACCGCGACACCGTCCGCGCCGGTGGCCACCAACCACCCGCTGTGCAGGCCGCGGTCCAACTTCGCCGGGTCCGCACGTAGCGCAACGGCGACGCTGCCGCCGGCCGGCACGGTCACCTCCGCGCCGCCCACCGAGACCCCGTCGGTCTCGGCCGTGCGGGTGTCCAGGTTGCGCAGCTCCAGGGCCAGGCGCAGGGTCTGCGAGGCCGCCGTGCCGTTGGTGTACGTCACGGTCCGCTCGGCCGTCGCCGCACCGGTGCTGAGCCGGCCGAAGTCGGCGGTGCCCGACCCGTACACCCGCTGGCCAAGTGCCCGGGCCACGTCGACCCGGCCTGCGCCCTGCTCGAACACGGTCAGGGCCGGGTTCGCCTTCGTGGTGCTGACCAGCGCGTCCTTGAGCTTCCCGGCGGCCCAGTCCGGATGTTCCTGAGCGAGGATCGCCGCCGCGCCAGCCACGTGCGGAGTGGCCATCGACGTGCCGGACGCGGTCGTGTAGGCGTCGCCCACCGGCGTACCCATGGTGGTGCCGGCGGCTCGCGCGGCGATGATGCCGACGCCCGGCGCGGTGATCTCCGGCTTCAGGCCGTTGTCGCCGAGCCGCGGGCCCCGGCTGGAGAACTCCGCCAGGTTGTCGTTGCGGTCCACCGCCCCGACGGTGAGCGCGGCGGCGGCCGCGCCCGGAGCGCCGACGGTACGCGCCGCGCCCTCGTTGCCGGCGGCGACCACGAAGAGGGCGCCGGTCTCGGCGGTCAGGTCGTTGACCGCCAGGCTCATCGGGTCGGTGCCGTCGGTCGCGGAGCCACCGAGGCTCATGCTGACCACCTTCGCGCCGGAGCGGGCGGCCCACTCCATGCCCTCGATGATGGACGAGCTGTAGCCGGAGCCACCGTCGTCGAGCACCTTGCCGATCAGCAACTGCGCGCCCGGGGCGACTCCCTTACGCAGCCCGTCGGACGCGGCGCCGCTGCCGGCGATGGTCGCCGCCACGTGGGTGCCATGGCCGTGCCCGTCGCGGGCGCTGCCGCTGCCGGAGAAGTCCTGCGCCTCGGCGATCCGGCCGGCCAGGTCGGGGTGGGTGGCGTCGACGCCGGTGTCGAGCACCGCAACCTTCACGCCGGTACCGTCCCGACCGGCCGCCCAGGCGATCGGAGCGCCGATCTGCGGCACGCTGTGCTCCAGCGTCGGGCGGACCTTCCCGTCCAGCCAGATCCGGGCGACACCGGCGCCGAGCGTGGCCGACGAGCCGGCAGCGACACGCTGACCAGGCGTGCCCCGCAGGGACGTCCACAGGCCACCGAGGTCACCCTTGCCGACCCGTAGCGCCGCGCCGTTGATGCTCTCCAACGGTCGCGTGTCGGTGGCGCCGGCGAGCGCCCTGACCCGCCCGGCGGCCGGCTCCTGATAGCGGACGATCAGCGGCAACGCGCCCTGCGCGCCGTCGCCGTACCCGTCAGCGGCCAACTCCTGCACGTCGAACAGGTCCGGGTCGAGCACCCCCGCGGAGAGGTACGGCACGACGTCGCTCGGCAGCACCCGCAGCCCGCCGTCGACCTCGACGGTCTGGAAGGTGATCCGGTTGCGGCCAGGGCCGGGGCGGACGGTGGCGGTGACCCGGCCAGGCGCCGCCTGCACCAGGTCGACCTGGTCGCCGGTGATCAGAGTGATGCGAACGGGCGCGACGCCCGGGGCGGGCGTGCCCGAGTTCGAGCCGGTGGGCCGGGCGGGCGGGTCGGCGGACGCCGGTGCGGCAAGGCCGACCACCAATGCGCCGACCGCGCCGACGGCGAGCCAGCGTGGGGACCAGTGCATGCGATGTGCTCCTCTACTCCTCCAGGCCCGTCATCCGTGGATGAGGGCCGATCGGAGTCTGCGACGGAGCCTGTCGCCAGGTCACTAGTCGTCGACCGCCGCAGCGGCGACATGTCGTCAGGTGGACAGCTGACGTCCACCGAGGGTGTGTGCCACGATCACCGGCGGCTGCCGCGCCAGCCGTGCACGGGAAGGCCGAACTTGGCGACCAGCCGGTCGGTGAACGGTCGGGCCCGCAGCCGCACGATGCGCACCGGCAGTGCCCCCCGCCGCACCGTCACCCGCGCGCCGGGTGGCAGGTCGTAGACGCGCCGCCCGTCGCAGCAGAGCACGGCCAGGGTGGTGAACGGGTCGACGGTGATCACGAAGGTGGACGTCGGGGCCGTGACCAGCGGGCGGCTGAACAACGCGTGCGCGCTGATCGGCACCATCAGCAGCGCCTCCACCTCCGGCCAGACCACCGGCCCGCCACCGGAGAACGCGTACGCGGTGGAGCCGGTCGGGGTGGCACAGACGACGCCGTCGCACCCGTAGCGGGACAGCGGCCGCCCGTCCACGTCGACGAGCAGCTCAAGCATCTGCGCCCGCTCGCCCTTCTCGACGCTGATCTCGTTGAGCGCCCAGGACTCGATGGTCGGGCCACCGTCGAACTCAGCGGTGACGTCCAGGGTGAGTCGCTCGTCGACGGTGTAGTTGCGCCCGACGACGTCACGGACCGCGGTGTCCAGGTCGTCGATCTCTGCCTCGGCCAGGAAGCCCACCTTGCCGAGGTTGATGCCGAGCAACGGCGCCTTCGCCGGACGGGCCAGCTCGGCGGCGCGCAGGAAGGTGCCGTCCCCACCGAGCGCGAAGACGATCTCGGCGCCCTCGGCGGCCAGCGGGCCAGCGACCGGCACCACGCCGGGCAGGTCGAGGTCCTCGGCCTCGTCGGCCACCACCCGTACCTCGAAACCCGCGGCGATCAGGTCGGCGGCGACCGACCGGGCGTGCTCCGTGCTGCGCCGACGGCCGGTGTGGGTCACCAGCAGCGCGGTCCGGCTCATCGGGCCACCCGCCCGCCCGGGACCGGACGGCGTCGCGCCACCGTCGCCATTGCCCCGAAGCGGCCGCGTGTCGTCCCGCGGACCGTTCCGGTGCCCTCGCTGCGCGCGTTCACCCTGCGATCTCCTCCGCCGCCGCCGCGCCCGGCACGTCGCCGGCCGTCGTCAGGCCATCCGGCCCGGCCGCCACCACGGCCCGCACCCGCTGCGGGTCGGCCGGTGGTGCGCCCCGGCGCAACCATACGAAGAACTCCACGTTGCCGCTCGGCCCGGGCAGCGGGCTGGCCGCCACGTCGGCCAGCCCGAGGCCGAGCTTCGCGGCCGCCACGGCCACGTCCAGCACCGCTTCGGCGCGCAACTCCGGATCGCGGACCACGCCACCTGCGCCGACCCGATCCTTGCCGACCTCGAACTGCGGCTTGACCATCAACGCCAGGTCACCGTCATCGCGGGTGCAGCCGGCCAGCGCCGGCAGCACCAACCGCAACGAGATGAACGACAGGTCGGCCACCGTGAGGTCGACCGGGCCGCCGATCACGTCCGGATCGAGGGTACGGACATTGGTGCGTTCGAGAACGCGGACCCGCTCGTCGGTACGCAGCGACCAGGCGAGCTGCCCGTAGCCGACGTCCACGGCCACCACCTCGGCGGCGTCAGCGCGCAGCAGCACGTCGGTGAAGCCACCGGTCGAGGCGCCGGCGTCCAGGCAGCGCCGCCCGGCGACACGCAGCCCACCGGGGCCGAACACGGCCAGCGCGCCCGCGAGCTTGTGCCCGCCCCGGGAGACGTACTCCTCGGTCGGGTCCTCGCCGGTGACCAGCAGCGGATCGGCGGGGTCGACCATCGCGGCGGCCTTGCGCGCGACCACCCCGCGCAGCTGGACCCGGCCGGCCTCCACCAACGCGGCGGCCTGCTCCCGGGAACGGGCCAAACTGCGGCGGACCAGTTCGGCGTCCAGCCGGTTGCGACGTGCCATGGGTGGTTCTCCGGTCTGCTCAGGCCTGGTCGTGCCGCTCAGGTCTGGTCGATGGTGGCGAGGGTCTCTCGCAGCGTCTCGTAGGCCGCCTCGTACTGCGCGATCTGGTCGGCCGGGGCAAGCGTCGCCGCGTTGGCCATGGCCTGCACCGCCGCGTCCACCGCCGGGTGCCGCGCCATGTCGTCCCCGACGTCCGGCAGCGGCCCGGGGCGGGCGCCCACCGGAGGGCCGGGCCGGGCGGCGAACGACCCACCGGCCGGCGGGCCGGGACGGCCACCGGGCGGCGGGCCGGGACGCCAGTCGCCGGTCACCGAGGGCTCCGGCCGGAGGCGACGGCGCTCATTCGGCGCCGTCCGGCGGCTGCTTGCGGACCGCCTTCTTGGCGGGCATGACCGCTGGAGTCGGGGCATCGTCGTCGGTCCGGCTGATCGCCGCTGGCGGCTTCTTCACGATCGCCTTCTTGGCGATCGCCTTTTTCGCGACGGCCTTCTTCGCGACAGCCTTCTTGGCCACCGGCGCGGAGACCGGGGCACCCGCCGAGGCGTCCGACGGCACGAGACCGGTGCCGGGCTGCGCGGCGAGGGTCGGGTCGGGTTGCGCCATGGGGCCGGCGGTCGGCGCGTTGGCCGGCTCGGCGGCGCGCGCCTCGCGGAGCTGCCGTTCCAGGTCGTGCACCCGTCGGGTCAGCTCGGCCACCTCGTCGGAGGTGGCCAGGCCGACCGCGCCGAGGGCCCGATCGACCTCGAAGCGAACCAGCTTGGTCAGGGCCTCCCGGTTGGCGGCGCCGGTGGTGATCAACTCCTCGCCCAGGGCCTGCAGTTGGGCGGCGGTCGCGCCGCCGGAGCCGACGAGACGACGTGCCACGTCCTGGGCCTTCTTCCGGGGCGCCTCCGCAAGGCCCAGGGCCAGCTCGAGGTAGGCGCGCCACGCGTCCTGCATGCCTGAGTCCTTCCACGGGGCGAGGTGTGCAGGTGTCACGCTACCGGGCACCCCGGACTGTCCCGTGCGGTACGGTGCCGAGGACGGCGTGGCGATCAACGAGGGGGAGACGTGGCCAGCGTGGACGAGTGCCGGCAGGCATTACAGGAGCTGGCTGCCCGGCTGGATCGCAACGCCGAAACGGTGCGCGAACGAATCGACCTGGACCGGACGCTGGCCTGCCGGATCACCGACCTGGACACCGCGTTCCACGGCCGGATCACCGGCGGTCGTCTGGTCGAGCTGACCGACGGCGACGACCCCCAGGCCAAGATCGCGCTGAGCACGTCCAGCGATGACCTGCTGGCCCTGGTCCGCGGCGATCTGGACGTGACCGGCGCGGTGGCCTCCCGCCGGGTCTCGATCAAGGCCAACCCGTTCGACCTGCTGAAGTTGCGCAAGCTGCTCTGACGAGCGCCGGTCAGTTGACCCCGGTCACGCCGCAGCGGAAAGACCGAAGCTCTCCAACGCGTGTGCCGCGTCCGGGCCGATCGGGCGGATCTTCGGCAACGCCGGAACCGATGCCGACCAGGCTGCCGCGCAGAGCGCGGCCAACGCGTCCAGCGGCCGACCTGACCCGGCCAGCTCCAGCGTGCCGTCGCGGTCGGTCACGGACCAGCCGCCAGCGTCCACCGGGCCCGGGACCCGCACCGCGGCAACCGGGTCGAAGAGCCCTGCCAGGTCCCCCGCGACGTACGTGGGGCGCCGCTGCGGCCCAGCGGCCAGCAGATCCGGTACGCCGCTGACGCCCGTGAGCACGAGCAGGCTGTCCAGCCCGGCACGGCGGGCGCCCTCGATGTCAGTGTCCAGCCGGTCGCCCACCACCAGGCTCCGGCCACCGCCACTGCGCCGGGCGGCGGTCTCGAACAGTGCCGACTCCGGCTTGCCGACCACCACGTCCGGATCCCGCTCCAGCGCCGTACGCAGCACAGCGACCAGCGAACCGTTGCCCGGCAATGGTCCCCGCCCACTGGGCAGCGTCCGGTCGGTGTTCGTGGCGATCCAGAGCGCACCGGCCCGCACCGCGACCGAAGCTTCGGCCAACTCGGCCCAGCCGACCTGTGGGCCGTACCCCTGCACCACCGCAGCCGGTTTCTCGTCGGCTTGAGTGACCGGGGTCAGGCCGACCGCGCGCAGCTCCGCGCGCAGCGCCTCCGCGCCGACCACCAGCACCGGCGCACCGGCAGGCAGTCGGTCCCGGAGCAGCTCGGCCGAAGCAGCGGCGGAGGTGAGCACCTCCTCCGGCCGGGCCGGCACGCCCATCCCGGTCAGCAGGTCGGCGACCTCGCTGGACCGGCGGGACGCGTTGTTGGTGGCGTACGCCACCGCCCGTCCCTCGGCGTGCAGCCGGGCCACCGCCTCGACGGCGCCGGGGATCGGCCGGTCGATCAGGTAGATCACCCCGTCCAGGTCGAAGACGACCAGGGTGTACCCGTCGACCAGCCGCTCCCCCGCGCCCCCACTCACCGCTGCGTCGACCCCGACTCGTCGTCCCGCGCCGGAGCGGTCCCGTCGACGGTCACCGCATCGCCGGACGTCACGCTGCTGTCAGCAGCGGTGTCCGCGCCGGTGTTGCCGCCCTGGGCTGGGTGACTGTCCTCGTCCTCGTCGTCGAAGCCCTCGTCGTCGCCAGAACGGCCGGCAGTGCCGCCCTCCTCGTCGTCGTCGAAGTCCTCGCGGTCTTCATCGTCGTCGTCGTCTTCATCGTCGTCATCGTCGTCGTCATCGTCATCGTCGTCGTCATCGTCGTCTTCGTCGTCGTCATCGTCGTCTTCGTCGTCGTCATCGTCGTCTTCGTCGTCGTCTTCGTCGTCGTCATCGTCGTCGTCGTCGTCATCGTCGTCGTCGTCGCTGACCAGGTCGGCGTCAGGTCGGGCCGGCACCGCGCCGGGAGCACCCGGACCTGCGGCCATCTCCTCGGCGGCCTCGTCCTCGTCGTCACCCTCGATGACCACGCCGTCGAGTTCCAGCAGCCGCTCGGCGGCGTCGGTCTCGCCCTCGGTGTCCACGTCGGCGGCACGGGAGAACCACTCGCGGGCCTCCTCGCGCCGGCCCACGGCGAGCAGCGCGTCGGCGTACGCGTAACGCAGCCGCGCCGTCCACGGCACTGTGGCCTCGCTGGTCAGGTCCGGGACCTGGAGCATCGCCACTGCGGCGTCCTTCTGCCCGAGGTCACCCCGGGCGCCGGCGGCGACGATCAGCAGCTCGATAGCCACAGCCTGGTCCAGCTTCTCCTGGTCAGCGCCGCGGAACAGGTCGATGGCCCGCTCCGGCCGACCCAGAGCCCGCTCACAGTCCGCGAGCACGGCCAGGTGGCTCTGCAGCCCGCTCATCCGGTGGTACGTGCGCAACTCGGCGATCGCCGTCTGCCACTCCCCGGCGTGGTACGCGGCCAGACCGACCGCCTCACGGACAGCAGAGATGCGCGAAGCGAGCCGCCGGGCGGCAAGCGCGTGCGCCAACGCCTCGGCCGGGTCCTCGTCGATCAGCTGGCCGGTCGCAACCAGGTGCCGGGCCACCGTCTCGGCGACCGGCTTGTTCAGCGAGAGCAGCTCAGCGCGAACGTCCTTGTCGAGGTCGGTCGCGACGATGTCGTCCGGCAACGCCGGGGCCGAGCTACGCCCGCCCTCGAACGACTCGGAGCCGCCAGCGCGGTCGTCACGGCGGAAGTCTCCCTCGCGACGCGGCCGCTCGGCGGCCCGGAAACCACCGTCGCGGTCACCGCCGCGGTAGCCGCCTTCGCGGTCGCCGCCACGGAAGCCACCCTCGCGGGGGCCGCTCGGCCGGGAGCCGTCACGGTCGCCGCCACGGAAACCACCTTCACGGGGCGCGCCACCCTCACGGCGGTCGCCGCCACGGAAACCGCCCTCACGGGGCGCGCCGCCCTCGCGACGATCGCCGCCGCGGAAGCCGCCCTCGCGGTCACCGCCACGGAAGCCACCCTCACGGGGCGCGCCGCCCTCGCGACGATCGCCGCCGCGGAAGCCGCCCTCGCGGTCACCGCCACGGAAACCACCCTCACGGGGCGCACCACCCTCGCGACGATCGCCGCCACGGAAACCGCCCTCGCGGTCACCACCACGGAAGCCACCCTCACGGCGGTCACCGCCGCGGAAGCCGCCCTCACGGTCACCCCCACGGAAACCACCGCCCTCACGCGGGCCACTCGGCCGGGAGCCGTCACGGTCGCCACCACGGAAACCACCCTCACGGCGGTCACCACCACGGAAACCACCCTCACGGGGCGCACCACCCTCGCGACGGTCACCGCCACGGAAGCCGCCCTCACGGGGCGCACCACCCTCGCGACGATCGCCGCCACGGAAACCGCCCTCGCGGTCACCGCCACGGAAGCCACCCTCACGCGGGCCACTCGGCCGGGAGCCGTCACGGTCGCCACCACGGAAGCCACCCTCACGGCGGTCACCGCCACCGAAGCCGCCCTCACGGGCCGCACCACCCTCGCGACGGTCACCGCCACGGAAACCGCCCTCGCGGTCACCGCCACGGAACCCGCCGCCCTCACGGCGGTCACCACCGCGGAAACCACCCTCGCGCGGAGGACCCGAGCGCGAACCATCACGGTCGCCGCCACGGAAGCCGCCCTCACGGGGCGCACCGCCCTCACGGCGGTCACCGCCACGGAAACCACCATCGCGGTCACCCCCACGGAAGCCACCGCCCTCACGCGGGCCACTCGGCCGGGAGCCGTCACGGTCGCCACCACGGAAACCACCCTCACGGCGGTCACCACCGCGGAAACCACCCTCACGCGGAGCACTCGAGCGCGAACCATCACGGTCGCCACCACGGAAGCCACCCTCACGGGGCGCACCCGGACGCGAGTCGCCGCGGTCGCCGCTGCGGAAACCACCCTCGCGACGATCCCCGCCACGGAAGCCGCCTTCGCGGTCACCGCCACGGAAGCCGCCCTCGCGGGATGGGCCGGAGCGGGTGCGGTCGCCACCCTGGTAGCCGCCCTCACGACGATCCCCGCCACGGAAACCACCATCGCGGTCGCCACCGCGGAAACCGCCGCCCTCACGGCGGTCACCACCGCGGAAGCCCCCCTCACGTGGAGCACTCGAGCGCGAACCATCACGGTCGCCGCCACGGAAACCACCCTCGCGCGGAGCGCTGGACCGCGAGCTGTCCCGGTCACCACCGCGGAAACCACCCTCGCGCGGGGCACCTGAGCGCGAACCATCACGGTCGCCACCGCGGAAGCCACCCTCGCGGCGGTCACCGCCACGGAAGCCGCCCTCACGCGGAGCACTCGAGCGCGAACCATCACGGTCGCCGCCACGGAAACCACCCTCGCGCGGAGCGCTGGACCGCGAGCTGTCCCGGTCACCACCACGGGAACCAGAATCGCGGCCGCCGGCGTATCCGCCTCGGGCGCCGCCACCGCTGTCCCGGTCTCCCCGGTACGGGGGACGGTCGCGGTCGTCGCGACGCGGGCCGCGGTCGCGCCCACTTGGGCCGTCAGTACGGTCTTCGTTGCGACGGGGACGGTCTCCGTCCTGCGGTCCTGAACTCACAGGTACATCCTTCCTGATTGCGCCACCAATGGCGCTACGCAGTCGAGGGCCGACCCAAATGGGCGCCCCTCGACTGGAAGATTGTCCGGCGGTGTCCTACTCTCCCACACCCTCACGAGTGCAGTACCATCG
>NZ_JBEXEV010000026.1:0-104756 GCF_040606435.1 Micromonospora sp. NPDC005413
GCCCGGCCCCCCCGGGGGGCGGCCCCCGTGGACTCCCGCCCCCGGGGTCGGGGTGGGGTTTTGCGGGCCCCCCGGGCGGGCGCTGGCAACAAGCCTGACCGCCCGGAGCCGGCCGGGCTGCCCGGAAACCCCCCACAGCGACCACCGAACGAGGGCGGAGATCGGACGAGCGAGGGACGAAGCCTGGGCGAACGCGGTCCGGAAGATCAGCCGGGGCATGGCGGTGGCCGTGGACTACGGGCACCTGCGCGACGACCGGCCGGTCGACGGGACGCTGACCGGTTACCGGGCTGGGCGGCAGGTGCCTCCGGTGCCGAACGGTTCGAGTGATGTGACCGCGCACGTGGCCATGGACTCGGTCGCCTCCGCCGGTGCGGCGGTCGCCCGGTGTGCGTACTCCCTCGTCATGCAGCGGGAGGCGCTGCGGGCGCTCGGGGCCGACGGCGGCCGACCGCCGCTGAGCCTGGCCGGCACGGACCCTGCGGGGTACGTGCGGGCGCTGGCCGCCGCGTCGGCGGTGGCCGAGCTGACCGACCCGGCCGGGCTCGGCGGGCACTGGTGGCTGCGCCAACCGGTCGGCATCCCGCTCGGGCCGGCCGTGGCACGATGACGGGCATGACCACCGACGCCGGGGACCTCCGCGAACTGACCGTCGGCACCGGGGCCGGTCTGGTCGCCGACACCGGCGGTCAGCAGCTCGGCACCGACATGGTGCTGAACATCGGCCCGCAGCACCCCTCGACGCACGGTGTGCTGCGACTGAAGCTGGTGCTCGACGGCGAGCGGGTGATCTCCTGCGAACCGCTCGTCGGTTACATGCACCGGGGCGCGGAGAAGCTCTTCGAGGTGCGCGACTACCGGCAGATCATCGTGCTGGCCAACCGGCACGACTGGCTCTCGGCGTTCTCCAACGAGCTGGGTGTGGTGCTCGCGGTGGAACGCCTGATGGGCATGGAGGTGCCGGAGCGGGCCACCTGGCTGCGGATGGCGCTGGCCGAGCTGAACCGGGTGCTCAACCACCTGATGTTCCTCGGCTCCTACCCGCTGGAGATCGGCGCGATCACGCCGATGTTCTACGCCTTCCGGGAGCGGGAGACCATCCAGGCGGTGATGGAGGAGGTCTCCGGCGGCCGGATCCACTACATGTTCAACCGGGTGGGCGGCCTCAAGGAGGAGGTGCCGTACGGCTGGACCGGGCGTGCCCGCGCGGCGATCGGCGAGGTGCGCCGGCGGTTGCCCGACCTGGACCACCTGATCCGGCGCAACGAGATCTTCCTGGCCCGGACCGTGGGCGTCGGCGTGCTCTCCGCCGCCGACGCCGCCGCGTTCGGCGCGTCCGGGCCGGTGGCCCGCGCCTCCGGGCTCGACCTGGACCTGCGCCGCGACGAGCCCTACCTGGCGTACGACGAGCTGGACGTGCCGGTGGTCACCCGCACCACCGGGGACTGCCACGCCCGCTTCGAGGTGCTGCTCGACCAGGTGTACGCGTCGCTGGACCTCGCCGAGCAGTGCCTGGACAGAGTGGACCAGCTGACCGGGCCGATCAACACCCGGCTGCCGAAGGTGCTCAAGGCACCGGAGGGGCACACCTACGCCTGGACCGAGAACCCGCTCGGCATCAACGGCTACTACCTGGTGTCGCGGGGCGAGAAGACGCCGTGGCGGTTGAAGCTGCGCACCGCCTCGTACGCGAACGTGCAGGCTCTGGCCACCCTGCTTCCCGGCTGCCTGGTCCCGGATCTGATCGCGATCCTCGGCTCGATGTTCTTCGTGGTCGGCGACATCGACAAGTGACGAGAGCCGCCTGACCTGTCAGCGCCAGCGCTCACCGGACGGGGCGCCGCCAGCGCGCGGTACGTCGTCCTGCGGCGGGTAGCCGTAACGCTCGTCGACCCGACGCCGGCCGGTCCGCTCCGGTGCGGGTTCCGCCTGGTGGCCGCGCTGGCGCGGTGGGTGCCACTCGTCCGGCACCGGCACGCCACCCACCGGTAGCGCCGGCCGGTCCGCAGGCTCGGCCCGCCAGCCGCCGTCACGGTCGTGCCGGGGTGCCGGCTCGTCCCGGTGGTACGACCCGCGCTCCTCACGGCGCGGCTCCTCATGACGGCGCGGCTCCTCATGACGGACGGCGGCCCAGCGGTCGGCTACCCGGTACTCGGTGCCGTTGGCGTCGGCGTGCACCTCGGCCCGGCGCTCCCCGACCCGCAGCTCACGGCCGTTCTCGTCGTCGCGGACGGCGGCCCACCGGTCACCGGCCCGCAACTGCGACCAGTACTCGCCGGTGTCGTCGGCCCGCAGAGGCGGCCCGGGCTGCGGCGCGGCAACGCTCGCCCGATCACGCTGCTCCGACCAACCGCGATCGTCCGGGCTGTCCCAGGAACCCGAGGCCGGCCTCTCCGGGGTGCGGTGCGACCGGGCGGCTGAGCCGGGCTCGTCGGGCTGGCCGTACGCGTTGCGCGGATCGGTCCACTCCGGCTCGCCCCGGGGCGCGGGCTGTGCCCCCCAGGAGCGGTTGTCGCCGGGCCGAGACCGGTCGTCGTCGGAGTGCCGGTCGTCGCCGTACCCGGCTCGGGGGCGCTCCTCCGGCTCGCCCCTCGACCGGCCGGCCGAGCGGGAACGCTCATCCGCGCCGTCACCCCGGCTCCACTCCTGCGCAGGCGGGGTCCACTGGCCGGCGTACCCGCCGCCGTAGCGCCCAGCCTGCTCGGACGGCCCGCCGTCCACCACTGTGTGCCGGGTGGTGACGTGCACGGTTTCGGTGTGCCGGACCACGCCGACCGGGCGGTGCGCCGGTTCGGGGCGGTCGTGCTCCCGAGGGCGGGCCGAGCCGTACGCGGTGGCGGCCGGCCGTTCCGCGCCGTACATCCCCGCGGTCGCCGCTGGTTGGGCGGCCTCCCGTGGGTACGCCGGCTCGTCGTCGTCCACCTGCTCGGAGCGACCCCACCGGGCCGAATCGTCCGGGCCCGACACCCGGGCGCGGCCGGGCGGTGCGTCACCCGGCAGCGGGACCCGGCTACGGGCCACCGGCGCGTTGTCCACCGGCGGCTCGACGGCCGGCACCCGCGCCCGGCCGGGCCCCACCTGCTCGCCAGCGGGGGCCGCACCGGCGAGGGCGGCACCGCTGGCGTCGAGACGGCGGCGAACCGCGGCGACGCCCTCCTGGGCCCGCTGCGCCTGGTCGAGCGCCTGGTTACCGCGCTGGGCGGCGGCCACGATCTCGGTACGCAACTCCCGGCGGAGTTCCTCAATTTCATCCAGCAGCTCGTCGGCCCGCGCGGAGGCGCCCTCACCGTCGGACCGCAGCGCGATGGAGAGGCCAATCAGCACCACCGCGAGGATCGCGAGCACCGCGGCGAAGCGCAGCGGACCGTTGCCGTCGGCGACCAGCAGGATCAGCGCCGCCACCGGCGCGAGAGCGACGCCCGCCCAGAAGAGCATGGTCAGCAGCGCTGGTTGGCGCCGGACGTCAGGGGTGACCGGGGCTGGCATGGATGTGCAGCCTACCGAGGATCTCCACCGGAGGGAACGGGGTCCCGGGACGCGCGGACGCCCCCGCCCGGTTGGGGCGAGGGCGTCCTCAGCACGTCAGGAGAGGGCTCAGCTGGTGGCGAAGGCGCTGTCCGAGGAGAAGATCAGGCCCACGCTGATCGAGCCGTCGCGCAACCCGCTCTTGGTCAGCGGCCCGCCCTGGTCCAGCGAGGAGAACGAGCCGACCGACAGCCCGTACGTCTTCTCCAGGCCCGGCTTGCAGAACGGACGCTGCTCGCACTCCGGCGGGCCACCCAGCACGGTCGCGGTGCCGGAGCACTTCGCGGCCAACTCGGAAAGGGTCCGCACGCCGTATTTGTCGGCGAAGGCCTTCGTGACGGCGAAGGCGTTCTGGTCCTGTGCGGCGGCCGGCGCACCGAAGGTGATGCCGGCCTTGTCGCCCTCGGCCTTGAGCGCGGTCACCGTCGTGTTGATGTCGGGCGAGGAGACCGGCTGGGCATTGGGGCCGTTGACCTTGGTGTTGAGGAACTCGGCCATGGTCGCCGCGTACTCCGGGACGACCTGGACCTCGCCCTTCTCCAGAGCCGGCTCGTAGAGCTCCCGGTTGCCGATCTGCTGCACCCTGACCTGGTAGCCGGCGGCGGTGAGCGCGATCCGGTACAGCTCACCCAGGGTCTGGCTCTCGGCGAAGTTTCCGGCGCCCACCACGATCTCGCCGCCCGGACCCTTGGCGATGCCCGCGGTGAGGTTGTTGCCGGAGGCGAACTCCTCGGCCGCCACCTTGGGGGTCTTGCGGTCTTCGTTGACGGCCTTGTTGAGCAGGATCAGCTTCGGGGTGTCGAGCGCCGCGGAGACCTTGTCCAGTGCGGCGATCAACTGTGGGTTGGCCGCCTTGCTGTTGATCGCCGGGATGACGTTGTCGGAGTTCTGGAGCTTCTTGTCGTCCTGCAGAGCGATGAGCTGCTGGCCGGCGACCGGGGCACACCCGGCGCCCGAGGCGCTCTGCTGGGGCGCGTCGGTGCCGGACGAGCCGGCATCACCGCACCCGGTGAGGAGCGCTGCCCCGGCGACGGCGCCGATGGCGCCGATAGCCAGACGTGTACGTGCGCGCATGTGCCCGCCTTCCGTGTCCCGGCGCGGCCCGTACCGGGCCGGCCGCGTGTCCGACGGGCGATCCTGACTGTCGGTCGCCCGCGAATATCCACCCAACATCCTCCGCAACCGACCGACAACCTGGGGTGGACTTCGTCACCGCATCGTCACCGATCGGCCCGCCGCTGGCCGCCGGCTCGGCGCAAGGCTCACCCGGAGGAGTCGCCCGCGAAACGCGGGTCAGGCGCTCCCGGTGGCGTCGGCGGGCCGGGCCCGCCCCGCGCTCTGCCGCCCGCGCCGCAGCGGACGGGGGGTGACCAGCCGTTCGACACCGCCGAGGACCACCTCCGCCAGCAGCGCGAGCCCGGCAACCAGCACGCCGCCAGCGACGATCTGGCCCCCGCCGGCCGCGATACCGATGCCGAACCCACTCCGGATGATCTGGCCAAGGCCGCCGCCGTTGACGAACGAGGCCAGCGCGGCGGTCGCGATCACCTGGACCGCGGCGGTCCGGAACCCGGCGGCCAGGTAGGGCACCGCGAGCGGCAACTCCACCCGGCGCAGCAACTGCCCGCCGGACAGGCCCATCCCCCGGGCCGCGTCGCGGACCTCCGGATCGACCTGCCGCACCCCGGTGTACGCGTTGGCCAGCAGCGGCGGGACGGCGAAGACGGCCAACGCCACCACGACCGGTGTCCGCCCGAAGCCGCTGGCGAAGACCACCGGCAGGATGGTCAGCAGCGCCAGGGTGGGGATGGCCAGGGTGGCGTTGGACACCAGCACCACCAGGCCACCGCCCCGGCCGACGTGACCCAGCCAGAGACCGAGCGGCCACGCCACCAGGCAGCCGAGCGCCACCGCCATGGCCGAGATCGTCAGGTGCTCCACGAGGCGGTCCAGCATGCCCCCGGGGTTGGTCCAGTTCAGTGGGTCGTTGACCCAGACGACCGCCTGGCCGATCGGGTTCGCCGCGACGGTCACCGTGCCCTCCGGGTGGACCAGGGGGTCACCAACCGGGCGACCAGGACGAGCAGCAGGTCGAGCACGACCGCGAGCGCCACGCAGAGCAGGGCCGCGGTCATGATCTCAGCCTTGTAGAGGTTGTTCTGGAAGCCCGAGAAGATCAACTGACCGAGGCCGCCATGCCCGACCAGCACCCCGACCGTGACCAACGCCACCGTGGAGACGGTCGCCAACCGCACACCGGTCACGATGCCCGGCACGGCCAGCGGCAGGTCGATCCGGAACAGCCGCCGCCACCGGCCGTACCCCATTCCCTCGGCGGCCTCGCGAACCTCCGGAGGCACCTGGTTGAGGCCGGCCACCACGTTGCGCACGATCAGCAGCAACGCGTAGAGGACCAGCCCCACCAGCACAGTGGTGCTCCCGGTGCCCAGGTAGGGCGCGATGAACGCGAAGAGCGCCAACGACGGGATGGTGTAGACCACCCCACTGACGGCGAGGATCGGACCGGCGAGCGGACGGACCCAGTACGCCAGCACGGACAACGGCAGGGCGATCAACACCGCGATCAGCACCGCGCGCCCGGTGAGGGAGGCGTGTTCGCGCACCGCGGCGACGATCGTGTCAGAGTTGTTCCGCACGTACTGCCAGGAGAACCAGGGATTACCCGGGTCAGCCCGGTAGCTCAGGCGGAAGGACATACGTGGACGTTACCCCGGGGGCCGCCGACGTGGCCCGATCCCCTCGCGCGGCGTCGATCTCCCTGCACGGCATCCAGAAGCGCTACCCGAACGGCACCGAGGCTGTCCGGGAGCTCAGCCTGGACGTCCGGGCCGGCGAGCTGGTGGTGCTGATCGGCCCGTCCGGCTGCGGCAAGTCGACAGTGCTCCGCATGATCAATCGCCTGATCGAGCCGACCAGCGGTCGGATCACGCTCGGCGACGAGGACGTCACCGACGTCGACCCGGTGCGGCTGCGCCGCCGAATCGGGTACGTGATCCAGAACGTCGGCCTCTTTCCACACCAGACGATTCGGACCAACGTGGCCACCGTGCCGAGCCTGCTCCGGTGGCCCAAAGCCCAGACCCGGGCCCGGGTCGACGAGCTGCTCGACCTGGTCGGGCTGGATCCATCCCAGTTCGGCAACCGCTACCCGCACGAGCTGTCGGGTGGCCAGCGGCAGCGGGTCGGGGTGGCGCGCGCGCTCGCCGCCGACCCGGTGGTGCTGCTGATGGACGAGCCGTTCTCGGCCGTGGACCCGATCGTCCGGGCCCGTCTCCAGGAGGAGTTCCTCCGCCTTCAGGCCGAGGTCCGCAAGACGATCGTGCTGGTCACCCACGACCTCGACGAGGCCGTCCGACTCGGCGACCGGATCGCGGTGCTCTCCGAGGGAGGGCACCTGGAGCAGTACGACACGCCGGCCGCACTGCTCGGCGCACCCGCCACCCCGTTCGTACGCGAGTTCGTCGGCGCCGACCGGGGCATCCGCCGGCTGGCGGTCACCCCACTCGACCGGGAGTCGCTGGAGCCAGTGCCCGGGGACGCCGCGGCGGACCTGCCCACCGTCGCACTGGACGGCTCCGCGTACGACGCGCTGGCCGTACTGCTCACCTCGGGACGGGACCAGCTCGTGGTGACCGACGCCGGCCGCCCAGTGGGTGCGCTGAGCCGACAACGCGTCCTCGACCTCGGCCGCTCGACGGGCTGACCAGCGACGACCGGGCCGCTGGGGTCGGCGGTCCGGTCAGCTCAGGCGCGACCGCCGAGGCTGGCGGTGCCGATGATCCAGCCGGTGAGGAAGCCATAGCCGGCACCGGTGCTGGCGTCCTGCAAGGCACCCAGCAGCGACGGGTCCGGGCCGAGCAGCGCCGCGAGCACGGCGGCGAGCCCGCCGGCCAGCACGTACGCGGCCCAGCCGGAGAAGAACTGGCTGACCGACCCGGGCACCCGGGCCACCTGGGCGGCGGGCAGAAGGTAGAGCAGGGCCACCGCGAGGACCACCAGCAGCACGGCGCGCAGGTCGGCGGCGAACAACCCGCCGGCCTGCCCGTCCGCGTCGAGCCGCCACGCTGGCCACGCGAGCAGGCGCACGTAGAAGGCGCCGGCCGACTCCGGGTCGGTCTGTGTGACGGCCCAACCGGTGTAGGCCGGGCTACCGCAGATGCCGACCAGCAACAACACGGCGAGCGCGCCGGTGCCGGCCGCGGTGCCATAGCGGCTGACCGGGCCGGAGCGGCTGATGAGCGACGTGATCCGCCCAGGCCCCGAACCGTTCGGTCGAGCGGACCTGGGCTGCCCCGAGCGGCTCAGTGCTTCATCAGGTAGTCGATGAAGGCGGCCCGCAGCAGCGGCGCGGACTCCTCGTAGCCGTGACCGGTCAGCTCCCGCCACAGCGCGTTGGCCTCGTCGATGGTCGGGCCGATCGAGTTCGGTGCGCCGTCCAGCACCGTGGCCTCGTCCGCGTTCGGCAGGTGCCGCAGCACCGACCAGTAGAACCCCACGTCGCGACGCTCGCGGGCCCGGGCGAACGCCCGCTCCCGCAGCTCCTCGGTGGACAGCGCGTCGAGCTCCTCGAACGAGGCTCCGGCAGGTGTGTCGGTCATGCCGCCGAGCCTAACGGTCGAGATCAGCTCCGGCTCGGCGGACGCGACACGGGTCACCGCTCGTCGGCGTTCCACCGGCGCGGGCTGTCCTCCCAACGCGGATCCCGCCACGGGTCGACCGGTTGGGGCGCGGCCGGTGTCGGCAGCGTCGGGGGCCAGTTCTCGACCGACTGCGACTGCGACATCGTCCAGCCCGTGCTGATCGTGCCGTCGCCGACCGGGTCGGGCGTGTCGGTGCTGCCCGGCCGGGGCCGCCCGAACGTTTCGACCAGCCGGGTGACCAGCAATCCGACGCCGAGCGCGGCACCGCCGACCACCCAGTTGCTCAGCGTCCAGCCGCGCTCCGGCGCGTACGTCTGGAAGACGGTCACCAGGCTGACCGCCAGCACCGTGCCGAACACACCGCCCCGACGGCCGTACGCGCTGGTGCCAGCGAGCAGGGTCACCCCGATCGCCAGCACCGTCCAGTCCAGCCCCGAGGTGGGCGCGACCGACCTGGAGCCGTTGGCAGCGAGCAGCACGCCGGCGAGGGCGGCCAGCACGGTGGAGCCGACCAGCGCGACCGCGGTGACCATGGCGGCCACCGCGCCCCGCCGACGGGCTGGATCGGTGACCGGCCGGTACCGGCCGACCAGCCGGCGAATGGCCCGGATCGCACCGAACAGCCCGCCGAGGACGGCCACGGCGGCGAAACCGGCGAAGAGATATCCGGCGCTGCGCCCGGCGTCGTAGTCACCCTGCACCAGCACAGGCGCCGAACGGCGTTCGATGAACACCACCACACCGGCCGCACCGGCCAGGCTGGCAGCCCAGCCCGGCACGTGCAGCACCACCACCGCCAGCGCCAGCGCGATCCCGCCCAGGGCGGCGACCCCCACGGCCGGGCCGACCGACGCCGGCAGACCCCGATCGCCCTGCTCGGCGTAGTGCAGGGCCGCGGCGACCGCGATCGGCCCGACGGCCAGGTTCGGTGCGGCCGTGCGCAGGCTCAGCCCGGCGGCGAGGGCGAGCATCCCCAGCCCGACCGCGTGGACCAGCAACGTGCGCAGGTTGCCGCCGCGCAGGGCGGCCGGATTGTCGTGCCAGAGCAGCCAGCCCAGAGCAGCCAGCCCGACCAGCAGCAGGAACTCCCATCCCAGATGAACGCCGATTCGATCCCGGCCGGGCTCACCGTGGGTGGGGTCGTCGAAGACGTTCTCCAGAACGGCGGCGGGCACCCCGGACGACGGTTCGGCCGACCGGTCCCGGCCCGCTTCTTCGTACCCCATGACGCCGCCTCCCCAGTGGCCGGCCGTCCCCAGTCCGGCGCGCGGACAGACCGTGGGCGGCCCTTGCTCCCCGATCGCAGGCACCGTACCCGTGCCCGGAGCTGGGCGTAACCCCCTGCTCAGCGCTGGCCGGGGCGGCTCTCCCGTGGGTCCTGCTCGCGCTCGTCGTCCGGGCGTTCCGGCACCCGGCAGGAGCGCTCCAGCCACAGCGCGGCGCCGACCAGGGCCAGCGAGGCGAGCAGCCCCCCGCCCGCGGCCGGTCGATCGTCCAGGGCGGCGCGGGTGGTCTCCACGAAGAGCCAGCCGCTGAGCCCCGCGTAGAAGCCGGCGAAGATGGCCGCGGCCAGGGCCGACGCCTTGGCCAGCACCACGAAGCGGGCAACCATCAGCGGGTTGACCGGGTCCCGGCCGGGCTTGCGCTCGATCCGACCCCGGGTGTTGATCGCGGCGTACGCCTCGAGCACGGCGAGCCCGGCCAGCGTCACCACCGGCAGCCAGGGCAACCGGGGGATGCCGCTGTAGTAGAGGGTGCTGATGAGCAGCCAGGCCACCGCCGCCGCGGCCAGGGCGGCCACGACCAGGGTCGAGATCCGGGTGGGGCCCATCCGCGACCGATCCGGGCCCGACCCGCCCGGTGGTGGGGACTTCGCCTGCGTCATGCCAGCCGGCTCCGCTCGGTCATGCCGTCGACTCTAACGCCAACTCCGGCCTGGGACGCAGTTCCAGCGCCTCGTTCGCCGCGGGTCCGGTGGTCAACAGGTCGGTCAGCCAGCCGTGACCGGGCAACCGCCCGTACGGCTGGATGTCGATCCACGGCCGCAGCACGAAGGCGCGCAGGTGCGCCCGGGGGTGCGGCAGGGTCAGCTCCGGGTCGTCGCTGAGCACCGGCTCGTCGTCGTCGCCCCAGACCGCGATCACGTCCACGTCGAGGGTGCGCGGCCCGAACCGCCGCTGCGGGTCACGGACCCGACCGGCCGCGCGCTCCGCGCCGCGGGCCCGCTCCAGCCAGTCGCGCGGGGTCGCGGTCTCGTCCTGGGCCAGCAACACCGCGTTGAGGTACGCGGGCTGCTCGACGTCGCCCCACGGTGGAGTCTCGTACACCCCGGAGAGCACGAGCACGGCGTCGCCGAACGTGGTGACGGCCGTGCGCAGGTGACCCAGCCGGTCGCCCAGGTTGCTGCCCAGCGACAGCACGGCCCTGGTCATCGGCCACACGTCCGGGTCATGGTGACGGCCACGTCGGTGAAGGTGTGCGGCACGGGGGCCTCCGGCTTGTGCACGGTGATCGTGGCGGCGGCGACCCGCTCGTCGGCCAGGCAGACCGCGAGGAGCCGGTCCGCGAGGGTCTCGATCAGGTTGACCGGTTCGCCGGTCACCACCGCGACCAGGCGTTCGGCCAGCTCGCCGTAGTGGACGGTGTCGGTCACGTCGTCGCTGGCGGCGGCCGGGGACAGGTCCAACTCGAGGACGGCGTCGACCACGAAGTCCTGCCCCTGGGCACGCTCGAAGTCGTACACCCCGTGCCGGCCGCGGGCCCGCAGGCCGGTCAGGTGGATCCGGTCGGTTGTCATCGCTGCACCTCTTGCTCGTGATCGGCGGCGGCCAGGCGCGGGCTGCCGGTCGCGGCCCAGACGGCGAGCGCGTCGGCGGTGGCCCGCACGTCGTGCACGCGAACCCCCCAGGCACCCGCGGCGACCGCCAGCACACTGGTCGCCACGGTGGCCGCCTCCCGCTGAGCGGTGGGGCGTGGGGTGCCGTCCGGGGCGGCGAGCAGCCCGCCGAGGTACGACTTGCGGCTGGCCCCGAAGAGCAGCGGGTAGCCGAGGTCCAGCAGCTCCGGCAGGCGGGCGCTGAGCTCCCAGTTGTGCGCGGCCGTCTTGGCGAAGCCAAGGCCGGGGTCGACGATGAGGCGGTCGGCGGCCACCCCGGCGGCCAGCGCCGCGTCGATCCGTTGAGCCAACTCGGCTCGGACGTCGGCCACCACGTCGGTGTAGCTGGCCAGCTCGCGCATCTCACGGGAATGGCCACGCCAGTGCATCAACACCCAGGGGCAGCACGCGTCGCGGACCACGCGGACCATGTCCGGATCGGCCAGCCCGCCGGAGACGTCGTTGACCACCGCCGCCCCGGCAGCCAGAGCGGCCTCCGCCACTTGTGCGCGGCTGGTGTCGATGCTGACCGCCACGCCGGCGGCAGTCAGCTCGCGGATGACCGGCACCACCCGGTCGACCTCGGTGGCGGCATCGATCCGTTGCGCGCCCGGACGGGTCGACTCGCCTCCGATGTCCACCAGGTGCGCACCGGCGTCGCGCAGACGGACGCCATGTCCGACGGCCGCGTCGAGGTCGGCGTACCGTCCGCCGTCGGAGAAGGAGTCCGGTGTGACGTTGAGGACGCCCATCACCACCGGGCCCGAAGCCCGCACCAGATCGGTCACGACTAGACGGTACCGGTCGCGGCAGCGGCGCCCACCGAGCCGGGTCGGCCTCCACAACCACCTCTGACGTGCCCTTTAGAACAGGTGTACTATCGGGCGTCTGGGCAGTAACGGGCAGCCCCTTCGCGGCTTGTCGCAATCCGGGGCGGCCCGTACGCTTTGGAATTGGCCAGCATCGAGATGGCGAAGCTTGGAGGGAGGGCCGAAGCGGGGAAAATCCGCCCAAACCTCGCCACGCTCCGTGGTGAGTAACGAACGCAGGGTCAAGAACGCTGCGCCCTGTGAGCACATTTCCCGCAAGGCTTGCCTATTGCACCGCCGCGGCACCGCCGGCCGCGCTATGGGGAGGTTCCAGTGATCGCCTTCGAGCTCATGGAGACGGCGTCGTCCGGCGTCGCCCACGCGCTCTCCACCCTGGCGTCGGCTCCGCTCGCCGAGCCGGCACCGAAGGGGATCGACACCAACAGTGTGGTCACCTTCTTCGCCAGCAAGATCGCGCCGATCCTGCTCGCCGTCCTGGGCGTCATCTTCATCGGCCGCGCCAGCCGGGGCGAGATCTCCAAGGTGCTGACGAGCTCCGCGATCGCCATCGTCGGGCTCGCCTTCATCGCCGGCGCGGCAACACTCTTCTTCGTCGGCGATTATCTGATCGACCTGATCTTCGAATAGGCGCGGTCACCAGATGCGGCTGCGTACCGACGACGACATCTACCGGGCACGCCTGGTCTACCTCGGGCCGCCCGGTTACACCCTTCCGGTCCACCTGCCCTACGCCCAGTACGGGCTCTTCATGCTGCTCGTCCCCCTCTACATGTTCATCCACTGGCTGTTCACGTTGACGGTCGAGCTCTTCCCCGCGTGGGAGATCGCGCTCGCCATCGTGACCACGTCATTCATCTTCCGGCACGTCGACCCCGATCGGCCGGCGCGGGTGGTCATCCGCACCGCGCTGACCGACTGGCGACGCACCCGGGAGCCGGCGATCGAGCAGCGCGACCCGCGCCTGGTCGGCAGCCGGATCAGGATTCGGGAGGAGCTGGCATGACCGGGCGTACGCGGATCGGTCCGTCGCACGACGCGGGTGAGGCGGTCGCATGAGTCGCTCTTCCACGCCGGGTTCCCCGGCCGGCCGCCCGGCCGCGCCGGCAGGTCACCGTGCGCATTCATTCGACTACACCGAGGATGAAGACGAGGTGGCGCTCGATCCCGCGCTGGTGACCTCGCCCGGCCACGGCGCGGTCGGCGTGTTCCAGGCACCCCGGCCGGTCTCCCGCCGGACGCCACCCGCCGAGCCCACCTCGGTGTCGGCCGGTGAGAACGCTGACATCGACTCCCCCTTCCTGGACCTCTTCGGCGGGGCCCGGCCCGGCGGGGCCCGAGCCATCTCGGCCGGTCCGAGCACCAGGGAGCAGCCGACGATCCCGCAGCAACCGCCCGCCGCCGCCCCGGCACCGGCCCGTCCGGCTCCTGAGCTGGAGCCACCGTGGACGCCCGACGACCGACCCTCCGGCGGGGGGCGGTCCGCCGAGCCGCGACGCGCAGGCGGCCGCCCCGTCGGCGAGTCCCGCGTGCCCCATCAGGCCGGCGACCGGCTGCCGTTGCTCCGCCCATCGGGCGAGCACGACCCGACCGCCGAGGGCGTGTCCGTGTCGACGGCCACCGGTCCGGTGACCCGGCCACCCGACACCGCACCCGCCGGACGGCCGACGACGACGTCGGGCCGGCCAACGGCACCGGTGGAACGACCGGCGCCGGCAGAACGACCAACGGTCCCGGTGGACCGGCCAGCCCTGGAACCGCCGCCGCGCCGCGCCAACGGCTCGGAACGGTCCAAGGTGGCCGGGAAAGAGGTCGCCGCACCCCCGCAGCGCGCCGCGAGCCGGCAGGACCGACCCGTCCGGCCGACCCGGGTCCGCGCCCCCAAGATCAAGTTCGGAGATCGGGACCCGTCGGTCGAGCTGGCCATCACCGAGATCGCCGGCCACCTGACCTTCACCCCGAACACCGTCACCGCCTGGTACTGGCTGCCTGAGGTCCGCTGGGCGTTCCGACCGGACGCCGAACGCGAAACGCTGTTGTCGGCGATTTCCGAGCAGTACGCCGGTCTGGCCGGCTTCCGGCTGCACCTGCGCCGCACCACCCGGCCGTTCCCCGCCGACGAGTGGGCGCGCACCATCGACGCGCACACCCCCGCACCGCTCGCCGACGTGGCCGGCACCACCGGCTGGGCCGACCACCTGGTCGCCGCCCAACGGCACCTGATGTCGGTCAACCACGCCGAGGGGCAGACCTACCTGGGCGTCACCTTCGCCCGCCGCTCCCTCGGCGACTCGCTCACCGAGCGGTTGCTGCGCACCTTCGGCCGGGGCACCGCTGACGGTGAACGCCGCAAGCTGGGCCGTACCGTGGAGCAGTTCGACGAGGTGCTCGGTGCGTTCGGCATGCGCGGTCGGCGGGTCACCGCCCAGGAGCTGGAGTGGCTGCTCTACCGCTCGGTGGCGCTGTGCATGGCACCACCCGGGAAGCTCTCGCCGGTGACCGACGGGCGCTGGGAACGCGGCGATCTCCTCGCCCTGACCGAGCAGGTCGAGCGCTACCGCACCCCGTACGGCTCGACCGTGAAGCTGGTCAACCGGATGACAGGCGAGGAACGGCACGTGGCCGTGCTCGCCGTCGGCCGGATGGAGCCGCTGGAGATCCCGGAACGGCACGAGCCCTGGCTGCACTTCCACGAGCGGCTGCCCTGGCCGATGGAGATCTCGACCCGCGTCGACATCCTCGGCTCCGGCGACTCCTTCCGTAATCTCGAACACCGGCTGCGGATGATCCGCTCACAACAGCTCGACTACGCCGAGCACGGCATCGACGCACCCCCGGAGCTGGAGCGGCTGGCCAAGCGCGCGCTGGTGATCGGCGACGAGATGACCACCGGCCTGCCGGTCGACTCGGCCCGTGCGCACGGCTGGCACCGGATCGCGGTCGGCGGCCGGACCAGAGAGGAGTGCCTGGAGCGGGCCCGCCGGCTCATCCAGCTCTACTCCCGGGAGCTACGCATCTCGCTGCAGCACCCGAAGAACCAGGACTGGCTGGCCCGCGAGTTCATCCCCGGCGAGCCGATCGCCAACACCGGATACGTCCGCCGCATGCCGGTGCCGCTGCTCGCCGCCGCGCTCCCCCAGGCCGCATCCAACGTGGGTGACCGGCGAGGCGACCTGATCGGCCGGACTGCCGGCACCTGCCGCCGCCCGGTCTTCCTCGACCTGCACTTCCCCATGGAGGTCCGGGAACGCTCCGGGCTCGCGGTCTTCGTCGCCGAACCGGGCGGTGGCAAGTCGACCCTGCTCGGCGCGCTGGGCTACCTGGCCGCCCGTCGAGGTGTCCAGGTGACCCTGCTCGACCCGTCCGGGCCACTGGCCCGACTCTGCGCGATGCCCGAACTGCGGCCGTACTCCCGGGTTCTGAACCTGACCGGCTCGGAGCACGGCACCCTGGCGCCATACTCACTCATCCCGACGCCGCTGCGCAGCGAGTTCGGCGTCGGGGCCGCCGGCGACCGGGAGTTCGAGATCGCGGTCTCCAACGCGCGGGCCGAGCGGCGGATGCTGGTCCAGGACATCTGCATGATGCTCGTGCCGCCACAGGTGGCCCGCGAGGCGTCCACCGCCACCCTGTTCCGGCACGCGGTCCGCCAGGTTCCCGCCGAGGAGACGTCCACCCTGGACGACGTGGTGAGCTGCCTCGGGCGGCTCGACGACGACGCCGGCAAGGAACTGGCGAACCTCCTGCTGGACACCGCCGAGATGCCACTGGCCATGCTCTTCTTCGGCCGGCCGCCGGAAGGGCTGCTCGGCGCCGACGCCGCGCTCACCGTGATCACCATGGCCGGGCTGCGGTTGCCCGACCTCAAGATCGAACGGGAGTACTGGTCGGCCGAGGAAGCACTCGCCCTGCCGATGCTGCACACCGCGCACCGGCTCGCCGTCCGCCGCTGCTACGGCGGCTCGATGTCGTCCCGCAAACTCGTCGGCCTGGACGAGGCGCACTTCATGGAGGGCTGGCGGTCCGGGCGTTCGTTCCTGGTCCGACTCGCCCGCGACTCCCGCAAGTGGAACCTCGCCGCGCTGGTCGCCTCGCAGAACCCCCGCGACATCCTCGGTCTCGACGTCCAGAACCTCGTCTCCACCGTCTTCGTCGGCCGGATCGCCGAGGACGCCGAGATCGCCTCCGAGGCGCTACGGCTGCTGCGGGTGCCGGTCAACGACGGGTACGAAGCGACCCTCGCCTCGCTCTCCGCCGCCGACACCAGCTCGGCCACCCGGCTCGGCTTCCGCGAGTTCGTGATGCGCGACGTCGACGGCCGGGTGCAGAAGATCCGAGTCGACGTCTCGTACGTCGAAGGGCTGCTGGACCACCTCGACACGACGCCCGCCGCGATCGCCGCGGCGGCCGGAGTACTGCCGAGCATCCCCCTGCCGGATCTGGAGGCGTGACATGGCGAGGGCCCGGGCACGGATCGCGGCGTTCCTGCTCGCCCTCGGCGTACTGGCCGGGGCCTCCCTCACCTGGCCGCTGCTCGGTGCGGAAGCGGCTGCCGCCGCACCGCCCGCCGCCCAGGCCCGCGCCGACCTCTGCACGACCCCGGAGTGGCAGGCCGACTTCCGGGCCTGCGTGGGGAAGCTTCAAGCGGTCAGCGAGGACGAAGTCAAATGCCGTAACGCACCGACCCCGGGTACGCCGGACTCCGGGCTCGCGGGCTGGTTTGCCGCCGCGCCACCAGCAGAAGCAGCGAATGGTGTAGCTGGCCGGTACAGCCTCTACGGCTACGGGGGCTACAGCTACTCCACCTACGACATCGACGGCGGCTGCGCCTCGAGCGTGCTGCATCCGGACTACAAGTTCACAACCACGATCGCCAATGGCGAGTTCATGGCCGCCACGGCAGTCATCGGCGCGTCAAACGCGCTCAGGGAGCGCGCCTGGGACCCCGGTTCGATGTGGGGTTGGGCCGACCCGCTGGTCGAGCAGGCGACCAAGGCCGTGTACCAGAAGGTGTTCAGCGTCTTCGGGATCGTCACCCTGTGCGTGGTGGGGCTGTACCTGCTCTGGCGGTCGCGCCAGTCGGACATGAGCAACGCGATGACCACCGCCGGCTGGGCGCTGCTGGTAATGGTCGCGGTCACCGCACTTGCTGCCTGGCCGGTCAAGTCGGCCAATATGGCCGACGGCGTACTTGTCACCAGTCTCGGGGTGGTGCACGACGCCGTTGGCCCGCAGGCGAAGGAACCGGACCCAGGACGATGCATGGACCCTGATCGCTGCAAGGATCTTCGCACCCCTGCTGTCCGAGCCAGCGACACCGCTACCGAGACCATGCTCTACCGAAACTGGCTCCGCGGAGTGCTGGGTTCGGCGGATAGCGAGACCGCCCGCAAGTACGGACCGGCCTTGTACGACGCACGGTCTCTGACATGGGGCGAGGCCCAATCCATGCGCGCCAACCCGGCCACCCGGGAGGCGACGATCAAGGCCAAGCAGCAGCAGTGGGCGCGGGTGGCCCAGCAGATCCAGACCGAGGACCCGGAGGCGTACGAGTACCTCCAGGGTGTGCGGGACATGGACCGGGTGGGCGCGGGGTTCATCGCGGTGCTGGCCGCAGTGCTCTTCGCCATGTTCGACCTGACGGCGTCGTTGCTGGTCCTGCTGGGCTTCCTGATCTTCCGGTGGGCGGTGATCGCGGCACCCATCCTGGGTACGGTCGGTCTGCTCCGGCCAGCCAGCGCTGGGCTACGGAGGTTGGCGAACGCCGTGGTCGCTGCGGTTTTCAACATCGCCATCTTCGGCACCGGGGCCGCCATCTATCTGTTCGCCGTCGACCTGATCATGAGTACCCCCACCCTGCCGGGCTGGCTCCAGGTGGTGCTGGTCTGGCTCTGCGGCGTGGTCGGTTGGCTGCTGCTGCGGCCGTACCGCCGGATCACCCAACTCGGCGGCAAGGACAGCAGCGAAGCGGTCAGCTCGGCCGGGTCCTGGCACCGCCGGTTCTTCCGCGACATGCGGACCGCCGCGCGACTGGACGTGGCGGAGCCGGGCGGCACGGCGGAGCCGGTGGGCGGGCGTCGACGGTCACCGGATGCGGAGCAGACCCGGCTGCGCCCGGAGGCGCGGCGGGAGGACCCGGTTCTGGCGCCGACCGCCGCTGGCGAGGGCCGTCGTACCAGCGCCGGACGCCCCGACGGGCAGGAACGCCCCGACGAGGCACCGGCGGAGGAGACCAGAGGCCGGGGCCGCCCGGTCGCCCCCCAGCCTCGCCGCCGACAGCCGGCGACCTGGACCGAGCCGGACGTGCCGGCTGAGAACGCGTCGTTCGTGGTCTACCGGCCTGGCTCCACGGAGCGTGCGCCGGACCGCACCGGACCGCGGGTGCGCTCAGAGGCACGGTGACAGTGATGCGACGGGCCCTGGAGTTTCTCTTCACCCGGGCGCTGCGGTCCCGGCTCGGCGTGGCGCTGGTAATCGCGGTGCTCGTCTTCGCCGTGCTCGGGGCGACCCGGCTGATCTCCGACCCGGCCGATCCGGCGGACGGGTTGAGTAGCCGGCCGAACCGGCCGATCACCACCGTGGACCCGACAGCCGGCGACGACGGTGTGCTTTCCAGCGAGGCTCCGCCCTCACCGGTGACGTCGCCCGGTGCCCGCACCCCCGAGCAGACCGCGGACCGGTTCACCGCGGCCTGGCTCGGCCGCCCCGGAATCACGGCCGAGCAATGGCAGGCCGGCCTGCGGCCGTTGTCCACGCCGTCGCTGACGGAGAAACTCGCCGGCGCCGACCCCGGTGGTGTCCCGGCCGAGGAGGTCGCAGGCCCACCAGCGGTGCGGTCGCGCAGCGAGACGTTCGTCGAGGTGCTGCTGCCGCTCGACACCGGTCGGCTCCGGCTTGAGTTGGTCACCACGGACGACGGTTGGCTCGTCGACGTGGTGGATTGGGAACGGCAATGACCGCCGCCCGAGGCGCGGCCGCCGTCCGCCGACCACTGCGGGTCGGCGTGATCGC
This sequence comes from Micromonospora sp. NPDC005413, assembly GCF_040606435.1. Lineage (NCBI taxonomy): Bacteria > Bacillati > Actinomycetota > Actinomycetes > Micromonosporales > Micromonosporaceae > Micromonospora > Micromonospora sp. NPDC005413. Next base: position 18,900 of record NZ_JBEXEV010000026.1, read on the forward strand.
CACGATGCTCACCGGGGTGCTGCTCCTGCTCTGCTGCACCGGGGGCACCGCTGCGTTCTTCCTCAGTGGGCTCGGCGGCGACGCGGAGAACGGGGACAACCTGGCCGGTTGGGGTTGCGGCCCGGTCCGTCCAGTGGACATCGCCGGCGAACTGCCCCGGTTCACCGAATACGGCGACGCGCAGGTCCGCAACGCCGCGATCATCATCAAGGTCGGCCAGGACCTGGGGGTGCCCTCGCGGGGCTGGGTCATCGCACTGGCCACGGCGATGCAGGAGTCCGCCCTGCGCAACCTGGCGAACAGTGACGTGCCGGAGTCTCTGGCCCTGCCACATGAGGGCGTCGGGGCCGATCACGACTCGCTGGGCCTGTTCCAGCAGCGGCCGGGGTGGGGCTCGGTCGCCGAGCGGATGACCCCCGCCTACACGGCCCGCAAGTTCTACGAGAAGCTCGTCACGATCCGGAGCTGGCAGCGCCGACCACTGACCGTGGTGGCGCAGCAGGTCCAGATCAGCGCCTACCCGGACGCGTACGCCAAGCACGAGGAGGTGGCCAGCACGATCGTGGACGCGCTGGCCGGCGGTGCCGCCCGTACCGTCGAGATCAACGGCAAGGCGGTGTGCAACGCGGCCGAGCGCGGCGAGATCGCCGCCTCCGGCTGGACCGCACCGATCCCCGGCGACGTCGGCTCGGGCTTCCGCTCCGCTGAGCGGCCCAGCCACAACGGGGTGGACATCGGCGCGGCCAAGGGCACCGAGATCCGTGCCGCCGCCGCCGGGCGCGTGCTGGTCGCCCGCTGCGACCCCGACAACAGGGGCCGGCGGGACTGCGACGTTGACGGATACCCGGGCAAGGGCGGCTGCGGGTGGTTCGTCGATCTGCTGCACGCCGGTGGCTACATCACCCGGTACTGCCACATGGTGACCCGTCCCCGGGTCGCTCCCGATCAGATCGTGCCAGCCGGCGAGGTCATCGGGCAGGTCGGCAGCAGCGGCAACTCGTCCGGCCCCCACCTGCACTTCGAGGTGCACCTGCGCAATGACCGGTCCAGCCGGGGCGCGGTCGATCCGATCCCGTTCATGCGCGCGCGGGGTGCCCCGCTGCGCGCTGCCGAGTGAGGCCACCACGGGTATGACCGGACCGTTGCCGGACCCGTTCGCCGACCAGCCCGACTGGGCACCCCGGCCACCGCGCCCGCTGGCTGTCGTCCCCGCCACCGAGCGGGTGGAGTTACGCGGGCGACGGGTGCTGGTCGGGCTGCCCGGGTTGGGCTGGCGGGGCGACCTGCGCGCGGACGACCGGGTGGTGCAGGGCGCCCGGACCTATGTGCCGGTGATCCCCGAGCACGAGTGGTACCGGGCCGAGGCCGACCAGGTCGAGGTGTTCGCGCCGTTGGTGCCGGTGGAACGGGTCTGGGTGGAGACCGTCGGCAGTCAGCCACCAGGGTCGGAGGGTGCCCGAGGCACCGGCATCCGTCTGGTCTCGCTGGACGGCCCGGCTCACCGGACCCCGACGCCCGTCTTCGAGGCGGACGCCGTCACCGGGCGCCGGGTCGTGCACGTCGAGAGCGGTCTGGAGCACCGCGACCTGCGAGCGGTCACCGAGACCTACTCGGGCGCCGAGGGGGACATCTGCGTCCGAATCACGCCCGAGGTGGAGTGGTACCGCTGGGCTTGGCGCGGCCAGTCACCCACCACGTTGGAGGTGCCAGTGCACCTTCTGTGGATTGAATAAGGATCAGCTGATTCTGGTGCCGGCGCAGACGCGCCATCCATCGCTGTCCTTCACATCGAACCGCCAAGTGTCTGCCAAGCTCTGATGAACCCCGTCGATCGAGGCGCTCCGCCGGATGACAGCGATCACCGATGCATCGGCCTCAGCGGTCTTTGAAACGGCGACGTTCTCGATGTTGATCGAGAAGGAGACGGCTAACTCCTGCTCCCGTCGGGACAGTTGAGCGGCGAACTCATCCACCGCGGGGACCGCACCGTCGCAGGTAAACAATTTTGCCCTGACCGGATCATGGGAGACGAGTGCTGCCTGCAGGTAGTTGACCACCGCCACGTCCGGCGTGCTGCGGTCCGGAGCTGACGCGCGGTCGTACCACACGTAGCCGGTGATGACAGCTCCGATGGTGAGCAGGGCGAGCACCCCGGCGACGACCGTGAGCACCGTCCGCATGCGGCGGCGGGGCGGCTGCGGCGCCGGCGTTACGGGGGCGGGCGGCAGCTGCTCGGACGGTGTCCGCTGGGCCGGTACGCGGGAGACCTGGGAACCGGCGGGGGGCTGCACTGATTCCACCTCCTGACGTTATCGGCTGCACGCCCCGGAGCCAATGCCTCAGATCCAGCGGATCGTGACGGACCCTTCCCCACCGGTGAGATCCACGACAACACCGGCGCATCGCCGTGGCACCTCCCGGAGGAGCGCCCTCGGCTGGGATACCGTCTCTGCTCGGGAGGGGTTGCGAACCTCGGGCAGAGGGGGTGGACGCGGTGGCCGGTCCAAAGGCACGCACGAGCCGCGCCGCAGCCCTGCACCGCCGAGCTGCGGCCGTCGCGACCGCAGCCGCCGGGATCCTGGACGAGACCCGACCGGCCCCTGCCGACCAGCGCCGCCAGTACGAGGTTGCCGACCGCTTGCGGGCGGTCGCGGCACGGCTGGCCCCGGGTTGGTCCGGCGCGACACTGGATTCGCTCACCGTGGACTCTCCGGCGGGTGACGGGCCGCCACCGTTCGTCCGGGTCGGCACGGCGGCGCCGTTGGACGACGCCCGCTTCCCCGCGTTGGTGCCACTCGTCGGCACCGGCCATCTGAGCGTGGACGCTGACGCCCGGGAGCCGCGCGTGGCGGGGTTGCTCCGGGCCGTACTGCTGCGGTTGCTGGGTGCGGCGCCGGCGGGTGCCCTGCTGATTCGCGCGGTGGATGCCACGGGCGCTGCGCTGACCCCGTTCGGCGCGCTCGCTGATGCTGGCCTGCTGCCGCCGCCAGCCGTGGACGTGGCGGGTCTGCGCGCGGTGCTCACCGAGGCGGAGCAGTGGGTGACGCCGGGGGCGAGCGGGCGGCGCCGCCATGACCGCACGCTGTTGCTGGTGGTCGCCGCGCTGCCGGAGTCGACCGGCCCGACCGATCTGGCGCGGATTGAGGCGCTGGCCGAGCAGGGGCCGGCCGCGGGGCTGCACCTGGTGGTGGCCGGCTGGCCTCCCGCCGGCCCGTACGCGGCCCGGGCACCGCTGCCGCACACGACGCCGCTGGCGCTGCGCAACGCGTACGCGTTGCTCGGCGATCCGCCGGGTGCGTCCTTCGCTGGCCCGGGCGCCGATCCGCCGGGCGGTTTGAACTCGCCGGTCTTCGTCGAGCCGGACCCGCCGGCCGAGCTGGTCGACGCGGTCTGTCGGCGGCTCGCCGAGCAGGTGGAGGCGGGTTCCCGGTTGGCGTTGGCGGCTCTGCTACCGCAGACGGGTGAGCGGCTGTGGGAGTCGGATTCCGCGGACGGGCTGACCACCACGGTCGGCGATGCCGGGGGCCGGTCGGTGCCGCTGGGCTTCAACGAACTGACCCCGCACTGGTTGGTCAGTGGCCGGTCCACGGCGGGCCGTGCCGCGTTCCTGACCACCGCGCTGCTCGGCCTGGCCGCCCGATATGGCCCGGACGAGCTGGCGCTCTATCTGGTGGATCTCGGGGACGGCGAGTCGTTTGTGGAGTTCCTGCAGACCGAACGCGACCGGTCGTGGATTCCGCAGGTGCGGGCGGCCGCGATGGCCGCCGACCGGGAGTACGTCCGGGACCTGCTTGAGGAGTTGACGGCAGAGGTGCAGCGCCGGACGGAGGCTGGAGCGCGGGCCGGCGGGCAACGCTTCGCTGAGCTCCGCCAGCACCAGCCGCTGCCTCGGATCGTCTGTGTATTGGACAATGTGCCCGCTCTCTTCGCCGAGCGGGACCGGCTGGCCGCTGAGGTGGCCGCCCAGTTGGACGCGCTGGCCCGGGCCGGTCGGGCGTTCGGCGTACACCTGGTGTTGGCTGGTGCGGGCGAGCTGGGGCTGAGTGCCCGCGCGGATGCCGGGCATCGGGATTCGGTGCTCGGGCAGTTCCCGGTGCGGGTGGCGCTGCCGGGCGGCAGCCCGGTGCTGGAGCCGACGAACGACTCGGCCGCGGGCCTGCCGGTGGGCAGCGCGGTGGTGAACACCGCTGGCGGGCTCGGCGGCCCCCGGGGTGCGACCCGAGGTCACGAACGGCTGATCCGTCACCCCGACCCGCAGGACCACCCGGAGGCGGTGGAGGGGCTTCGGCACGAGCTGTGGGCGGCCCGGCCGGCCGGGTCGGCGCCGCCGGTGGTCTTCGCCGGGTACGCCCGGCCGCTCCTGGGCAACGATCCGCGATACCGGGCGGCGTTGGCCGGGCAGGCGCACGGGCCGGCTGCCCTACTGGGCCGGGCGGTGGACGTGGCCCGCTCGACGGTGACCGTACCGATGGGTCCGGCGGCCGGGCGCAACCTCGCGGTGCTGGGGTCGGGTGCCACGGCAGGCGGGATGCTGGCGACGGCGGCCCGGAGCACCGCGGGCCACCATTCCCCGGGCACCGCCCGGTTCCTGGTGGCCGCACCGGACCCGGGCTCCCGACCGCTGGCGGAGGCGTTGACGGTCGAGTTGGCGGCCCGGCACTCGGCCGCGATGGTGGACCTGCCGACGCTCCTCGCGGACACGGCCGATGAGCTGCCCACGTATCTGGTGGTCTTCGGGCTCGACCGCCCGGGCCCTCGGGAGCTGCCGGTGGACCGGCTGCGTGCACTACTGCGGGACGGGCCGCCAGCAGGGAGACACCTGCTGGGCTGGTGGCGCGCGGTGCCGCCGTTCGTCGCGCTACTGGAGCCGGACGGCGAGGTGGGCAAGCTGGCCGCTGTGGCCGTGCTGGACGTGCCGGCCGCGCAACTCGCGGCGGTCTTCGGCCGGCCGGTGGAGTGGCGGGCACGCCCCGACCGGGCGGTGCTCTGGGACGGTCCGGACGAGCGTGGCACGGTCCTGGTGCCGTTCGCTGACGAGGCCGGGTGATCCGGTGGTGCGCGCGGGAGGTGTCGAGATGGGTCCGAACGCGACGGTGACCGGGCCGGGGCGGCAGCGGACCGCTGCGGCGGGCGGGGAGGCCGCATCAGCGGCGGTGGAACCCAGCACGGTCTGGGCGGAGTACCTCGCCGCGGCCCGTCAGCTGGACGGGGTACGCCGCAGCGCGGCTGCCGCCGCAGGTGAGCAGGCCCGGTCGGCGGAGGCCGCCCGGGAGGAGCTGACGGCGGTCCGTACCGGGCTGGCGAGCCAGCAGGAACGGCTGCGGGAGCTGGGCGTACCGGCGATCTCGCTGGTGCCGTCGCCGCCGGAGCTGACCGAGGCGGCCCGGTCGATGGGGGGCGGCCCGGCGGCCGTGCTGGCGGCGCTGCGGGCCGCGCGGGGCCGGGCGGAGGCGGCGGACGCGGCCCTGGCCGCGCGCCGGCGGTTCCAGCCGGGGTCCTGGCCCGCGCGGGCGCGCAATCTCCTGGTGTACGGGCCGTTGGCGCTTCTGGTTCCGCTGATCCAGGTCGTGGTGTACGCGGTGACCGGGGCGGGCCCGGCCAGTGTGGTGGCGCTGATCTGCGGGCTGCCGATGCCGGCGGTCGCGTTCGTCGCCGGCTGGGTGGGCATCGGGCGGTTGTTCCGCGTCGGCCCCGGCGAGCGGCTGGACCGTACGGTGCGCTTCGGCGCGCTGGTCTGCCTGATGCCGGCGGTGCTGGTGACTGCTGGCCTCCTACTGGCCCTGCTCCCAGGCTGACCCGCCGCCGGTTGATCAGCCGCAGGCTGTTCGGGAGGACGAGCGGGTCCAGGACGCCAACGGCCGGCCGTCCCGGGAGGGGTCGGCCGGCCGTGGTGCGTCGGGGTGTCAGCGGGGGATGATCAGCGCCATCGCCTCGGCCCGTGACTTGGAGTCCGTTTGCAGGATCCCGCGGACGGCCGACGTGATGGTCTTCGCACCGGATTTCTGGATGCCGCGCATCGCCATGCACATGTGCTCGCACTCCAGTACGACGACGACGCCGCGTGGGGCGAGTTTGCTCATTAGCAGGTCGGCGACCTGCGAGGTGAGCCGCTCCTGCACCTGAGGCCGGCGGGCGAAGACCTCGACCAGACGGGCCAGCTTGGACAGGCCGGTGATTCGCCCGTCCGGGCCGGGAATGTAGCCGATGTGTGCGCTGCCGCGGAACGGCAGCAGGTGGTGCTCACAGAGGCTCATCACGTCGATGTCCCGGACGATCACCAACTCTTCGTGGTTGGCCTCGAAGGTGGTGCTGAGCACCTGAGCCGGGTCGACCCGCAGGCCGGCGAAGAGCTCGGCGTACGCGCGGGCGACCCGGGCCGGCGTCTGCTGGAGCCCATCGCGGTCCGGGTCCTCGCCGACCGCGATCAGGATCTCCCGGACGGCCTTCTCGATCCGGCCCAGGTCGACCGCGTCCTCGACCGGGCGGCCGGTCAGTTTGCCGCTGATCAGCCGCGCGGCCACGAAGTCCAGCCCGTCGTCGTCGGGCTCGGTCGCGGAGACGGCCAGCTCCCGGTGCGGGGAGCTGGCCGTCGGGTCGTTGCTCAGTGCGTGCCGTCCGAGTTGTTGGACGGTGCCCCGCCGCCGACCGACGCCTGCGCGCCGTCGGCCTGGGCCTGCACCTTGAGCTTGTCCTTCTCCGCAGGGGTGAGCACGGGCGGCTCGGTGGAGGGCTGGCGCTTACCGAAGCCGTTGTACGGCACCAGCGGCGGGCGCTTGACCACCCGGGAGCAGATCCGCGCCATGTCGGCCGTGGAGAGGGTTTCCTTCTCCATCAGCTCGAGCACGATGTTGTCCAGGACGTCCCGGTATTCCACCAGGATCTCCCAGGCCTCGTCGTGCGCCAGCTCGACCAGTGCCCGCATCTCGCCGTCGATCTCGGCGGCAACCGAGTCCGAGTAGTCCCGCTCGTGGCCCATGTTGCGGCCGAGGAACGGCTCGTCCCCGCTGGTGCCGTACTTGATCGCGCCGAGCTTCGAGCTCATGCCGTACTGGGTGATCATCGCGCGGGCCAGTTGGGTGGCCTTCTCGATGTCGTTGCCAGCACCGGTGGTGGGCTCGTGGAAGACCAGCTCCTCGGCGGCCCGACCGCCCAGCGCGTACGCCAGGGTGTCGATCATCTCGGCGCGGGTCTGGGTGTACTTGTCTTCGGTCGGGAGCACCAGGGTGTGGCCCAGCGAGCGACCACGGGACAGGATCGTCACCTTGTGCACCGGCGCGGCGTGCGGCAGCGCCCAGGCGACCAGCGCGTGCCCACCCTCGTGGTACGCGGTGATCTTCTTTTCCTGGTCGCTCATCACGCGGGTCCGCCGCTGCGGACCGGCGATCACCCGGTCGATCGACTCTTCGAGCGAGTCGTTGGTGATCGCCCGCTGGTCCTTGCGGGCGGTGAGCAGGGCCGACTCGTTGATCACGTTGGCCAGGTCCGCGCCGCTGAAGCCCGGGGTACGCCGGGCCACGGCGTCGAGGTCGACGTCGGGGGTGAACGGCTTGCCCTTGGCGTGCACCCGCAGGATGGCCTTGCGGCCCTCCATGTCGGGGGCGTCCACCGGGATCTGCCGGTCGAACCGGCCCGGGCGCAGCAGCGCCGGGTCGAGGATGTCCGGCCGGTTGGTGGCCGCGATCAGGATGACCCCGCCCTTGGTGTCGAAGCCGTCCATCTCGACGAGCAACTGGTTGAGCGTCTGCTCGCGCTCGTCGTGGCCGCCGCCCATGCCGGCGCCACGGTGCCGGCCGACGGCGTCGATCTCGTCGACGAAGACGATCGCCGGGGCGTTCGTCTTGGCCTGCTCGAACAGGTCACGGACCCGGCTGGCGCCGACACCGACGAACATCTCGACGAAGTCGGAGCCGGAGATGGAGTAGAAGGGCACTCCGGCCTCGCCGGCGACCGCGCGGGCCAGCAGCGTCTTACCGGTGCCGGGCGGGCCGAACAGCAGCACGCCCTTCGGGATCTTGGCGCCCAGGGCCTGGTACTTCGCAGGGTTCTGCAGGAAGTCCTTGATCTCGTACAGCTCTTCGACGGCCTCCTCGGCACCCGCGACGTCCGCGAAGGTCGTCTTCGGAGTGTCCTTGGTGATCATCTTCGCCTTGGACTTGCCGAAGTTGAGCACCCGGGAGCCGCCACCCTGCATCTGCGACATGAAGAACAGCAGCAGGAGGACAAGCAGCGCGATCGGCAGCAGGTTGACCAGCAGGCTCACCCAGATGCTGTCCGACGAGACCTTGGCATCAGCCGGGCCGGTGACGCGGTTGGCCGCCTTGGCGTCCAGCACCTCGTTCCAGACCTGGTCGCCGGCCTGGTACGGGAACTGGGCCTCGATCTTGTCGGTCTCGGTCTTACCGAACTTTGTCTTCTGGGCCAGGTCGAGCTGGAGCGTCTGCTCCTTGTCCTGGAAGACGACCTTATTGATCTTGGCGGTGTGGAGCTGATCGAGCGCAACGGAAGTGTCCACGCGGTGGTAGCTGGGACCAGCGGTGAACAGCTGACTGAGCACAACGGCGCCGAGGATGACCAGGATGATCCAGACCACCGGTCGGCGGAAGAAACGCGTACGTTCCATACTGTTGTCGAGCGCCGGGGCGCCCGCATCCTCCTGATCGACATCCTGACCGTCTGATGGTGTCGCCGCGTGTGCGGCGGCCGGAGCCGCCGTGCGGGCCGGCCTCGACCCCGAGGCACGCAAACTGCCGCGCCGCGGTCATTCGACGGTACACCGTGTACGCGAGGAGTGAGCTTGCGAGCCCCGCACTCGGCGCATCGTCGACATCGACGGCACGCACCGTGGGCAGGCCCACCAGCCCCGCAACGACGTACGGCGGGTCCGGGCAGAAACCGGCGTGGCGGGGAGTCCGGCCCGGCCACCCGAACGCCCGGTCACGCGGTCGAGGAGGGTCGGGCACGGAGGAACCTCCGGGCCACCTGGGTCCACGGTAACCGCAACAACTGAGAGCGCGCTGAACGTCGGCTTGATGGATGCCGATGCGAGTCGGTCTCACACCGCCACCGGGCCGGCGTCAGGTCCGGGCGTAGACCTCGGGCTTGAGCACCCCGACGTACGGCAACTCCCGGTAGCGCTCACCGAAGTCCAGGCCGTACCCGACGACGAACTCAGTGGGGATGTCGAAGCCGACGTACTTCACTCCGACCGGCACCTTCACCGCGTCCGGCTTGCGGAACAGCGCGACCACCTCGACGCTCGCCGCCGAGCGCGACTCCAGGTAGCGCAGCAGCCAGGAGAGAGTGAGCCCGGAGTCCACGATGTCCTCGACGACCACCACGTGCCGACCGGCGATGTCCCGGTCCAGGTCCTTGAGGATGCGGACCACCCCGGAGGAGGTGGTGCCCTGGCCGTAGGAGGAGATGGCCATGAAGTCGAGCTCCGCCGGCGGGCCGTTGCGGCCCAACGCCCGGGCGAAGTCCGCCATGAACATCACCGCGCCCTTGAGTACGCACACGAGCAGCAGTCCGTCGCCCACGTGGGCGTAGTCGGCGGAGACCTGCTTGGCCAGCTCCGCCGTCTTCTCGCGGATCTGCGCCTCTGAGATGATCACGTGGTCGATGTCGGCGTCGTACCAGGAGCCGTCAGCCATGACTCCTAGCCTGCCGTACGTCTGCTGGCCTCCGTCGGCGGGGCCGCACCTTTTGGCGCGGTCCCGCCAGGGATTTTCTGCACAAATTATGCGAATCACATCAGTTGGTGCGTGACCGCCAGCGGCGGCCGCCGTCGCTGGGCTTCCAGTCGGCCGAATCGTGACTGTCGACGGTGAGGCCGGCCGCCGAGGCGGCGACGAGCAGGACGAGGAACAGGAGGAAGAGCAGGAACTCCATGGCGGCGCTCGCTTTCGCATGGTTGCTGTCGGTTTCGCCGCCGGTGCGCACCGGACTGAACCCAGTCTGCGACCACTCGCGCCGACCGGACAGTGGCAGGAATGCCATTGACCATCGATTTACCGCCACCTGCCGGGTTACCCTCGTCACATGCTCCGGTCCATCGCCGTCCTCGCCCTCGACCAGGTCGCCCCCTTCGAGCTCGGCGTGCTCGCCGAGGTGTTCGGCACCGACCGGACAGCGGACGGTTTCCCCGGCTACGACTTCCAGGTGTGCAGCCCCGACGGCGCTCCCGTGCGTACCTCGTCCGGCTTCCACCTCACCCCGCACGCCGACCTCGGCCCGCTGGAGTACGCCGACCTGGTGGCCATCCCCGCGCACAGCCAGGGCACCACCGTTCCCGTCCCGGTGCTCGACGCGCTGCGCCGGGCCGACGCGCGCGGAGCCCACCTGTTCAGCGTCTGCTCCGGCGCCTTCCTGCTCGGCGAGGCCGGGCTGCTCGACGACCGGGAATGCACCACCCACTGGCGGTACGTGGACGAGCTGCAACGCCGGCATCCGCGCGCCCGGGTGCGCTGCAACTCGCTCTACGTCCAGGACGGTCGGCTGCTCACCAGCGCGGGCACGGCGGCCGGCATCGACGCCTGCCTGCACCTGATCCGCCAGGAGCACGGCTCGACCACCGCGACCCGGCTGGCCCGGCGGATGGTGGTCCCGCCACACCGCGACGGCGGCCAGTCACAGTACGTCGAGGCGCCCATCCCGAAGGCACCCGAGGCGCCCACCCTGGAGCCGGTGCTGGAGTGGCTGATGGGTCACCTGGATCGGACGATCACCGTGGAGGAGTTGGCCACCCGCGCCGACATGGCACCACGTACGTTCGCCCGCCGGTTCCGCGCCGAGACCGGCACCACCCCGCACGACTGGCTCACCAACCAGCGGGTGCTGCTCGCCCGACGGTTGCTCGAGGAGACCCCGTTGAGCGTGGAAGCCGTCGCCGACCAGGCCGGCTTCAGCGACGCGGCGGCGCTGCGCCACCACTTCAGCCGCCGCGTCGGCGCCACCCCGCACAGTTACCGGACCACCTTCCGGGATCGCGCGCACAGCGGCTGAGACCAGCCAGACCGGTGCACCCACCCCCGAAGGGATCTGTCAGGTGGGGTCCACCGGGGCCAGGCGGTCGGCGCGGCGGAGCACCCGGACACCCCCGGGCAGGTCGGCCGGGCCCTGACCGTGCCACTCGGTCACCAGGGCGTCCAGAGCATTGACGTGCCGATACGACAGCGCACCCGCCACGGCGCCCAACTCACGCGCCCAGCGGTGCAGCACCCGGCCGCGCACTGCGGGAACCAGGCCGACCAGCGCCGACACGGAGAGCCCTCCGTCGGAACACCGGGCCGCCGCCAGCGCCGTCTCGGCCAACTCGTCGAGGGCGGCGTTGTCGGCCGCCACCAGCCGAGCGGTACGCGCGAGGTTGTCCACCACGCCCGGCCCGAGAGCCCGCACCAGCGCCGGCATCACGTCGGCCCGTACCCGGGACCGGGCGTACGACGGGTCGGTGTTGTGCGGGTCCTGCCAGGGGCTCAGCCCGAGCACGGCGCACGCGGCGAGCGTCTGCTCCCGACCGATCTCCAACAGCGGACGCAGCAGCGGCACCCCGTCCAACTCCCGCCGAAGGGGCATTCCGGCCAATCCGCGTGGGCCGGCGCCCCGGGCGAGCGCGAGCAGCACCGTCTCCGCCTGGTCGTCGCGGGTGTGCCCGGTGAGCACCGCGACCGCGTTCTGCTGCCGGGCCACCTCGGTCAACGCCTGGTAGCGGGCCTCCCGAGCGGCCGCCTCCGGCCCGCCTGGACGCCCCGCCACCTCAACCAGGACCACGGTCGCCGACGCGAACCCGACCCCACGGGCCCAGGCGGCCACCGCCTCGGCGCGCTCCGCGGAGCCCTCCTGCAAGCCGTGGTCGACGGTGACGAGCCCCGCGGTTCTGCCCAGCCGAGGCGCCACGAACACGGTGGCCGCCGCAAGGGCGAGCGAGTCGGCACCCCCGGAGCAGGCGACCAGCACCGGCCCGCCGGACGGCAGCCCGGTCAGGACGCGGCGGACCGCCACCCGGATCGCGGCCACCGGCGGGGCGAGCGCGGCCACCGGCGGGTTGTCAGCCGGCGGCCGGGATGGTGCCGGCCGGGCCGTGCACCCGGGCCACCCAGGCATCCGGGTCGCCCAACTCGGACAGCCGGGGCAGGGTGAGCGGCGAGTTGAAGATCGAGTTGAACCCGTCCATGCCGACCCGCTCCACCACGCCGTGCACGAACTTGCGCCCCTCGGCGTACTGGCGCATCTTGACGTCCACCCCGAGCAGCCGGCGGATCGCCTTCTCCAGCGGGTTGCCCGCCTCCCGGCGTCGGTTGAACGACGCGCGGATCCGCTCCACGCTCGGGATCACCTGCGGGCCGACGCCGTCCATGACGAACTCGGCATGCCCCTCCAACAGGGTCATCAACGCGGTGAGCCGGTCCAGAACGGCCCGCTGCGCCGGGGTCTGCACGATGTCCAGCACGCTGGTGCGGCTCTCCTGGTCACGGACCGCCTCGGACAGGGTGGCCACCCCGCGCCGCAGCCGCTCGACCAGATGCTCGCTCCCGCTGGACGAGGCGTCGACGAACGCCTGCACCTCGCTGAGGAAGTAGGCCCGCATCCACGGGACGGCGGTGAACTGGGTGCGGTGGGTGACCTCGTGCAGGCACACCCAGAGCCGGAAGTCCCGTGGGTCGGCGCCGAGCTTGCGCTCCACCTCGACGATGTTCGGTGCGACCAGCAGCAGTTGGCCCGGCTCAGCCGAGAAGACCTCGTACTGGCCGAGGACCCGGCCGGAGAGGTAGGCCAGCACGGTCCCGGCCTGCACCCCGGTCAGCCGAGACCCGATCGCCTCGGTCAACGCGCCCGGCTGCTTGTCGCCGGAGAGCCGGCTCACGAGCGGGGTGATCACCTCGCGAAGACCGGCGATGTTCGTCGCGGCCCAGTCGCGGCGATCGACCACCCGGACCGGCGGATGCGCCACCTGCGCCCGCAGGCCCGTGTAGTCGGCCACGTGCCCGGCCGCCTCGTCGGTCAGCCGGCGCAGGTCGCCGACCACGTCGGTGGCCTCGGTGTACGACACCCGGGGGCCCGACTTGCTCAACGCCCCCGCGGTGGCGGCGGCCAGATCCCAGTCCACGAACTGCGCCATGGACCCACCGTACCCGCGCCGCGACACCCCGGCCCGGGCTCGCGCCCCCGATCGACGCCGATGGCGGCTCCGGTGCGGGCCGGAAACTCCGACCGGCGACGGGTCAGCGGCAGCCGCAGCTGGCCAACGCGGCGGCGATCCGGTCCAGCTCAGGCTGGGCGGTCTCCTTCCCGCCGGGCACCTTGTCGGTGAGCACCGCGAAGGTGAGCAGCCGACCGTCGGCCGTGGTGACCAGGCCCGCGATGGAGTGCACGGCAGTCAGCGTGCCGGTCTTGGCCCGGACGGTGCCCGCCCCGGCGGCGGTGCCGGGGGCATTGCGGTAGCGCTCGTTCAGGGTCCCGGACCAGCCGCCCACCGGCAGACCACCGAAGACGCCGGCCAACTCCGGGTGATCCGGGCTGGCCGCCAGCCGGACCAGGTCGGTCAGCAACGACGGGCTGATCCGGTTACGGCGGGACAGGCCGCTGCCGTCGGAGAGGGTGATCTCGTCGGCGGGCAGGCCCAACTCGGCCACCTCCGCGTCCATCGCGGCAGCGCCCCCGTCGAATGAGGCCGGCTGGTTGCGAGCCAACGCGACCTGACGGGCCAGCGCCTCGGCCACCAGGTTGTCGCTCTCGCTGATCATGATGTCCACCATCCGGATCAGCGGCGGAGACTGCACCACGCCCAACTCGGTGCCCGGTGCCGGGGGGCCACCGGCCGCGGCCTGGGCCGGGGCCGCGCCACGCTTCACGGCGTCGGCCGGCACCCCGAGCAGCCGGGCGAACGACTTGCCGGCGGCCAGGTCCGGCTCGGCGAACCGCGCGGCGGCCCCGTGCTCGACGCCCGGGTCCCTGCGCGCGCCGTCGGTCATCAACGCGGTCACCGCGCCGCCAGAGCCGCCAGTGGGGATGTCGTCGTCCCAGCCCGGGCCGAAAACCGGGCCGGAGTAGACCGAGCCGTCGACGATGACACTGGTCGGGGTGGTGCCGCCGAGCGCGGTGCGCACCTGGGCGGCCAGATCGTCGAGGCGCGCCGCTCCCGGGTAGTAGCCCTTCTTGTCGATCGCGAGGGTGGGGTCGCCGCCACCGACGATCACCACCTCGCCGGTCTTCGCACCGGCCACCGCCCGGGTCGGAATCCGGTAGCCGGGTCCGCGGGCTGCCAGCACCGTCACCGCGGTCGCCAGCTTTGTCACCGAGGCGGGCACCGTGCCGTCGTCCGCCCCCTTCGCGAACAGCGTCTGGCCGGAGATCACGTCGGCCACCGAGACGTTCACCCGGTCACCCAGGGCAGCGGCAGCGACCAGCGGATCCAGCGCGGCACGAACCCCATCCGGGGTGGGCACCGGGGCGTTCGCGTCCGGACCGGCCAGCACGTCCGACGGGTCGGGCTCCGGGGCCACACCAGCGGCGGTCGGCGCGGACCCGGCGTCGTCGCCCAGCCACCCGGCGACCGGGCCCGGCCGGGTCACGACGACTCCGACGCCGGCGAGCACCAGCAGCAGCACGACGGCCAGCACCACCGGCAGCCGCCGCCGACGGCGCGGTGTGACGGGCGCGGGCGCGGGTGCCGGTGCGGCACCGGCGGGCGCGGGCAGCGCGGAGATCGGCGGACCCAGCGGTGGGACGCCGGCGGGGTCCGGGGCGGTCGGCGCGTGACCGGACGGCGGGCCGCCCGACGCCGGACTGACCGGAACCGCGGCGCTCCCGCGCGGCGGGCCGCCCGACGCCGGACTCACCGGAACCGCGGCGCTCCCGCGCGGCGGGCCGCCCGACGCCGGACTCACCGGAACCGCGGCGCTCCCGCGCGGCGGGCCACTCACCGGCTGATCACCGCCGACCACCGGGAAGCGACCGGTGTTCGGGCTGGACGGGGCCGACCCGGCGAGCGGGCGCCATGGCAGCGGCGCAGGGCGCTCGGGCACCGTCTCCGGTGCCGGGGTCGCTGGCTCGGGAGCGCGTGGGAGGTGGGCCTCCGGCACCGGGACCCGCCCCGTGGCACCGCCGGAGCCCGATCGTCCGGTACCGTGCGCGGAGCCCCCGTCCGGGCGGTAGTGTGAATCTTCCCTCCCCACGACCCCCTCCTCCCCCAGCAAAAATCGGCTTGGGTGACACTACTTCGGTCCGAAGACTATGCGGCGGCCGGAGTCGGTGGGTGGGCATTCGCCTGTCCGGAGGGCCGCCAGTGGTTCCGTTAGCCAGCGTGGGCAGACGAGGGAGCGTGCAGATGGATTTCGACGTGACGGTTGAGATCCCGAAAGGTCACCGGAACAAGTACGAGGTGGACCACAAGACCGGCCGAATCCGGCTGGACCGCACCCTCTTCACGTCCACCCAGTACCCGGCCGACTACGGGTTCATTGAGGGCACCCTGGGCTTGGATGGCGATCCGCTGGACGCTCTCGTGCTGGTGCCCGAGCCGACCTTCCCGGGCTGCCTGATCCGCTGCCGCACCATCGGCATGTTCCGGATGACCGACGAGAAGGGCGGGGACGACAAGGTCCTCTGCGTGCCCTACGAGGACCCTCGCCAGGAGCACCTGCGCGACATCCACCACCTCGGCGAGTTCGACCGGCTGGAGATCCAGCACTTCTTCGAGGTGTACAAGGACCTGGAGCCCGGCAAGTCGGTGGAGGGCGCGACCTGGGTCGGCCGCACCGAGGCCGAGGCCGAGGTCCACGCCTCCTACCAGCGGGCCAGGGACGCCGAGGCGCGTGGCGAAGCCGCGCACTGACGACTGCTGACGTGCCGGGCCCGAGGGTCGCTCACCCGAGCAGCCCTCGGGCCCGGTCGTACAGGTCGAGCACCGCGCAGGCGATCGGCACCACGGCGACCACCAGGGCCGTGTCGGTGAGGTCCGCGACCCTCCCGAGGTACGGCGAGACCGGTCGGCGGGCGTACCCGGTGCCGCCGGCGACGGCCACCAGGGCCAGCGCCGCCCCGCCGAGGACCAGCGCCAACTGCCCGGCGTCGTCGGCCCGGTCGACCAGCACCGCGCCGAGCACCGCGTAGCCGGCCAACCCGGCGAGCACCGTCGGCACCCGGTGCCGCAGCGCCACGAACAGCCGCGACCGCAGCAGCAGCACGGCCGAGGTGACCGCCACGAGCACCCGACCGGCCGTTCCGCCGGCAACCCCGAGTACGACCGCCGCGGCCACCGCCAGCAGGGCCTGCCCGATCAACATCCCGGTGAGCATCTCCTCGGTGCGCGTCACTGCGGCGTGTACCCGGCTTCGGTCCGGCAGGTCCCGGGCTCGCTCCGGCTCTTCCGCAGGGGTCGAGGTCGGCAGGGTGATGGGCGGCAACGGCAGCTTGCCCAGCCGGATGGCCAGCAGCGGGATCACGCCGACGGCGAAGACCAGTGCGCTGAGCAGCACCGCCGCTGTGCCGGCCGGGGTGAGCAGCAGCCCGCCGAGCGCGGCCCCGGCGCCGATCAGGCCGACCGTGACACCGGCTACGAAGACCCGCAGCCGGCTGGCCACCCCGAGGAGGCCGATCAGCGCCACCAGCAGCAGCGCCACCGAGCCGGCCAGCAACTCGGGAGCGCCCACCCAGCGGGCCGGCCCGAACGGCCCGATCGGGTCGCCGGAGCCGACCGCGAGGGCACCGGCCGTGAACGCGTACGGCAGCGCGTAGCCGCCGAGGGTCGCCCCGGCGGTGCCGTCGCCGTTGGCGCGGGAGGCCACCGTGCCGGCCACGGTGAGCAGCAGCGCCACCACGCCGGCCGCCAGCCAGCCAGCCCGGTGCGTCGGGCCACCGGCGAGCAGAGCGAGCAGCCCGACGGAGAGCGGCACGGCGGCACCGGCGAGGCCGGCGGTCCGGGTGGCGGTGGGCGACCAGGCGCCGCCACGGCGGCGGGCACCGTCGGCGATCGCCTCGATCACGTCGTCGTACTCCAACTCGGGCCAGTGCGCGCGGGCCGGCACCAGGTGCAGCACCTCACCGTCGCGGACCCCCTGTGGCAGGAGCGCCTGGGCGGTCGCCAGCAGGGCGCCGTCGGTACGGCGCAGCACCCAACCGCCATGCTGCTCGCCGTCGTCGGCCAGCCCCTCGCCGGCGTGCCGGAGCACGTCGGGCAGCAGCTCGGCCAGGGGCACCTGCTCCGGCAGGGCGACGTCCACCCGTCGGTGCGGCGCGCTGATGGTGACGCGGGCCAGCCCGGTAGTCATCGACTGATCTCCATATCGAGGGGGATCGGAGGCTGCGCGGACGACAGGACTTTACCTACCATGAGCCAGGCTCGGGTTACCCAGCGCTGTCAGGAGGCCGAGTGTCCACCGTCGTCATCAAGCGTCCGCCGCGTCGACCAGCACCGGAGATCCCCGCCGGCGAGCTGCCGGTCGAGGCGCCGCCGGAGATCCCCGTGGTGACCGGCGGGCGGTGGCAGCAGATGTTCATGCTGCTGCCCATGCTCGGCGGCACGGTGGCGATGGCGATGATGTTCGGCCGGGGCGGCGGCGCCTACTCGTACGTGGTGGGCGGGATGTTCGGGCTCTCGTCGTTGGCGATGCTGGTGACCTCCTGGGGCAGCGCGTCCGGCACCCCGAAGAAGTCCGAGATGATGGCCGCCCGCAGGGAGTACCTGCGCCACCTGGCCACGCTGCGGCGGCGGGTCCGGCGAACCGCCGGGCAGCAGCGGGCCGGGCTCTACTACCGGCACCCGGACCCGGGCGGACTCTGGTCGACCGTGGACAGCCACCGGGTCTGGGAGCGGCGACCCGCCGACCCGGACTTCGCGGTGGTGCGAGTCGCTGTCGGGCCACAGACCCTGGCCACCCCGCTCGTTCCCCCGGTCACCCGGCCGCTGGAGGAGCTGGAGCCGATGACCGCTGGCGCGCTGCGTCGCTTTCTGGACGCGTACTCCGTGGTGCCGGACCTGCCGGTGGCGCTGTCGCTGCGCAGCTTCGCCCGGGTGCACGTGCGGCCCGCCGGCCGCCCCGGCGGCACTGGCCCGACCACCAGCGGGCAACCCACCGGCGACCCGGCAGCGCAGGCGCTCGTCCGGGCCGTGCTGACCCAACTGGCCGTCTTCCACGCCCCCGACGAGCTGCTCGTCGCGGTCTGCGCAGGGCCGGAACGCCGGACCTGCTGGGAGTGGGTGAAATGGCTTCCGCACGCCCACCATCCCGGCCGCACCGACGCGCTCGGCCCGGTACGGCTGGTCACCAGCTCCGCCGCCGAGCTGGAACGGCTGCTGGCCGACGTGCTGGCCACCCGGTCCCGGTTCAGCCCGACCGGCCCGGCCACCGACGGCCCGCACGTGGTGGTGGTCCTCGACGGGGGTGACCTGACCGGCGCCAGCGACCTGACCGGTGACGGCGGCATCGACGCGGTCACAGTGCTGGACCTGGACACCCCTCCGCCTCGGCTGCTCGACCGGTACGCGCTGCTGCTGGAGTTGCACGGCCGGCGGCTGCACTCGTGGTCGTCCGATGGCCACGCCGAGGTGGGCAGCGCCGACCAGCTCGACCTCGCCGACGCCGAGGCGATCGCCCGACGGTTGGCGCCGCTACGGCTCGCTGGTACGGCACGCGGGCCGGACGCCCCGCTCCAGGCCGACCTGGGCCTTCCCGAGCTGCTCGGTCTCGGCGACCCGGAGAGCTTCACGGCCGAGCAGGGCTGGCTGCCGCGCTCGGCACGGGACCGGCTGCGAGTGCCCATCGGGGTGGGTGCGGACGGCGGTGCCATCGAGCTGGACCTCAAGGAGTCCGCCCAGGACGGGATGGGCCCGCACGGCCTGCTCATCGGGGCGACCGGTTCCGGCAAGTCCGAGCTGCTCCGCACGCTGGTGCTGGGGCTGGCCGCCACGCACAGCTCCGAGCAGCTCAACTTCGTGCTGGTCGACTTCAAGGGCGGTGCCACCTTCGCCTCGTTCGACCGGCTGCCGCACACCGCTGCCGTGATCACCAACCTGGCCGACGCGTTGCCCCTGGTCGACCGGATGGTCGACGCGATCAACGGGGAGCTGGTCCGCCGCCAGGAGCTGCTGCGGCGCGCCGGCAACTTCGCCAGCGTGCGCGACTACGAGCGGGCCCGGGCGGCCGGCAGCCCACTGGCCCCGCTGCCGTCGCTGCTGCTGATCTGCGACGAATTCTCCGAACTGCTCTCCGCCAAGCCCGACTTCATCGACCTGTTCGTGCAGATCGGCCGGCTGGGCCGGTCGCTCGGCGTGCACCTGCTGCTCGCCAGCCAGCGGCTGGAGGAGGGACGGCTCCGCGGGCTGGACACCCACCTCTCGTACCGGATCGGGTTGCGTACCTTCTCCGCGCTGGAGTCCCGCACCGTCCTCGGGGTGCCGGACGCGCACGAGCTGCCCCGCTCGCCGGGCCACGGCTACCTGCGCAGCGGCACCGATCCGCTGGCCCGGTTCAAGGCCGCGTACGTCTCGGGTGCCGTCCGCCGTCGGACCGCGACGGCCGGCGTCACCGCCGAGGGGGGCGCACGGCTGCTCACCTTCACCACCCACGTCGTGCCGGTGCCCGAGCCGGTCACCCCGGTGGTGCCTGCCGTGGTTGAGGACGAGGGCAGAGAGACGCTGCTCGACCTGCTGGTGGACCGGCTCGTCGGGCAGGGCCCGCCGGCGCATCAGGTCTGGCTCCCGCCGCTCGGTCAGCCGCCGGCCCTGGACGAACTGCTCGGCCCCGTCGAGGTGGACCCGAAGCGCGGGCTCACCGTGGGCAACCCGGAGCTGCACGGGGCACTCGGAGTGCCGCTGGCCGTTGTGGACAAACCGTTGGAGCAGCGCCGGGACCTGCTCTGGCTGGCGTTGGACGGGGCAGCCGGGCACGTCGCGGTGGTTGGTGCGCCGCAGAGCGGCAAGTCCACCGCGCTGCGCACGCTGATCTGCGCGCTGGCGCTCACCCACACCCCTGCCGAGGTGCAGGTCTACTGCCTCGACTTCGGCGGCGGCGGGCTGGCCGCGCTGCGCGACCTCCCGCATGTGGGCGGGGTGACCGGTCGTGCCGACCCGACCGCCGTACGACGCACCGTCGGCGAGATGACAACCCTGCTGGCCGATCGGGAGCGCCGCTTCGCGGAGCTGGGCGTGGAGTCGATGGCCGCGTACCGACAGCGCCGGTCCGCAGCCGGTACGGCCAGCCAGCCGGGCGCCGACCCGTTCGGCGACGTGTTCCTGGTGATCGACGGTTGGAGCACCGTCCGCGGGGAGTACGACGACCTGGAGCCACTGGTCACCGATCTGGCCACCCGGGGCCTGTCGTACGGGCTGCACGTGGTCGCCACCGCGCTGCGCTGGTTGGATTTCCGCCCGGCGATCCGGGACCTGTTCGGCTCCCGGCTGGAGTTGCGCCTCGGCGACCCGGCCGACTCGCTGGTGGCCCGGCGTGCCGCCGCGAACGTGCCCGAGCGCGCCGGCCGAGGGGTTACCGCGGAGGGCCTGCACTTCCTCACCGCGCTGCCCCAGCTCGCCGTCGCCAGCGGGGACACCGCCGACCTGGTCAAGCGGGTCGCCGACGGGTGGGCGGGCGCTCCGGCGCCCCGGGTCCGGCTGCTCCCGCCGGTGCTGCCGTACGCCGATCTGGACCTCGCGGCGACGACCGGCCTGCGGCTGCCGATCGGGATCGCGGAGGCGGACCTGCGTCCGGTGCTGCTCGACTTCGCCACCGAGCCGCATTTCGTGGTCTTCGGCGACTCGGAGTGCGGCAAATCGTCGTTCCTGCGCGCACTGGCCACGTCGATCATCACCCGGTTCACTCCCGAGCAGGCCCGGGTGATCCTGGTCGACTACCGGCGCAGCCTGCTCGGTGCCATTGAGACGCCACACCTGATCGGGTACGGCACCGCTGCCGCGCACACCGCCGACCTGGTCGAGTCGGCCGTCGGTTACCTGGAGCGGCGGGCTCCCGGGCCGGAGGTCACCCCGCAGCAACTGCGTGACCGGTCCTGGTGGTCCGGGCCCGAGCTGTTCGTGCTCGTGGACGACTACGACCTGGTGGCGGCCGGGCCGGCTAACCCGTTGCGTGCGCTGGAGGAGCACCTGCCGCACGCCCGCGACGTCGGGCTGCACCTGGTGCTGGCCCGCCGATCCGGTGGAGCGGGCCGCGCCCAGTACGAGCCGATCGTGCAGCGGCTGCGGGAGCTGTCCACCGCCGGTCTGGTGATGGCGGGCAGCCCGGAGGAGGGCGCACTCGTCGGGCCGGTGCGGCCCGGGCCGCTGCCACCGGGACGCGGCCGGCTGGTCACCCGACGAGAGGGCGTACGCCTCGTTCAGCTCGCACAATTGCCGCCACCATGACGTGACTCGCCGGTTCTTCCCGTGACGGGTGGGGAAACCGGTAATCTCCGATCGTCATGGTTCCGTCGGGATGAATGGCTGGGGATGTGACTGGGGTGCGGCACAGCGGTCCGTCAGCGGCCCGGCGGGCGACCGGCCGGGCGCTGCTCGGTGTGGCCGCGGCGCTCGCCGTCGTGGCGCCGACCGCGGCCAGCGTGCCTGTCGCCGCGCCCACCAACGGCGGACAGCTCGCCGGCGCGCCGATGGCGTTCGCCCCCGGCGACACCGTCGCCCGCACGGACCAGGTTCGCGACGAGCAGTGGCAGCTCGACGAGTTGCAGGCCGAGACGGCCTGGCGCAGCTCGACGGGCCGGGGCGTGACCGTCGCGGTGGTCGACTCCGGAGTGGACGGCACTCATCCCGACCTGGTCGGCCAGGTGCTGCCCGGCCGGGACCTGGTCGGCCCGGACGGCGGTGCGGGCCCGGATCCGGTGGGGCACGGCACCACGGTCGCCGGCCTGATCGCCGGGCGCAAGGACGACAAGCGGGGCGTGGTCGGTCTGGCGCCGGACGCCCGGATCCTGCCGGTCCGGGTGCTCGACGAGGAGAACCGCTACGACGACGCGTTGATCGTCGCCCAGGGGGTCCGCTGGGCGGTCGACAACGGCGCCCGCGTGATCAACCTGTCGTTGGGCGGCAGCGGCGACAGCCCGGCCCTGGCCGCGGCCCTGGACTATGCGTTCGCCCGGGACGTGGTCGTGGTCGCCTGCACCGGCAACCTGGCCACCTCCAGCAGCACCAAGGTCTGGTATCCGGCCCGTGAGCCGGGGGTGATCGCGGTCGCCGGCCTCGAGCGCAGCAGCGACAACCTGTGGTCCGGGTCGATCACCGGCCGGGCGACGGTGCTCACCGCCCCCGCCAGCGGGCTGGTCGGCGCCAAGCCCCCCAACGGGTACTGGCGGGTGCAGGGCACCAGCTTCGCCGCACCACTGGTGGCGGCCACCGCCGCGCTGGTCCGGTCCCGCTATCCGCAGATGCCTGCGGGTGAGGTGGTCAACCGGTTGCTGGCCACCGCCCGAGACCTCGGCCCGACCGGGCGGGACGACCGCTTCGGGTACGGGGTGGTTGACCCGGTGGCCGCGCTGACCGCTCAGGTGCCGCCGGTGACCGCCAACCCGTTGGACGATCAGACGTCGCCGGGCGTGATCGGTTTCGGCCCGGCTCCCGGCTCGGCCGACGACGACGCGGTGTCCGGTGCCGGCAGCGACCCGCTCGGTCTTGCCGCGCCCCGACAGCAGAGCCGGTGGACGGCGCGGGCGGCGGGTGGCCCGGACACATCCGCACCGGAGCAGTTGTGGACCGGGGTCGCGCTCCTCGCCGCCCTGGTCGGCGGCACCGTCTTCCTGGTGCGCCGATTTCGCCAGCGGGCCCGTTGACCGCAGCCCGTCGGCAGGCCTGACCGGCCACCCGGCCGGGTAGAACCGACCCATGAGTACGCATCGGCCTCCCACTCTCGCCTCCGCCGGCCAGCCGTCCTGGCGGCACCGCCGCCTCGACCCGGACCATTCGCTGGGTCTGCGGCTGACCTTGGCCGCGACGGCGGCGTTCCTGGTGCTGGTGCCTTTCGCGCTGCTCGCGCTGCTGGTGCTCGGCGCCTGGGCCCCGCTGCACCGGTTGGACGGGGCTGTCACCGACGCGCTGCACGGGTACGCGCTCGACCACCCGGCCTGGGTCACGGTGATGCGAATCTGGAGCGAGGTGTTCGCGCCGATGCCGCTGCGCGCCGTCGCCCTGCTCGTAGTGATCTGGCTGCTGCGCCGGGGAGCCCGTCGGCTGGCCCTCTGGGCGGCCACCACCATGGTCGTCGGTGGGTTGTTCGGTCCGCTGCTCAAGCTGCTTGTCGGCCGGGACCGGCCGGAGCTGTTGGACCCGGTGGCACGGGCCGCCGGCTACTCGTTCCCCTCCGGGCACGCGCTGAACGCCACCCTGGCCGCCGGGGTGCTGCTGCTGGTGTTCCTGCCGTACACGGGGCGAGGAGCGGCGCGGGTCGCGCTCTGGGTCGCCGCGGTGCTCCTCACCGTGGTGACAGGGCTGAGCAGGATCGCGCTCGGCGTGCACTTCACCAGCGACGTGCTGGGCGGCTGGCTGCTCGGTGTGGCGGTGGTCGCGGCGACCACCGCGGCGTTCACCAGTTGGCGGGCGCACACCGGCCTCCGGCCGGTCCGGCCGGCCCGCGACGGCGTCGCTCCCGAAGTCGAGCGGCACCCCGGAGCGGCCTGAGGCGTGACGACGAGGTCGGCTGGGTACTGGGCGACGCATGTCCGAAACGGTGCTCCAGATCGTCCGGCGGGTGCTGCTGCCGGTTTCCCTCCTGCTCGGCGTCATGGTGCTGCTCGGGGTGCTCGTCACCCGGGTGTTGGCCCGGACCTGGCCGTTCACCGTGGAGGACGCGGTGAACCGGGAGTTCGCCGCCGACCGCAGCGGCGGCTGGAACGACGTCTCACTGGTGTTCAGCACGCTGGCCAGCACCCAGATGATCGTCGTGGTCACCGTGCTGGTGGCGCTGGCGCTGCGGCTCTGGCTCAAGCGCTGGCGGGAGCCGCTGTTCCTGTGCGCGGCGGTGACCGCCCAGGCGCTGGTGTTCCTGCTGACCACGCTGGCGATCGACCGACGGCGGCCGGCGGTGGAGCACATGGATGTCTCGCCGCCCACGTCGAGCTTCCCGTCCGGGCACACCTCGGCGGCGGTGGCGCTCTACGTCGGCATCGCCGTGCTGATGGCCCTGCGGGTACGGAGCACCGGGGCGAAGGTCGCCTGGTGGACGCTGCTGCTGATGGTGCCGCTGGGAGTGGCGCTGACTCGGATGTATCGGGGAATGCACCACCCGAGCGACGTGGTGGCATCCTTCCTCAACGGCGGCACCTGCGTCGCGATCATGGCTCGCGCGGTGCTGGACCGAGGGCTGCGGTGGGGGCGGGCGAAGCTGCCGACCGTGGGGCGACCCACCGTGCCGGCGGGAAGCTGACTCCGCGCGGCGCTCAGGTGCACTCGCCGGTGCCGACCTGCCGGTTGCGTTCGGCGCCGGTCAACGCCACCGGACGGGCCTCGGCCGCGGTCACCGCGAAGCCGGTGTTCGGGTCATCGGCCGCCGCCGCGAAGATCACACCCAGCACCAGGCCGTTGGCGGAGAGCAGCGGGCCGCCGGAGTTGCCACTGCGGACCAGCGCCCGGATCGTGTAGATCTCCCGGGTGACGTCGCCGGAGGAGTAGATGTCCGGCCCCTTGATCCGGTCGACGTCGCGGATCCGCGCCGACTGCGCGTTGTAGGGGCCGTCGAGCGGGAAGCCGAGCACGATGGCGTCGGAGCCGCTGCCCGCGTTGCCGGCGGCGAACCGCAGTGACGGGCCGGGCAGCCCGGGTACGAGCAGCACGGCCAGGTCCCGGTCCGGGTCGTAGACCACCACCTTGCCGTCGTACCGCTCGCCGCCCAACTCCACGGCGACCGAGCGGGTGCCGGCGACGACGTGCGCGTTGGTCATCACCCGGTCGTCGGCGTACACGAAGCCGGAACCCTCGATGCGGCGGGAGCAGCTGGGCGCGGAGCCCAGCACCTTGACGACCGACCGCTGACCGTTGACCACCACCTGGGAGCCGGCCAGCGCCGGGTCGGGCGGGTCGACCTGTCGGGCCCGGGTGGGCGCGAGGTCACCGAAGACGTCCGGGAACCCGTTGGTGTCGACGGTGTCCTCCAGCGCGGTGGAGAGCCGGTGGGCCTGCTCCGGCAGGACCTGGTTGACCACCGTGATCAACGCGCTGTTGCGCACCGAGGCGGCGAGCCAGGGCACCGAGGACGAGCCGAGCGGTACGGCGACCAGCCAGGCGAGCAGGAGCACCGCGAACAGCGAGACGAACGCCCCACCGACGTCGTCGATCCGTTTGCCCACGTCGCTGGTGATCGTCTTACGCAGGTGCGAGCCGAGCCAGCCGGCGAGTGCCTGCCCGACCACGGCCAGCCCGAAGATCGCCACCAGCGAGATCAGCACCCGGGTGCCGGCGTCCACGAACTGCCGCGCGAGCAGCGGCCCGAGCTGGAGACCCAGCAGCAGACCCAGGAAGAAGCCGGACAGCGACGTGATGCCGATGACGAAGCCCTGGCGGTATCCGCTGATCGCGAACACGAGCATGAGCAGCAGCAGGACGAGATCCACGACCGACACGGGTCAAGCGTACGGGCAGTGCGCCCGCCCGATGACCATCGCTTGCGGAAGGTGACCGTGCGGTCAGCGCAGGGCGGTCTCGTCGGCCTCGTCGGTGCCGGCGGACGGCGCTGGGGTCGCCCCGGTGGGCGGCAGCTCCACCACCCGGTCACGCGGCCACGGCCGGGCCCAGCCGCCCATCTCCAGAAGGGTGGACAGCACCCCGGCGGTGAAGCCCCAGACCAGCATTCCGCGCGCCGAGAACGCCGGCCCGATCCAGCCGCTGGGGTGCCGGACCCGCATCCGGTTGGCGGGGTCGACCAGCTCGCTGACCGGCAGCCGGGCCACGTGCGCCACCTCGGCCGGCTCCCGGGAGTGCACCGGATGCGGGTCGTGCCACCAGGCCAGCACAGGTGTGACCACGAAGTCGCTGACCGGGATCCACAGTTTCGGCAGCTCGGCCAGCACGGTCACGCTGGCCGGATCGAGGCCGACCTCCTCGTTGGCCTCGCGCAGGGCGGTGGCGCGGACGTCGGCGTCCTCCGGGTCGGCCGCGCCACCGGGGAAGGCCGGCTGGCCGGCGTGGTTGCGCAGGGTGGCGGCGCGTTGCAGGACCAGCACGTCGGGGCCGACGCCGGGCTGCTCGCCGAGCAGCACCAGCACGGCGCTCTCCCGGCCACCCTCCGCCGGGGTGGTGAGCCGGGTGAAGTCCTCGGCGCGGGCGGTGCCCAGCCGGGTCAACAACGGCTCGATCCACTCGGGGGGTCGGTCGGTCACGCCGGCACCACCAGGCCGAGGTGCTCGCGGACCAGCTCGGCGAGCCGGGCGTCGTCGAGGGCACCGGTGGCGTCGATGTGCCGGATCCGACCGTCGGCGTCGACGAAGAGGGTCAGTGGGATGGCGTTGCGCTTCAACTCGCGTTGCAGCGCCTCGCCCTGGTCGACCAGGATCGGGAACCGGACGCCGTAGTCCTCACCGATGGACTGGGCGCCGCCGCGGCTGTCCCGGCTGTTGACGCCGACCACCTGGAGCTGACCGGTGGCCCGCTCGCTGAGGCGCTGGAAGGCGGGCAGTTCCTTGCGGCACGGCGGGCACCAGGAGGCCCACACGTTGATCACGGCCGGCCCGGCCACGTCCCGCAGAGCGACGGGAGCACCGCCGGTGAAGCAGGCCAGGGTCAGCTCCGGCAGCGCCTGCCCGCCGGGCGTGGCGGGGGCCGTCGTGCCGGAGCCGGGGGCCGCCGTGCCGGTGGCGGGCGGCGCGGCCGTGGGTGACGTGCTCAACGCCGCGCAGTCCCGGAATGGCGACGGTCGTTCGGCGGCGGCCGGGCGGGGGGCCGGGTCGTCGTCGGCCGTGCCTCCGGTGCAGCCGGCGACGACCAGCAGAAGCGGCAGGACGAGCAGGGCGAGGCGGCGGTTCACGGCACCTCCGCGGCGACCGCCTGCGCGGGCACCAGCTCCGGGTCGACACCGGCGGCCACCGCGAGGTCGCGCGCCCGGGGGCCCTTGAGCAGCTTGGCGGCGGCTGCCGGCTCGGTCGGCCCGGTGCCGTACGAGGGGCAGAGCTTCGCGAGCGTGCACGCACCGCAGGCCGGCTTGCGGGCGTGGCAGACCCGTCGCCCGTGGAAGATGATCCGGTGCGACAGCGTGGTCCAGTCGCGCTTGTCGTACAGCGCGCCGACCGCGTGCTCGATCTTGACCGGGTCGGTCTCGGTGGTGAGCTGCCACCGGTGGACCAGCCGCTGGAAGTGCGTGTCGACGGTGATGCCGGGGACGTCGAAGGCGTTGCCCAGGATCACGTTGGCGGTCTTGCGGCCGATGCCGGGCAACGTCACCAGGTCGACGAGCCGGCCGGGGACCTGGCCGTCGTACCGGTCGAGGAGGGCCTGCCCGAGCTTGAGCAGCGAGTCGGTCTTGTTGCGGTAGAAGCCGGTGGGCCGGATCAGCTCCTCCATCTCGCCCCGGTCGGCACCGGCGTACGCGGCGGCGCTCGGGTAGCGGGCGAAGAGCTTCGGCGTGACCTCGTTGACCTTCTTGTCCGTGCATTGCGCGGACAGAATCGTGGCGACGGCCAGCTCCAGGGCGTTGGAGTGGTCCAGTTCACAATGCGCGTCGGGGTGCGCCTCGGCCAGCACCCGGCCGATCTTGCGGGCACGGCGTTTGCGCCCGAGGTCGGTCTCGCTGGCACCGGGAGGACTACTGGTCACGACGGTCAGCCTACGTCGCGCCCCGGACGTTCCTGTTCGGGTCAGCCGCCGGCTGGCGGGGAGATCTTGCCCTGCCCGTCGAACCGGGCGCCGCCCTTCGGGAAGTCGATGCTGCTCAACTCGCCGATCAGGCCCAGGCCCCGGTCGTCCGTGTCCATCGTCGGCTTGCCGGCGTCGTTCATGTACGTCGAGGTGAACGAGCCGCCGGCCCAGGTGCCGTCCGGTTTGAGCGACACCTTCAGCACTCCGCCCCAGCCGAGTCGACCGTCGTTGTTCAGCGAGTTACCGCCACCGGCGAAGTTGCCCAGGCTGTACGCGATCAACCGGCCCTTGTAGAACTCCATGCCGCGCAGCACGTGCGGCCCGTGCCCGACGATCAGGTCGGCGCCCGCGTCGATCATGGCGTGGGAGAACTTGATGGGGTCGCCCCGGTTTTCACCAAGGAACATCTCGGTGCCCGGCTTGACCCGGGTCTGCGCGACACCCTCGCCACCCATGTGCACCTGCACGACGACCAGGTCGCCCATGGTGGCCGCCTTGGCAATCACCGTCTTCGCCTTGGCGATGTCGACCAGGCTGTTGGACCACACGTACGACGAGAAGCCGGCAATGGCGACCTTGACGCCCTTGACCTCGACGACGGTGATCTGGTCCGGCGCGCCGGTGTGCTGCAGGTCGTACTTCTCCAGCGCCTTCTGGGTGTTCTCGTAGCCCTTCGGCCCGTAGTCGTAGCCGTGGTTGTTGGCCTGGTTGAGCACGTCGAAGCCGGCGTCGCGCAGGTGTGCGGCGTACTCCGGCGGGGCCCGGAACTGGAAGCAGCGGGTGGAGTTGGCCCCGCACTTGCCGGTGCCGGTGTCCACCGTCAGCGGCTCCTCCAGGTTGCCCATCACCAGGTCGGCCTTGAGCGCCTCGGTGACCGAGGTGAAGAAGCCCTTACCGCCTCCGGCCGGCAACCGGCTCGGCGCGTTGCCCATGATGATGTCGCCGGTGGCGGAGAGCGAGATCGCGCCGCCCGCACCGGAGGCCGCAGGCCCGGTGGCCTTCGGGCCGGCCGTGGACACGGGCGCGCCGGTGCCACCACCTCCGGCGCCGGGCTGCCAGACGGGGGCTTCGCCGCCGGGGTCGGCACAGCCGGCGGTGAGCAGGGCGGCCAGCAGCGCGGCGAGGCCGAGGGCGACGCGGCGACGCGGGCGGGACGCGAGGGGGGCGGCAGCATACATCGCTCGCGACCCTACCGGGCCCGCAAACGCGCCGACGACGGCCGATCGGTTGGAAGTTCAGCCGGGCTGCTGCTCGGACCAGGGCACGACCGTCCCGGTTCCCCCGGCAAGCACCGCGGCGTGCACCGCTCGGGCGAGCGGCGCACCCCAGGTCGAGCGCGGCCCGCCGTACACGGCCTCCGGCCCGTCCACCGGGCACAACACGGTGACCGAGTCGGTCGGGGTGCCGGTCCCCGGCAACCTCAGCTCCCGGATCGCCTGGGTCTTCGCCTCGGTGGCGGTGGCCACCGCGTTGACCAGTGCCGAGTCGGCGAGCCGGGCCGGCACGTACACCACGATGTTGACCGTGCCGACGCGCTGGGCGAGCGCGGCCGGGGCCGGCGCCGCCGCGAGCACCGGCGTGCCGAGCCCTACCGTCACCCAGGCCCGCACCCCGGTGTCGGTCCGCGCCACCACCTCGGCCACATCGACGCCGGTCAGCAGACCAACCCCGGGCCCGTCGAGGGCCAGGTCCGCGGCGAGCGCCGCCAGGTGCGCGGCGGGGTCGTCCCGGTCGTACGACATGGGTACGGTCGCGTTCAACACCCAGCGCCGGACCCCGATGCCACCGCCCAGCGGGCCACTGCTGACCGCCCGCAGGGGCACGTCCGCACGCCAGACGAGCAGCGGAATATCGCGCCCATCCTCGGCGCGGCTGGTCAGAGTCGGCTCGCTTAGCACGTCGGGCAGGTTACGCCCACCGATCAAGATTCCAGGGGCGACCTCTGATTCATGCTCACGTGCGCCTAGACTTGGCGGCGCGCGAGGGGATCAGCGGACGGCGGACCCGCCGACGGACGGCACGCGTAACCGGAGGTGCGCGATGGACGAGGTACTTGCCCGCAGCGGGATCTTCCAGGGTGTTGACCCGGAAGCTGCCGAGGCGCTCGCCAAGGAGATGGAGACGATCGAGGTCCGCAAGGGCGAGATCGTCTTCAATGAGGGCGAGCCCGGTGACAGCCTCTATATCCTGCTGTCCGGGAAGATCAAGGTTGGTCGCCGCGCAGCGGACGGCCGGCAGAACCTGATCGCGGTGATGGGGCCGTCGGACATGGTCGGTGAGCTGTCGCTCTTCGACCCCGGTCCGCGTACGGCGACCGCCACCGCGGTGACTGACACCCGGCTGGTGCGACTGCGCAAGCAGGCGCTGCGGCCCTGGCTGAACAACCGCCCGGAGATCGCCGAGCAGTTGCTCCGGGTGCTCGCCCGGCGGCTGCGCCGGACCAACGACTCGCTCGCCGACCTGATCTTCACGGACGTGCCGGGCCGGGTCGCCAAGAACCTGCTCCAGATGGCTGGCCGGTTCGGCACCCGCGACGGCGGCGTCCTGCGGGTGACCCACGACCTCACCCAGGAGGAGATCGCCCAGCTCGTTGGCGCCTCCCGGGAGACGGTCAACAAGGCGCTGGCCGACTTCGCTTCGCGGGGCTGGCTGCGGCTGGACGGCAAGAGCATCATCATTCTGGACCCGGAGCGCCTCGCACGTCGCGCCCGCGTCTGAGCAGCACGTCCCGTCCCCGCCTCCCGTCACCGACGGGAGGCGGGGCGTTTTTTGTCTGCCCGACGCAGAATCGCTGGGCCGGAGGCAGCGCCAGCGGTGAGGGTGGGGCCATGGTGAACACGGTTGCCGTGCTGTCCGACATCCATGGCGTACTGCCCGCACTGGAGGCCGTGCTGGCCGAGCCGGACGTCGCCACCGCCGATCTGATCGTGCTCACCGGCGACATCGCGGCCGGCCCGCAGCCGGTCGAGGTGCTGGACATGCTCGCCGGCCTCGGCGATCGCGCCTGCTGGGTGGGCGGCAACGCCGACCGCGAGCTGGTCGAGGCGCGGGCCGGCCGGCCCGCGTCGATCGAGGTGTCCGACTGGGCCGCCGGGCAGCTCCGTGACGACCAGCTGGCCCGTCTCGCCGCGCTGCCGGCGACGGCGACGTTCGAGATCAACGGGCTCGGCACAACGCTGTTCTGCCACGCCACACCCCGCGACGACGAGGAGGTCGTGCTCGTCGACTCCCGGATGGAGCGCTGGGCGGAGGTGTTCGCCGGCCTCCCGGCCGAGGTTTCGACGGTGGTCTGCGGTCACACCCACATGCCCTTCACCCGGCTGGTCGACCGGCGCCTGGTGGTCAACCCGGGCAGCATCGGCATGCCGTACGGGGGTGTGGGTGCGTGGTGGGCACTGCTCGGGCCGGGCGTGCAGTTGCGCCGTACCGTCTTCGACGTGGACGCGGCCTGCGCCCGGGTGGCGACGGAGTCGGCCTTCCCCGACGCCGCCGCCTGGGCCGACGAGTACCTGCGTTCCCAGCACAGCGACGCCGACGCGCTGGCCGTCTTTGGCCCCCGCGACGGCCGCTGAAGCAGCAGCACTCGCGACGGCCGCGGAGGCAGCGGTTGGGGACATGCTGCGTGCCTTTGGAGCTGAATCGCTTGTGACATCAGCGGATGACTCGCTTGTGACATCAGCTCCAAAGCGCGCCCGCACCCCGCACCTGGGCGCGCCACCCCGCGAATCGCGAGCCCATAAAAAGTCAGTCTTGACTGTTTGTTTCTCAGGCGGCAGGCTGTCCCGCATGCCACCCGCATCGACGCGCGTCCCTCAGCAGGAACGCAGCCGCGCCACCCAGGCCCGGCTGCTGGAGGCGACCGTCGACTGCCTGATCGAGCACGGCTGGTCCGGCACCACCACCACCACCGTCGCGGCGCGGGCCGGCGTCTCACGCGGCGCTCAGCTGCACCACTACCCCACGAAGGCCGCGCTGGTCACGGCCGCCGTCGCTCATC
This sequence comes from Micromonospora sp. NPDC005413, assembly GCF_040606435.1. Lineage (NCBI taxonomy): Bacteria > Bacillati > Actinomycetota > Actinomycetes > Micromonosporales > Micromonosporaceae > Micromonospora > Micromonospora sp. NPDC005413. The sequence continues at coordinate 50,669 of NZ_JBEXEV010000026.1, forward strand.
TGGCCGAGCGACGGGCCGACGAGTTGCGCACCGAGGCCGAGGCGTTGCCGGCCGGGCCGCAGCGGCTGGACCGGGTGATCGACCTGCTCGGCGCCGCGTTCACCGGGCCGCTCTTCGTCGCCGCGCTCGAACTCTGGGTCGCCGCCCGCACGGACCGAGAGCTTCGCGACGCACTGATGCCGCTGGAGGCAATGGTCGGCCGGGAGATGCATCGACTCACCGTCGCCCTGCTCGGCGTCGACGAGCGCCGACCCGGCGTCCGCGAAGCGGTGCAGGCCACCCTCGACCTGCTCCGCGGGCTCGGGGTGGCCAACCTTCTCAGCGACGACTCGGCCCGTCGTACCGCCCTGTTGACCACCTGGAAGCGCCAGCTCGCCGCCCTGCTCACGCCCTGACCGCTGGCCGCACCGGCCACGACCGACCGGAGGCACCATGGTCGACCTCACCGACCTGCTCGCGGATCTGGCCGCCGAGTCCGCCCAACTGGATGCCCTGGTGGCACCTCTGTCAGCGGCCGACTGGGCACGACCGACCCCCGCGTCGGGCTGGAGCATCGGGCACCAGATCGCCCACCTCGCCTGGACCGACCACGTGGCGCTGCTGGCCGCCACCGATCCCGCCGCGTTCTTCGCGACGGTGACGGCCGCGCCGGATCCGGCCCGGCTCGTCGACCACGGCGCCGAGGACTTCCTCGCTCCGCCGGCGGAACTGCTCGCCCGCTGGCGCGCCGGCCGGGCAGCGCTCATCGACGCACTCGCCGCCGTCCCGGCCGGCGAGAAGCTGCCCTGGTACGGCACCCGGATGTCAGCCACCTCGATGGCGACCGCCCGGATCATGGAGACCTGGGCACACGGTGAGGATGTGGCCGACACGCTCGGCGTCGTCCGCCCCGCCAGCGACCGGCTCCGGCACGTCGCGCACCTCGGTGTGCGTACCCTCGGGCACGGCTTCGCCGCGCACGGCCGGGTGGCACCGACGACGCCGGTCCGGGTCGAGCTGGTCGGGCCCGGCGGCGACACGTGGAGCTGGGGTCCGGCGGACGCCGCCGACCGGCTCACCGGCCCGGCTCGGGATTTCTGCCTGCTGGTCACCCAGCGCCGACACCGCGCGGACCTCGCCCTGGTCGCCACCGGTCCGGTCGCGGACGAGTGGCTCGACGTGGCGCAGGCGTTCGCCGGCCCGCCGGGTGCTGGCCGAGAGCCGGTCGGCGCGGACGGAGCACAGGCATGATCCGGATCGGGAACGCCTCCGGCTTCTACGGCGACCGGTTCACCGCCTGGCGGGAGATGCTCGACGGCGGCGAGCTGGACGTGCTGACCGGTGACTACCTGGCCGAGTTGACCATGTTGATCCTCGCCCGGGACCGGCTGCGCGACCCCGACCTGGGCTACGCGAAGACGTTCCTGCGGCAACTGGAGACGTGCCTCGGCACCGCCCTCGACCGGGGGGTGCGGATCGTGACCAACGCCGGCGGGTTGAACCCGGCCGGTCTGGCCGCCGCCATCGACGCACTCGCCAACCGTCTGGGCCTGCCGGCCAAGGTCGGGTACGTCGAGGGCGACACGATCCAGCGGCCGGACGCGTTGAGCGCGAACGCCTACCTCGGCGCGTTCGGGATCGCCGCCTGCCTCGACGGTGGAGCGGACGTGGTGGTCACCGGTCGGGTCACCGACGCGTCGCTGGTGGTCGGTCCGGCCATCGCCCGCTACGGGTGGGGCCGTGATGACCTCGACGAGTTGGCCGGGGCGACCGTCGCGGGGCACCTCGTCGAGTGCGGCGCGCAGGTCACCGGTGGCAACTTCAGCTTCTTCACCGAGCTGCCCGACGGCGGGCACCGGCCCGGTTTCCCGATCGCCGAGGTGCACGCCGATGGGTCGACGGTGCTCACCAAGCATCCGGGCACCGGCGGCGCGGTCACCGTGGAGACGGTCACCGCCCAACTGCTCTATGAGATCGGTGGGCCCGCGTACCTGGGTCCGGACGTGGTCACCAGGCTGGACACCGCAACGGTGCGCTCCGACGGGCCGGACCGGGTCCGGGTCTCCGGCGTCCGGGGCACGCCCCCGCCGGCCACGCTCAAGGTGGGCGTCAACAACCTCGGCGGCTTCCGCAACTCGATGACCTTCGTCCTCTGTGGTCTGGACATCGAGGCGAAGGCGAGCCTGGTTCGGGGGCAGGTCGAGGAGGTGGTGGGCAAGGACGGGCTGGAGTGCGTGCTGGCCCGGACCGACCACCCGGATGCCGCCGACACCGAGGCCGCCAGCGCCCTGCTCCACGTCCACCTGCGCGACAGCGACAAGGCGCGGGCCGGGCGGGCGTTCTCGGCAGCCGCGGTGGAGCTGGCGCTGGCCTCGTACCCGGGCTGCACGCTGACCACCCTGCCCGGCGACGCGACTCCGTACGGTGTCTTCACCGCCGACGCGGTGCCCCAGGACGCGGTGGCGCACGTAGCGGTGCTGCCCAGCGGTGCGCGCGTGCCGATCGCCACGCCGATCCGTACCGCCCCCACGCCCGACCCGGAGACCGAGACGGCACCGGGCGGCGGGACAGCGGGCGATGGCCCGACCCGGCGCGGGGCGCTCGGCGAGCTGGTCGGCGCGCGCTCCGGAGACAAGGCCGGCGATGCCAACCTCGGCGTCTGGGCGCGTTCCGAGGCCGGGTACGCGTGGCTGCGCGCCTGGTTGACCGTCGAGCGGCTGGCCGAGCTGCTGCCGGAGACCGCGCCACTGTCGGTGCGGCGCTACGAGCTGCCAAACCTGCGTGCGGTCAACTTCGTGATCGAGGGCCTGCTCGGGGCGGGGGTGGCCGCGTCCACCCGGTTCGACCCGCAGGCCAAGGCGCTCGGTGAGCTGCTGCGCGCCCGGATCGTCGACCTGCCGGCCGACGTGCCTGCCGGGCCGGCGGCAGTGGACGGAGAGACAACGGAATGAGCATCGTGGACACCCCCGAGCGGCGGCAGCTGCGTGAGCTGACCCGGACGTTCGTGACCCGGGAGGTGCTGCCGCACCTGGACGACTGGGAACGGGCCGGCGAGGTGCCGAGATCCCTGCACGCCACCGCCGCGAAGCTTGGTCTGCTCGGCATCGGCTTCCCCGAGTCGGTCGGCGGCAGCGGCGGCGACCTGCTCGACTCGATCATCGTGACCGAGGAGCTGATCCGTTCCGGCGGCTCGTCCGGCCTGATCGCGGCCCTGTTCACGCACGGCATCGCGCTGCCGCACATGGTCGCGGCGGCCGGCGCCCACACCGGCGGCTCGCTGGGCGGCCGGCTCGGCAGCAGCTCCGCACCCGGCGACGACGGCCTGATCGAGCGGTACGTCCGGCCGACCCTGGCCGGCACGATGATCGGGGCGCTGGCGATCACCGAGCCGGACGGCGGTTCGGACGTGGCCGGCATCCGCACCACCGCCCGCCGCGACGGCGACCACTACGTGGTGAACGGGTCGAAGACCTACATCACCAGCGGGCACCGGGCGGACTTCGTGACCACGGCGGTCTGCACGGACTTCCCCGGCAGCGGCTCCCTCACCCTGCTGGTCATCGACAAGGGCAGCCCCGGGTTCACGGTGGGACGTCGGCTGGAGAAGCTGGGCTGGCACTGCTCGGACACCGCCGAGCTGTCGTTCGTCGACGTGCGGGTGCCGGTGGCCAACCGGATCGGCGCGGAGGACACCGGCTTCCTGGCGATCATGCAGAATTTCGCCGCGGAGCGGCTCTCGCTGGCCACCCAGGCGTACGCCACCGCGCAGCGCTGCGTCGAGCTGGCCATGCGCTGGTGCCGGGACCGGGAGACCTTCGGCCGTCCGCTGGCCAGCCGGCAGGTGGTCCGGCACCGGCTGGCCGAGATGCACACCCGTGCCGAGGCGGCCCGGGCGTACGTGCACGAGGTCGCGGGTCGGGTCGCGGCCGGTGAGCCGGTGGTGACCGAGGTGGCGATGGCCAAGAACGTGGCGGTGGCCGCCTGCGACCAGGTGGTCGACCAGGCGCTGCAGTTGCACGGCGGGTTCGGTTACCTGCGCGACGCCGAGGTGGAGCGGCACTACCGGGACGCCCGGATCCTCGGCATCGGCGGCGGCACCACCGAGATCATGAACGAGATCATCGTGAAGGGGATGGGCCTGTGAGCACGAGGAGTGAGCCGGGCCTGCGAGCCCCGCAGTCGCGAACGAAGGAGGCACGGTGAGCGCGAGGAGTGAGCCGGGCCTGCGAGCCCCGCAGTCGCGAACGAAGGAGGCACGGTGACCACACTGGACACCTCGGTCGACCCGTCCGCGCCCGGCTTCGAGGCGAACCGGGCGGCGTTGCTGGACCGGCTCACCGAGCTGGACGCGACGCTGGACCAGGCTCGCGCGGGCGGCGGCGAGAAGTACGTGACCCGGCACCACAAGCGGGGCAAGCTGCTGGCGCGGGAGCGGATCGAGCTGTTGGTGGACGCCGACAGCCCGTTCCTGGAGCTGTCATCGGTGGCGGCGTACGGCACCGACTTCCCGGTCGGGGCCAGCGTGGTCACCGGCATCGGGGTGGTCGAGGGCGTGGAGTGCCTGATCATCGCCAACGACCCGACGGTACGCGGTGGCGCGGTCAACCCGTGGTCGCTGGCGAAGACCCGACGGGCCGGCGAGATCGCCCTGGCCAACCGGCTGCCGATGCTCAACCTGGTCGAGTCGGCCGGGGCGGACCTGCCCACCCAGGCAGAGATCTTCATCCCGGGTGGCCGGGTGTTCCGCGACCTGACCCGGCTCTCCGCGGCGAAGATCCCCACGGTCAGCGTGGTCTTCGGCAACGCCACGGCCGGTGGCGCGTACGTGCCGGGGATGTCCGACCACGTGATCATGATTCGGGACCGGTCGCAGGTCTACCTGGCCGGGCCTCCGCTTGTGAAGATGGCGACCGGCGAGGTCACCGACGACGAGTCGCTGGGCGGCGCGGCGATGCACGCCGCCACGTCCGGGCTCGCGGACTACCTGGCCGAGGACGAGCGGGACGCCATCCGGCTGGCCCGGCAGTGCGTGCGCCGGTTGAACTGGCACAAGCAGGGCCCGTCGCCGCGTACGGCCGTGCCACAGCCACCGAAGTACGACCCGGAGGAACTGCTCGGCGTCGTCAGCGCGGACCTGAAGGTGCCGTTCGACCCGCGCGAGGTGCTGGCCCGCATCCTGGACGGTAGCGACTTCGACGAGTTCAAGCCGGCGTACGGGGACGCGCTGGTCACCGGCTGGGGCGAGCTGCACGGGTACCCGGTCGGCGTGCTGGCCAATGCCCGTGGGGTGCTGTTCAGCGAGGAGGCGCAGAAGGCGGCCCAGTTCATTCAGCTCGCCAACGCCGCGGACACCCCGCTGATCTTCCTGCAGAACACCACCGGCTACATGGTCGGCACGGAGTACGAGCAGCGCGGCATCATCAAGCACGGCGCACTGATGGTCAATGCGGTGTCCAACTCGCAGGTGCCGCACCTGACGGTGAACCTGGGTGCCTCGTACGGCGCTGGCAACTACGGGATGTGTGGTCGGGCGTACGAGCCGAGGTTCCTGTTCACCTGGCCGAACGCGAAGTCGGCGGTGATGGGCCCGGCACAGCTCGCCGGAGTGCTCTCCATCGTGGCTCGGCAGGCCGCCGCAGCCCGAGGGCGTGACTACGACGAGGAGTCCGACGCGGCGATGCGGATGATGGTCGAGCAGCAGATCGAGTCGCAGTCGGGCGCGCTCTTCCTGTCCGGCCGGCTCTACGACGACGGGGTGATCGACCCTCGGGACACGCGTACCGTCCTCGGGCTCTGCCTCTCGGCGATCCACAACGGACCGGTGAAGGGCGCCGACGGTTTCGGCGTCTTCCGGCACTGAGGGGCTGACATGATTCGGAAACTGCTCGTTGCCAATCGAGGAGAGATCGCGCGCCGGGTCTTCGCGACCTGCCGGGCGCTCGGCGTGGAGACGGTCGCCGTGCACTCGGACGCCGACGCCGACGCGCCGTTCGTCCTGGAGGCCGACCAGGCGGTCCGCCTGCCGGGGAACACGCCGGCCGAGACGTACCTGCGGGTTGATTTGATCCTGGACGCGGCCCGGCGCAGCGGCGCGGACGCCGTCCACCCGGGTTACGGCTTCCTCGCCGAGAACGGCGAGTTCGCGACGGCGGTGACCGACGCCGGGCTGACCTGGGTCGGGCCGCCGGCCAAGGTGATCGCCGCGATGGGCGACAAGCTGGCGGCGAAGGCGCTGCTCGCCGAGGCGGGTGTGCCGATGTTGCCGAGCTGGACCGACACCGACGAGATCACCGATTTCCCGGTGCTGGTCAAGGCGTCCGCCGGCGGAGGTGGGCGCGGGATGCGGATCGTCCAGGACTCGGCCGGGCTGGCCGAGGCCGTCGCATCCGCGCGCCGCGAGGCCGCTGCGGCGTTCGGCGACGGCACGGTCTTCATCGAGCGGTACGTCGAGCGCGGCCGGCACGTCGAGGTGCAGATCTTCGGCGACACCCACGGCCGGGTGGTGTCCCTCGGTGACCGGGAGTGTTCGATCCAGCGGCGGCACCAGAAGATCGTCGAGGAGGCGCCCGCGGTCGTCCCGGAGCGGGTGCGGACGGCGTTGCACGAGGCGGCGGTGGCCGCCGGTCGCGCCGTCGACTACCTGGGCGCGGGCACGGTGGAGTTCCTGCTCGCCCCGGGTGGGGAGTTCTTCTTCCTGGAGATGAACACCCGGCTCCAGGTGGAGCACCCGGTCACCGAACTGTGCACCGGGCTGGACCTGGTGGGGCTGCAACTGCTCGTCGCGGAGGGCGAGCCGCTCCCGGCGACCCTGCCGGCCAGCACCGGGCATGCGATCGAGGTACGCCTCTGCGCGGAGGACGCCGCAGCGGGTTGGCGGCCGGCCACCGGCACCCTGCACCGGTTCACGGTCCCTCAGGTGGCCGCCGAGTTCGGCGGGCTGGCCGGGCCGGGCCTACGGCTCGACTCGGGCGTGGTGGCCGGCTCGGTGGTCGGGGTGCACTACGACTCGATGCTGGCGAAGCTGGTCGCCTGGGGTCGCACCCGCGCGGAGGCGACCCGGCTGCTGTCCACCGCGCTGACCCGGGCCGAGCTGCACGGGGTGACCACCAACCGCGACCTGCTGGTCCGGGTCCTGCGCAGCCCCGCGTTCGCCGCCGTGGAGATCGACACCGGTTTCCTGGACCGGCACGCGGAGGTCTTCGCCCCGCTGCTCCCCGCCGACCGGCTCCCGCTGGCCGCACTCGTGGCGGCGCTCGCCTCGGCCGCCGGTCGTCGCGCCGAGGCTCGGGTGCTGGCCGGGTTGCCGTCGGGCTGGCGCAACGTGCCGGCCGTCCCGCAGGTCACTCGCTTCACGGGCCCGGACGCCGAGATCGAGGTCCGCTACCGGCTGGATCGCACGGGCGGGCTCGCCGAGTGGTCCACCGAACCCAGTGCCACCGACCCCAGTGCGACCCACCCCAGTGGCACCGACCCCGGTGCCACCGACCCCGCCGTGGCGCTGGTCGAGGCCACCCCGGACCGGGTCGTGCTCGACGTCGACGGGGTGCGGCACGCGTACCGCGTACACCGGGTGGGGTCGGCGGTTTTCGTGGACGGCCCGGACGGGGCGGCGAGCCTGGCCGAACTGCCGCGTCTCCCGCGGCCCACCGCGGAGGTGGCCGCCGGGTCGCTGCTCGCGCCGCTGCCCGGCGCGGTGACCCGAGTGCACGTCCAGGTCGGCCAGCGGGTCTCGGCCGGCGATCCGCTGCTCACGTTGGAAGCGATGAAGCTGGAACATCCCGTGCTCGCCCCGACCGACGGCGTCGTCGCCGAGCTGCCGGTGCCGGCCGGTGGCCAGGTGCGCACCGGTGCCGTGCTGGCCGTCATCGACAACTGAAGAGGAGAACCCCCGATGACCTTCGATCTCACCCCCGAGCAGGACCAACTGCGCGACGCCGTGCGGGCGCTGGGCCGCCGCTACGGCCACGGCTACTTCGTCGAGAAGGCGAAGGCCGGCGAACACACCACCGAGCTGTGGGCCGAGGCTGGCCGGCTCGGCTACCTGGGGGTCAACATCCCCACCGAGTACGGCGGCGGCGGTGGCGGCATCACCGAGCTGGCCATCGTCTGCGAGGAGCTGGCGGCGGCCGGCTGCCCCCTGCTGCTGCTGGTGGTCTCCCCCGCCATCGCGGCCACCATCGTCAGCCGGCACGGCACCGAGGAGCAGCGCAAGCGGCACCTGCCCGGCCTCGCCGACGGGTCCCAGAAGATCGTCTTCGCGATCACCGAGCCGGATGCTGGCTCCAACTTCCACCGGCTCGGCACTGTGGCTCGCCGGGACGGCGACGGCTGGCTGCTGAACGGCCGCAAGTGCTACATCTCCGGGGTCGACGAGGCCGACCACGTGCTGGTGGTGGCCAGGACCGAGGATGCGTCGACCGGAAAACTGAAGCCGGCGCTGTTCCTCGTGCCGACCGACGCGGCCGGGCTGACCCGGTCCAAGCTGGACATGGAGATCCTGTCCCCGGAGAACCAGTTCCTGCTCTTCCTGGACGACGTGCGCCTGCCCGCCGACGCGTTGGTCGGTGAGTCGCTGGACACCGGGCTGCCAGCGCTCTTCGCCGGGCTCAACCCGGAACGGATCACCGTGGCCGCGATGGGAGCCGGCACCGGCCGGTACGCCATCGAGCGGGCCAGCGACTACACCGCCACCCGCAAGGTCTGGGGTGGCCGGACCATCGGCTCCCACCAGGGCGTGTCGCACCCGCTGGCACACGCGGCAGTGCAGGTGGAGTTGGCCCGCCTCATGATCCAGAAGGCGGCCACCCTGTACGACGCCGGCCGCGACCTGGAGGCCGGGGTCGCCGGCAACATGGCCAAGTACGCCTCCGGGGAGGCCGCCGCGCTCGCCGTCGACACCGCCGTGCAGGTGCTCGGCGGGGCCGGAATGACCACCGAGTACGGAGTGGCGACCCTGCTCGGCGCGGTCCGGGCCGGCCGGATCGCCCCGGTCAGCCGGGAAATGATCCTCAACTTCGTGGCCCAGCACGTCCTCGGTCAGGACAAGTCGTACTGAGCGACAGTCAGGCTGGGGTGCGACAGGCGGCATCGATGCGGTGGACCGGGCGGACCCGGCGGCCCATCCCCTCCAGCAGCGAATCCTCGATGTGGAAGTCGTGGATGCGCAACCGGTGCCGGGGCAGCTCCTCCTCGCTCGGGCAGAGCACCTGCGCGCGGACCAGGTCGACCGGCACGTACCGCACACCGCCCCGTTCCTGCAGGATCGCCATGTTGACGTCGTCGGTGGTGACCACGTGTCCGCGTACGTCCTCGGTGGGTCCGTTCTCCGGGCCCACCGTGGTGACGGTCAGCGGCAGCACCGGTGTGCTGATCACCGGCACCGCGGCCCAGACCAGCGTGACCAGCACCGCCACCTCGGTCACCGACGCCAGCGGCCGGATCACCACGCCCGGCAGCGGCCCCGCGATGAAGAGGGCCAGCAGCGGCGGCACCACGAGCAGCACCAGCACCAGCCGCTCACCTCCCTGCGCCACCGCGTCGCGCAGCGTGGGCAGCACCAGCCAGCCGTACCCGGCGAGCAGCGCCACGATCACCAGCAGCCGTGGCACCGCCCGTTCGTGCAGCCGCCCGGGGCGGAGCTGGAACGCGGCCACGAACGCTGGCAACAGCAGCGGAAGGTAGAGCAGCGGCCAGGTGATCAGGGCGAGCAGGAAGCTGGCCAGCACCACCCAGGCGGGGGTGATGTCGGCCCAGCGGGCGAAGAGCGGACGACGACGGGTGCCCGGCGGCAGACGGTCCGCGCTGACGGCCAGCACCGCGCCGAGCGCGAAGACGGCGATCATGCCGGTCGAGAGCAGCCGGGCCGCCGTGGTCAGGAAACCAGCGAGCAGGTTGACCGGCCCGACGTTCGCCACCAGCAGCAGCGTGGTCTGAAGCTCGCCGCCCGCCTCCACCCCGAGGCGGAGCACCGAGAAGATCGCCGGTACGCCCACCACGGCGGTCCAGAACGACTGGCTGGCGCGGGCGCGCCGCTCCGCCGGGTCCCATCGGACCCGCCCGGGCTCGACGTCGGCGACGACCGGCTCGGCGGGTTCGGCGACCGGCACTCCCGCCGGCCAGCCGAGGCCAGCCGGCGCACCAGCGGTCGAACCGTCGGCGGCCGGCGAGGGTGCGGCCGTACCGTCGATTGTCGGCGAGACGGCGGCGTCGTCCGGCACGGACGAGCGGGGTGGCGGGACCGGGCCGTCGCCGCCGGTGGCGGTCGGCGCCGTGCTCACTTCGAGGGCGCCTTGTCGTCGAAGTCGACCAGCTTCGGCACCTCCAGCGGCTGCGGCTGGCGCTTCTCGGCCATCAGCCAGGGGCCCAGGGTCCGGTTGTACGCGGTCTGCCAGGGGGTCGCCTGCCCGTCCCGCCCCTGCTGGTAGCTCTTCTGCAGGAAGAACGCGACCAGGTCGCGCAGTGCCGGGTCACCGATCGGCACGCCGATGCCCAGCAACTCACTGGTGCCGAACGGCATGTCGACGATCTCGAACTCCTTCGGGTGACGGGCCAGGAAGCCCGCGAGGATCGTCTCGTCGGAGCTGACCGCGTCGTAGCGACCCGCCCGGATGCCGGCGACGCAATCGCCAACGGTCTTCACGATCAGCGCCCTGACCTGGTGACTTTCCAGTTCGGCCTCGCTGGTGGAGCCGCCGCTGGTGCAGATCTTGTAGTCCGGGTTACGGAGGTCCTCAATGGTGCCGATCTTGCCCTTCAGCCGCGTCGGCACCGTCACCTCCTGGGTGGTGACGAAGTACGGCCCGGCGAAGCTCACCACCTCCTTGCGCTTCTCGGTCATGGAGAAGCTGGACACCACGAGGTCCACCGTGCCGCCCTGCAGCGCCGGGATCCGCTCCTCGGTGGCCACCGGAACGAACTCCACCCGCTGGTCCCCCTCGTAGCCGAGGGAGGCGGCGACGTATCGGGCGATCTCGACGTCGAAACCGATGTGCTGGCCGTTCCGCAACTCGCCCATGAGCGGCTCGTTCGTGGCGACACCGATCCGCAGCGTCGACTGGCCGTAGATATGTGTCTCGCGCATCTTCTCCTGCACCGACGACAGGTCCGGCTCCTTGCGACTGTCACAGCCGGCGGCGGCGGCCAGGGTGAGGCTGAGGGCGACCGCCAGTGTCGTCGCGACCGAGCGGAGCCTGGACTGCGAACTGCCTGAGTTCATGGGCGACCTCGCTGCCGGAAGAGCCTGCGGGACACCGAGAGTAGCGGCTTCCGTCCAATCCGTGTGGACGCCGCCAACCATGTCAGGCGGGTCGCGAGGATCGACACCGATCGGCACTGCCGTCGGTTCTGCGGTTGACAGCCGGCCACGTCACGACATGCTGGACGGGTGAGTCAATTGTCCAGACCCGATGCGCGGACGGTGGCGGTGGTCGCGGCGCTGGGAGCCCTAGCGCTGCTGGTCACAATGGCCGTCTGGCGCCGCCAGGATCTCCTCGGCGTGGTCCTCGCGCTACTGTGCGTGCTGCTGACCATGGTGGCCGGCGTCGCCGTCTCCGCCGCCCGTCAGGGCGACGAGCCGGAGCAAGCGGACCGCTCGGGGACCGTCGGGCCGCCCGAGCTGATGCCGTACGGGATCGACGCGGACACCCTGGAAGCCCTGGACAGCCGGGACGCGTTGCGTGCGGTGCGTGATCGGCGGCGCGGGTCGAACGGGCTCAGCGGCCGGTGAGGGTGGGCGCGATGAGCGCGTCCACGCCCCGCCCAGCCAGGCACCGGTAGGTCCGGTCGATGCTGCCGTCGACCGGCGGTAGCACCTCCAGGTGCCAGCCGGTCGGCTCGCCGATCCCGGTGGTCAACCGGAACGTCGTGGCGCTGCACACCTGCCGCACCGCCTGAGCGGCGATCACCTCGTCGTAGGTGGCGCCGACCAGCGACACCGGCAGGATGCCCTCGGCGTACGTCTCCCAGGTATGTCGGCCAACGCAGGACAGTCGGGCCGCCTCGGCGCGGCTGCCGCGGATCCGCACCGGGCCGAAGCACTCCAGCTCGGGCAGGCACCGGGCACCCTCAGGCAGGGCGGTGGGCGCACCGGTGCCGGTCGCGCAGCCGGGCAGCAGCCCGGTCGCCGGTGCGGCGACCTGGGTGACCGTCGGGTTCGGGGCGGGCGGCGGTGCCCGGTCGGCGACCCAGGCACCGGCGGTGGCGGAGGCGGCGAGCGCGAGCACCCCGGCGCCGCCGAGGAACCAGCGCCGCCAGCGCCGGCCACCGGGGGCCGTCTGCTGGGTGTCCTCGATGGGTGGGCGGGCCACCGGCTGACTGGGCGCGTACGGGCCGGAGAGGGTGGCGCCACCGCTGACCGGGGCGCCGCTGACCGGGGCCGACGGCGAGCCGAGTGGCAGGCTGGAGAGCAGGTCGTGCAGTTCCAGGGCGGAGGGACGCTCGGCGGGGTCGTTGGTCATACCGGCGCGCAGTACGTCGATCAGCTCGTCCGGCACGCCGGGCAGGGCGGGGAGCGGCTGGTTGAACATCTCCAGCACGGTGACCAGGCTGGGGTTGCGCTCGGACTGCCAGCGGGGAGGCCGACCGTGCATCACCGCGTAGAGGGTGGCGCAGAGCGCGTACACGTCGACGGCCGGCGACGGCGGGCTGTGGCTGAACATCTCCGGCGGCGCGTACGCCGGGGTGAGCACCTCCAGGGTGACCGAGGCGTCGCGGTGCTCGGCGAGCACGGCCAGCCCGAAGTCGGCGAGCACCGCCGAGTTGAAGGGCGAGTAGAGGATGTTGGCCGGCTTCACGTCCCGGTGCAGCACCCCGGCCGCGTGCGAGTGGGCCAGCGCGTCAGCGATCTTGATGCCGAGGTCACGAGCCTCGACCGGGCCCAGCGGCGAGGTGCGCATCCGTTCGGCGTACGAGCCGTCGCAGAGTTCCATGATCAGGTAGGGGTGCTGGTCGACGGTGACTCCGACGTCGAAGAGGTCCACCACGTGCGGGTGCGACGACATCCGGCCGGCCGCCCGCGCCTCGCGCAGGAAACGGGCCTGATCGCGCTCGCTGTCCAGCGTCCGGTTCTCCACCTTGACGGCGACCTCGCGGCCCACCGAGATCTGGGTGGCCTGGTAGACGGTCGCGTACCCGCCCCGGGCAAAGACCCGTAAATCGGTCAGACCGGGCACAATCGGCACCGGCAGGCGGCCGGTCGGGGTGTCGGTCACCGCTCGAAAATACCCAACCCGGCCGGTGGCTCAGCGCACCGCGTCCGCCGGAGCGGCACCAGCCGGACCGGTACCCTCCTCAGCGACCGCGGCCGCCTCGGCAGCATCGAGCGTTGCGACTTCACCGGCCGGCACGCCCCTGCGGGCATCCAGGCGCAGGCCGACGGCGGTGGCCAGGGCACCCAGCCCTTCCCAGGCCGCCACCCCGAAGAACCCGTCGGGAGCGATGTCGGACAACACGGCGATGGTGAACACGGTGAACGTGACCAGCCGGAAGACCACGGTGAACCGGTAGAACGTCCGCCACTCGGTGACCGTGGCGAGCAGGTAGTAGACGCCCATGTTGAACGCCGCCATCGAGGACGCCAGCAGGAACGTGCCGGTGTGATCACCAACGGCACGCGTCGCCGGCACCTCCAACCCGAGCATGCGCAGCTGCGCCTCCGGCCAGAGCAGCCCGACCGCGCCCATCACCAGCGCCAACACGCCGAAGACCGCGATGGTCCAGCCCGCGATGGAACGCGGCAGCTTCATGAAGGGCCTCCCCAGGCACGGCGACGGTTACCACTGTGGACCGGCACACGGTGGTGACACGCTAGCCGCTCACCCCGACCACCACATCCCCGAAACCGGCAGAAACCTGCCGGCCACCGCGGCTAGGCGAGGGCTGCGAGGCGGGCGCGCAGGGCGTCAGCGGCGGCACGTTCGCTGCGCTGCTCGGTCGCGTACGCCAGGCGGACCGCCTCCTCCGCGCAGGACAGCGCCTCCGTCGGGCGACCGCAGGCGGCCAGCGCCTCGGCCAGCACGCTGGCCGCGATCACCTGGCTGCGCACGTCCTCGGCCGGCGCGGTGACCGCCCGCCGGGCCCAGTCCAACGCCTGATCCCGCTGACCGTGGGCGAGCAGCGCCGACGCGTACTGGGCCATCGTCTGGCGGCGGGAGAAGAGCAGCGAGGGTGCGTTCGCGGCGGCCGTGGCCACCGGGGCGAGCAGCCCGACCGCGGTCGCCGAGTCACCGGCCGCCAGTCGGGCCGTGGCCAGCAGCACCCGGGGTGCCACCTGCGCCGGGGCCTGCGGGTTGTGCGGCTCCACGGCGGTCAGCACCGCGCGGGCGACCTGCTCGGCCGTCTCCCAGTCGCCCATGTCCAACGCGACGAAGCCGCGCAGCGTGCCGGCCATCCCGGTGAGCAGCGGGTGCGAGGTGCGCTCGGCGTACGCCAGGGCGTCGGTGAGCAGGTCCGCCGCGTGCTCCGGCTCGCCCAGCCCGCGCGCCACCACCGCCCTGACCACCAGCGCGAACCCGCGCCCCCAGTCGTCGGAGGCAGCGGCGAACTCCCGGTACGCCCTCCGGGCCTCCCGGTCCGCCTCGGCCAGGTCACCCAGCTCGGCGGTCGCGAACGCCGCCACCGCGCGCAGCGTGCCCACCGCCCACGCCTCACCGACCCGCTCGCCGAAGGGCAGGAACACCTGCGCCATTCGACACGCCTCGCGCAGTCGGCCAGCGAGCAGCCGGGCGAACGCCGTCGTGCCGCGCAACCAGGCCCGCCCGTACGGGTCCTTCAGCTCGGCGAAGAGCCGGGCGGCCCGGCCGAGCACCGCGTCGGTGCCGGCGAAGTCACCCCGGGTGGTGGTCACCCAGGCCAGGTTCTGCAGGGACCAGGCCTGCCCGCGCCGGTCCTGCGCGCCGAGGCTGACCTGGTACGCGGCAGCCAACCGACTGCTCGCCTGACTCAGCCGCCCGGCCACGAAGTCGGCCATGCCGAGCCGGCGCATCGCCGTGGCGCGCTGTGTGGACAGCCCGCCCGCCGTGGCCACCTGCAACGCCTCCTGCCAGGCGGTCACCGCGCGGCCCTGATCGCCGAGGGTCTCCTGGGCCTGCCCCGCCAGCAGCAGGGCGCTGACCCGGGTGGCCTCGTCCCCCGCGTTCGCGGAGATCTTCTCGGCGTACGCCAGGGCGTCGGTGACCCGGCCGACCTGGAGCAGCGCCCGCGCGTGCACCACCCGATCGGCCGCCGGCACCCCGTCGCGAGCCAGTTCGGTGGCACGCTCGGTGTACTCGACGGCCAGCGCCGGCTCACCGGCGGACAGCGACCGGCGGGCAGCCCGGCCGAGCGCGGCGACGCCGAGCGGGACCACCGTCCGGGCCGGCGCGTCCGGGCGCAGCTTCACCGCGTCGGCGAGCGTGGCGGCCCGCTCGACGTGCGTCGCCACGAAGTCGTCCCGGGCCTCGTCGGTGAACCCACCCGGCGATCCGGGTGCGGCCTCGTCCGTCGGCGCCGCCCAGCGGGCCAACGCGGCGTGCCGCTCGGCCAGCTCCGCCTTGCTCACCCCGGCGTACGCGGCTTCCCGCATCAGTGGGGTCGCGAACGAGTAGCCGGTACGGGAGCGGTGCAGCATTCGGCGTTGCAGCAGTTCCTCGACAGCCCGGTCGAGCTCCACGGCGATCACCGCGGACGGTCGGCCATCGCGGCCGGAGCGCTGCTCGCGCATCGCCTCCAGGGCACCGGTCGGCACCGCGTCACCGATCACCGCGGCGTCGCGCAGCACCGAACGGGCGTCCGGCGGCAGCGCGTCGATGCGGGCGGCGAGCACGGCGGCGAGGTCCCGGGAGAGCAGCCGGCTGCCCAGCGAACCGGGCACCAACCGCCAGCCGGCCGCCGCGCTCTGGTCCCGCTCGCCGGATCCGGGCCGCTCCCCCGCGGCGTGGACACCGCGCGCTGACTCCGCGGCACGGACACCGCGCGCTGATTCGGTGAGCGCTCCGCGCTCGATGAGCAGGGTGACCAACTCGGCCAGGTAGAACGGGTTGCCCTGTGCGGTGGCGAGCAGCCGGTCCGTGTCGGCCTGCGGCAGCTTGCCGCCACCGAGGTAGGTGGTGAGCAGCCGCGCCGCGTCCGCACCGCGCAGCGGCGGCAGGGAGTGCACCTCGGCGTCCGCGACCCGGGTCAGCGCGCCGGCGGTACGGACCAGCTCGGGGCGGCCGAGCAGCAGCACCAGCACCGGGCCGGTGAGCCTGGACAGGGCCAATCCGAGGGCACTGATCGTCTCGGCGGTGGCGTCGTGCAGGTCGTCCACGACGATCACCAACGGCGCCTCCGAGGCGAGCCCGCTGAGCAGGTCGGCGACCGCGTTCGGCACCGCCTCGGCGTCAGCGGCCGGGGTGCCCGACCCGCCCCACTCGCCGGTGTCGGTGCCGCCGTGCGCCGGGAGTTCGGCGTAGCCGAGCAGGGCGAGCAACTGTTCGGTGGCGATCGGCGCGGTCTCACCGCCGGAGCGGGCGAGCCGCTGCCCGAGCCGCCGCAGCCTCTCCTCCACCGCCGGTCGGGTCAGTGCGGTGGCGGCGTCACTGGGCAGGCCGACGGCGGCACGCACCAGGTCGGCCAGGGGCGCGAGCCGACGCCGCTCACCGAACGCGGCACAGCGCACCGAGAGGACCCGGGCACCCGTGTGCGCCGCGTACCGGCCGGCGCCCACGTCGTACCCGGCGGCGAGGCGCTCCACCTCGGCGGCGAACCGGGACTTGCCGATGCCCGCCTCGGCGGTCATCAGCAGCACCCTCGGGTCACCCTGGTCGATCACCTCGGCGAGCCGGCCGGCGACCCGGCCGATCTCCGTCTCCCGGCCCACGTACGGCGCCTCGTCGCCGAGCCCCGAACGGGTGCCCGGCGCGTCCAGCAGACCCAGCAGCTCATACGCCTCGACCGGCTCACGCTTGCCCTTGAGCCGCAGCGGGCGCAGCGTCCGCCAGGAGGACACGTGCCGGGTGGCGGCGGCGGTGCGCCCGCCGGCGTAGACCGCGCCGACCGCGGCGGCGTCGGCCAGCCGGGCGGCGGTGTTCACCGTGTCGCCGATGACCGTGTACTCGATGGCGGCCTGGATGCCCGCGATGACGTCGCCGGTGTTCAGCCCGACCCGCAGCCCGAGCGGCGCGCCGCCGCCCCGCTCGTCGTCGAGCACCCGGCGGACGGCCCGTTGCATGGACAGGGCGGCCCGGACCGCTCGTTCGGCGTCGTCCTCGTGCGCCACCGGGGCGCCGAAGACCGCCATGATCCCGTCACCAGTCAGCTTGTCGACGTGACCGCCGAAGGTCTTCACCGCGCCGGCGAGGGCGGCGAGCACCCGGTCGGTGACCGCGCCGACGCGTTCCGGGTCGAGATCCTCCGACCAGGAGGTGAACTCGGAGAGGTCACCGAAGAGGACGGTGACCACCCGACGCTCGGCCGCCGGCAACGTCGCGGCGGCCGGCAGCGCGGCACCGCAGTTGTGGCAGAACCGCGCGCCGGGAACGGCGACGGTTCCACACACGGGGCAGGTCACATGTGCTCCAACCCACTGACCCCGGGCACTGATTCCCCGGTGTCGACACCCAGGTACTCCAGTTGGGCACGGACCGACCATTCGGCTGCCCACCAGAGCGAGCGGTCCACGTCCGCGTAGACCGCCGCCACCACGTCGGCGGGCGTATGGGCGCCGGAGGCGACCGCCGCGCGGACCTGGTCGAGCCGGGCCCGGCGGTGGGCGAGGTAGAAGTCGGCGGCGGCACCGCAGTCGGCCAGCGCCGGGCCGTGCCCGGGCAGCGCCCGGATCCCCGGGTACGCGGACAGCAGCTCCAGGCTGCTCAGGTAGTCACCGAGGTGCCCGTCGGGGTGGGCGACCACGGTGGTGCCCCGTCCGAGGATGGTGTCACCGGTGAGCACCACCCGCTCGTCGCCGTGCTCGACCAGGAAGCAGATCGAGTCGGCGGTGTGCCCTGGCGTGTCCAACAGGCGGATCTCCAGGCCGAAGCCGCCGAAGTGCTCACCCGGTGCGGTCAGCGGCTCGGCACCGACGCTGTGCGCCGGGTCCACGGCGCGTACCGGAACGCCGCCGAGAAGCTCACTCAACCGTGCGGAGCCCTCGGTGTGGTCGTGGTGCCCGTGGGTGATCAGGATCAGCCCGACGGGGCCATGCTCGGCGATCCGGGTCAGGTGCCCCTCGTCCGCCGGCCCCGGGTCGACCACGACGCCGTACTCGGCTGTCGGGGCGCGCAGCACCCAGGTGTTGGTGCCGTCGAGGGTCATCGGCCCCGGGTTCGGCGCACGCAGCAGTGTCACCCAGGTCGGCAGCTCGTCGGCGAGCGCCGCCGCCGGCGCCGTCACGTGCCCGCTCATGGCTGCGATCGTACGACCCCGCCCGCCACACCCCACGATCTTGCATGTGCGGTCCCTAATTCATCCCCGTTCAGGGCTTTTCATCCGGGCCGGAGGTGCAAGATCGCGGGGCGGTGGCGACGTGTCAGGCGACCTCGACGATCAGTTCGATCTCCACCGGCGCGTCGAGGGGCAGCTCGGCCACCCCTACGGCGCTGCGGGCGTGACGGCCGGCCTCGCCGAAGACGGTGCCCAGGAGGTCGGAGGCACCGTTGATCACCGCGGGCTGACCGGTGAAGCCGGGCGCGGACGCCACGAAACCGGTCACCTTGACCACCTTGACCACGTTCTCCAGGCCGACCAGCGAGTCGACCGCGGCCAGCGCGTTGAGCGCGCACCGCTGGGCCAGGTCCTTCGCCTGCTCGGCGGAGATCCCGGCGCCGACCTTGCCGGTCGCGAGCAGCTTGCCCTCAGCGATCGGCAACTGGCCGGAGACGTACACGTGCTGCCCGGACTGCACGGCCGGGACGTAGCTGGCCACCGGCGGCACGACCTCGGGCAGTTCGAGACCCAGCTCGGCGAGTTTCGCGTGCGGACCGTTGCTCACGCCTTGGGTCGCTTCAGGTAGGCGACCAGTTGATCCGGGTTCGGCCCGGGGACCACGGCGACGAGCTCCCACCCGTCCTCGCCCCAGTTGTCGAGGATCTGCTTGGTCGCGTGGACCAGCAGCGGGACCGTGGAGTATTCCCACTTCTGCATCGCTGAAGGGCTCCCTCTCGGTGCGGAATTGTTCGAGGGACAGCCTACGGTCCGCTGGCCGGGCGAGACGCGGGACGCTGCTCCGGCGCGGCCGGCAGCTCTCCGCAGGCCCCTTCGTGCTCGTACCCCTGAGGGCAGCGGGACCGATCGGGCAGCAACAGATCGCAGAAGACCCGGTGCCGGTTGTTCTGGTCGTCGGCGTTGGACACGGTGGTCTCGCCGGCATCCAGCTCGGGCAGGAAACTCAGGGACACCGCCACCCGGCCGGCCAGCACGGTCGCTGCCGTCAGGTTCGGCACCCGGATCGGCAGGTGGATGACGAAGCCCGGCTCGTCGTCGTCGCGGGCCCGCTCGGCGGGGCGGCTCGGCACCCGAACGCCCACCGGCGGCTCCGGCATCCGGCGGTACGACCGTTCGTTGACTGGCTTGCCGCCGACCTGCCCGCCGGCCTCGACCATGGACCCGGGCTGGCGCGGCCGGTCGTTGGTCGGGAACGGGGTGCGAGGGATGTTGTCCGCGTCGCGCATGCACTGCCTCCGGTCGTACCTCTCGGATCACGCTTCCGGTCCGGACCCATTCGTCCGTTCCGGCCCCCGCACCGGGACGAACGTAGGTCCGTGGCCGCAGTCCCGCCAATAGGACGCGCACATACGGTCATGTCCAGTCACATATGCGACAGATTGCAAGGGGGAGGAACGACGTCGCGGCGGGCGCGGGAGCCTCCAGCCAGATCGACGGGCCGCCTGGCACGGCAGGGGCGACACCGATCCGGTCATCGACCGCTACCCTTCCGGTCGGACGGTCGCGCAGCGCCCGTCCGCCCGCTCGATCACGCTCGACGCCAGGGGTGGCGGCGGGCGCCGCACCCCCGGGGGAAAGACGATGACCCAACCGCCCAGCGGCGACCAGGCCGGCCCACCCGCCCTCCCGCCGGCCCACCCGGATCCCGCGGGCCAGCCCGGAGCTCTGGCCATCCCCGGCCAGCCGGACCCCAGGCCGTCCAGGCCGCTCGCTCTCCCCGCACCGCCCGCCCCGGCGGCACTCCCCGCCCACCCGGCCGTCCCCACCCCGACCTTCCCCGGACAGTTCGGCGGTGCCGGCCAGCCGGACGGACCGGGCGGCTCCACGTCAGCCACGGCACCGACGCAGCCGGGCACCCAGGACCCCTCGGCGATCCCGCCGCCCCCGGCGGGTTACCCGCCCTACCAGGGCACCGTCAAGCCGAAGAAGAAGCGCGGGCTGCTGATCGCGGCGATCGCGCTGGTCGTGATCATGGTGCTCTGCGTGGGCGGCGGCGCGGTGGCGTTCCTGACCCTGCGCAACGTTGAGGACGGCGAGGGCGCCAAGGAGCCGGCGGTCGCCGTCGACGAGTTCCTCACCGCGGTCTACAAGGATCGCGACGCGGCCAAGGCGACCAGCCGCGTCTGCGCCGCCTCCCGCGACGACGAGAAGATCGCCGCGAAGGTGGCCGAGGTGGAGAAGTACGCCTCCGAGTACCAGAACCCGCGCTTCCGGTGGACCACCCCGAAGGTGGACAACCAGACCGGAGACAGGGCCACCGTCTCCACCCGGGTCACCATGACCACCTCCGACGAGCGGGTGGCCGACCAGGACCTGCGCTTCACAGTGGTGCAGAAGACAGGTTGGTGGGTCTGCGAGGTCGCGTGACCGCCAACCCTGGATAGGCTCGACGGGTGCGTGCAGCTGAGCGGCCGTCCGACCCGGCCGGTACCGGATGGTCGGCCCGTCTCCACGTCGTGACCGGAAAGGGCGGCACCGGCAAGACCAGCGTCGCGGCAGCGCTGGCGCTGGCGCTGGCAGCCGGCGGCCGGCGCACGCTGCTGCTGGAGGTCGAGGGGCGCCAAGGCATCGCCCAGCTCTTCGGCATCGACCCGCTGCCGTACGAGGAGCGACACCTCGCCGACGCCCCGGGCGGCGGTGAGGTGCGGGCGCTGGCGGTGGACGCCGAGGAGGCGCTGCTCGAGTACCTCGACATGTTCTACAAACTGGGCGCGGCGGGCCGGGCGTTGCGCAAGCTCGGCGCCATCGACTTCGCCACCACGATCGCCCCCGGCCTGCGCGACGTGCTGCTCACCGGCAAGGCGAAGGAGGCCACGACCCGCACCTCGGGGCAGCGGCGCGTCTACGACGCGGTGGTGCTGGACGCCCCGCCGACCGGGCGGATCGGTCGGTTCCTCAACGTCACGGCCGAGACGGCCCGGCTGGCCAAGGTGGGCCCGATCAAGACCCAGAGCGAGGGGGTCGCCGCATTGTTGCGCTCCCCGATCACCGCGGTGCACGTGGTCACGCTGCTGGAGGAGATGCCCGTGCAGGAGACGGTGGACGCGATCGCCGACCTGACCTCGCTCGGCTTCGGCATCGGGAAGGTGATCGTCAACGGCATTCGACCCCCGCTGCCCGCCGGCCGGGCGGTCACCGCGGCCGAGCTGAAGCGCGGGCTGGTCGCCGCCGGGCTGCCGGCCGATCGGGACACCGTGGCCGGGTTGCACGACGAGGCGCGTGACCAGCTCATCCGGCGCGAGCTGGAAGATTCGCTCCGGGCCGACCTGGTGGAGCTGGGGCTGCCGATGATCGAGCTGCCCTTGTTGCCCGACGGGGTCGACCGGGTGGGGCTCGCGACACTGGCTCAGGCCCTCGTCCGGGCCGATTGACTCACACCTGAGCTCTGCGCGGGCGCTGGACCCACCCGGCCCGATACGCTCGATTGGTGCCTTCCGAAGACGCGGCGCCGCAGCTGGACGTCGACCAGATCCTCGCCGACCCGGGCGTGCGGATCATCGTGTGCTGCGGTGCCGGCGGGGTCGGCAAGACGACCACGGCTGCGGCGCTGGCGCTGCGGGCCGCCGAGCAGCACGGCCGGCGCACGGTGGTGCTCACCATCGACCCGGCCCGCCGGCTGGCCCAGTCGCTCGGCCTGACGGAGCTGGACAACACTCCACGCCAGGTCAAGGGGATCGACGTCGAGGCCAGCGGCGGCGAGCTGCACGCCATGATGCTGGACATGAAGCGCACCTTCGACGACGTGGTGCTTCAGCACACCGATCCGACGAAGGCAGCGGAGATCTTTGCGAACCCGTTCTACCAGGCGATGAGCTCGACCTTCGCCGGCACGCAGGAATACATGGCGATGGAGAAGCTGGGCCAGCTGCACGCCCGTGGCGAATGGGACCTGATCGTGGTGGACACACCACCGTCCCGCTCGGCACTGGATTTCCTGGACGCGCCGGCCCGACTCTCCCGTTTCCTCGACGGCCGGATGCTGCGGCTGCTGCTGGCCCCCGCGCGTAGCGGCGGGCGGAGCATGTTCAGCCTGGTCACGGCCTCGTTCGGGATGTTCTCGAAGGTGGTGCAGAAGGTGCTCGGCGCACAACTGCTCACCGATCTGTCCGGCTTCGTGGCCGCACTGGATTCGATGTTCGGCGGTTTTCGGCAGCGGGCCGAGCAGACGTACCGCATCCTTCAGGCGCGGGAGACGGCCTTCCTGCTGGTGGCGGCACCGGAGCCGGACGCGGTCCGGGAGGCCGCCTACTTCGCGGGCCGCCTGCGGGACGAGCGGATGCCACTGGCCGGTCTGGTGCTCAACCGGGTGCACCGACCCGCGGTGCCGCAGCTGGACGCCGAGCGGAGCCGGGTCGCCGCCGAGCGGCTGACCGAGCTGGGTGGGCATGAGGCCACCGCCGACGTGCTGCGGGCGCACGCGGCGCTGGCCCGTCAGGCGGTACGCGAGCAGCAGGTCGCCGCGCGGTTCACCGAGGCGTTCCCGGCGGTGCCGGCGGTGTCGGTAACGGCGCAGCCCGCCGACGTGCACGACGTCGACGGGCTACGGACGATCGGCGCGGCGATCAGCCGGTCGTGACCGGCGTCAGTTGACCGCGCTGACGAGGATCTTGTCCTTGCCGGCCTTGTCCTTGCTGTTCTTCTTCATCGCGGCCTCGAACATCTTGCGCCAGCTCGTCACCTGCGGGTGACGACGCAGCAGTGCCCGCCGTTCGCGTTCGGTCATGCCGCCCCACACACCGAACTCGATCCGGTTGTCCAGCGCGTCGGCCAGGCACTCGTACCGAACTGGGCAGCTCCGGCAGATCCGCTTCGCCACGTTCTGTTCGGCGCCCTGTACGAACAACGCGTCCGGGTCCCCGTTCTGACATGCCGCCAGCGTCGGCCAGTCAGTGATCATGCCCATGTGTACACGTCCCCCCTTGCAGTACCTACCGACCTCGTCGATGCACGCCAGCCGGCAATTCCCCCCGATCGCCCGGCCCGCCTTCCCCAAGGCGGCGCGGACGACATGTGGCGCTGTCGCCGCCCCCATCATGCTCTGTAGTCGACTGATTACGCAACGTTGTCGGCTAAATCCATCATTCCGGACACTCCCGGCTTCCCGGGCCTTCGCCCGCCGGTTACCCCGCCGAGGTCAGCGATAACGCTGCGCCGCCTCCTTGAATCGGAGGAGACTCACGCCAGGTCACACGCAACCAAGCACGGGGGGTCGTGCGTTTAGCACAACGAGGGCAGCGCGCGCAGGAAATGGGGAAAGAACGCCCCAGCGCCCCTCGTTCCCTACTCGCGTACCCTGCTGAGGTGACCTGGATGCGGAAACGTGACCACAATGTGCTGACCAACGCCGCATCGCTACTCGTGTGTGGCCTGTTGGCCGGCGTGGTGGTCGCTGCGGCGGCCTTCCCCGCAGTGGCGATGTCCGGCTTGGCCGCCAAGGCCGGCGCCGAGACATTCGGTGCCCTGCCCACGGAGCTGACGGTGGCCCGCGCGCCGCAGATCAGCTACCTACTGGCGTCGGACGGCAAGACACCGCTCGCGACGATGTACGACGAGAACCGACGCGACGTGAAGCTCGCCGACATCTCGCCGTTCATGCAGAAGGCCATCATCGCGGCCGAGGACCATGACTTCTACAAGCACAACGGCGTCGACATCAACGGTGTCGCCCGCGCGTTCGTGAACAACCAGAGCGAGGGCTCCGGGCGCCAGGGTGCCTCGACGCTGACCATGCAGTACGTCCGGCTGGCCATCGCCTACTCGGCCACCCACCCGGCCGACGTGGTCGCGGCGACCGAGGACACCAGCGCCCGCAAGCTCCGCGAGATGCGGCTGGCTCTCCAGGTCGACAAGGAATTCTCCAAGGACGAGATCCTCACCCGCTACCTCAACCTCGCCTCGTTCGGCAACGGCGCGTACGGCATCTTCGCCGCCAGCCAGGTCTACTTCGGTAAGCCGCCGAGCAAGCTCAAGATCGAGGAAGCGGCGCTGCTGGCCGGCATGGTCAAGGCACCGACGACGAACGACCCGACCACCAAGGCCGGATACCCGCTCGCCCTGGACCGGCGCGACTACGTCATCCAGAACATGGTCGACATCAAGGCCATCACCCAGCAGGAGGCCGACGCCGCCAAGGCGACCAAGCTGGTAGTGAAGGACAAGCGCACCCCGAACGGCTGCGTCGCCGCCAACGTCAACAGTTGGGGCTTCTTCTGCGACTACTTCTACCGCTGGTGGATGCAGCAGGAGACCTTCGGCTCGACCACGTACGACCGGGAGCGGCGACTGAAGAGCGGCGGCTACACCGTCGTGACCTCGATCGACGTCCAGGCGCAGAAGGGCGCGGACGCGGCGGTCCGCAGGGCCAAGAAAGAGACCAGCAAGGAAGCCGCCATGGTCGCGGTGGTCGAGCCAGGCACCGGCCGGGTCCGGGCCCTCGCGGTCAACCGGCAGTTCAAACTGGACGACCCGAAGAACCCGAAGAACAAGATCTCCAGCGATCCCGCGAAGAGCAGGAAGGGCATCCGGGGCAACTACCCGGCGACGGTCAACCCGCTACTCACCGGCGGCGACGGCATCACCGGATACCAGGCCGGCTCGACCTTCAAGATCTTCACCATCGTGGCGGCGCTGGAGAAGGGCCTTCCGCTCAGCTACACGATCAACGCACCGCAGCAGTTCAAGTCGGAGTACATCGTCGAGCAGGGCAGCGACGCCGCCTGCCCGGGCACCAACAAGTACTGCCCGACCAACTCCGGCCTGAAGGCCGGTGGTGTGCAGAACATGTGGTCCGCGTTCTCCCAGTCGGTCAACACCTACTTCGTCCCGCTCCAGCAGCAGGTGGGCGCGGAGAACGTGGTCGACGCCGCCAAGCGGCTCGGCATCAACTTCCGGGTCAGCAAGGAAAATGAGTGGGCCAACAACAAGGCGGCGGCCCACGACTGGGGAGCGTTCACCCTCGGTGTCTCGGCGGTCACCCCGCTTGACCTGGCCAACGCGTACGCCACGCTCGCCGCGGACGGCAAGTACTGCGAGCCGATCCCGGTGCAGGAAATCCGGGACCCGGAAGGCAACAAGCTGGACATCGCCAACCCGCGCTGTGAGAAGCGGTTCAGCACCGAGGTGGCCCGAGCCGCCGTGGACGCCGCCCGGTGCCCGGTCGGCGACAACTCCAGCACCACCAAGTGCGGTGGCAGCCGCACCGCCGCCGCGGTGAAGGGCGCCGTCGACGCGCCGGTGGCTGGCAAGTCCGGCACCACCGACTCGGAGAAGACCGCCGCCCTGGTCGCGATGACCAAGCAGTACGCGGTGGCC
The DNA here is from genome assembly GCF_040606435.1 of Micromonospora sp. NPDC005413. NCBI lineage: Bacteria > Bacillati > Actinomycetota > Actinomycetes > Micromonosporales > Micromonosporaceae > Micromonospora > Micromonospora sp. NPDC005413. The sequence goes on from NZ_JBEXEV010000026.1 coordinate 76,355, forward strand.
GGCATCATGGCCGACCCGGACTGGCCGCAGACCAACGTCAAGATGAAGCACAAGGAGAAGGACGGCATCAACCCGCCGGTGTACGAGACACTGCGGGACGCCATGAAGGGCAAACCGCGGATCGGTTTCGAGCCGCCGGGCCAGAAGATCTCCGAGGGTGACCAGCGCAGCATCCCCGACGTGAAGTGTGTGTCGGTGGATCAGGCGAAGTCCCGGCTCAAGGGCGCAGGCTTCGAGCCAGTCGTCTCCGACGCGAGGGTGGCCTCGGCGTGCCCGGCCGGCACCGCCGCCGGCACCACCCCGGACGGGCGCACGATCAAGGGCGGCCTGGTCACCATCCAGGTCAGCAGCGGTGGCGGCAGCACGCCGGGCACTCCGGGGCAGCCCGGCAACCCGCCCGGCCGACCCGGTGGCGGCGGCCGCCCGGGCGGCTGAGCAGACGAGTAGGACACAACGGGCGGGCACCCTCTCCGGGTGCCCGCCCGTTCGTCTGTCCCTTCGTCTGTCCGGACTACCGGCCGGCCACGGCTACCGCCGCAGATTCAGGGCCGACGATCACCGCACCCGCAGATCCGGGTGACTGTGGGTCAGAGGCCGAGCTGCCGGCGTACCTCGGCGGCCACCCGACCACCCTCGGCCTGGCCCGCCACCGCGGCCTGGGCCGCCTTCATCGCCGGGCCCATCTGCGCCTTTCCGGTGAAGCCGCCCGCGGCGAGCGCCCCCGACACCAGCTCGGTCAGCTCGGCCTCCGAGAGCTGCTTGGGCAGGTAGCGGTCCAACACCTCGCCCTCGGCGGTCTCCTTCGCGGCCTGCTCGGCGCGGCCAGCGTCGCCAAAGGCCGTGGCCGCCTCCCGGCGCTTCTTGGCTTCCTTGGTCAGCACCGCGAGCACCTCGTCATCGGTGAGCTCGCGCTTGGCCTTGCCAGCGACCTCGGCGGTGCCGACGGCGGCCAGGGCCATCCGCAGCGTGGAGGTGGTCAGCTCGTCGCGCGCCTTGAGCGCGGAACGCATGTCGGCAGTGAGGCGGTCCTTCAGCGTGCTCATGGACGGTCAAACTACCCTGAACGCCATGCGAAAGCGCACACTATTCCGGCTTGCCGCCGGAACCGCCACGGTCGGCGCGGCCACGCTCGCGTACGCGTCGCTCATCGAGCGCAACATGTTCACCCTGCGGCGGTACGACGTACCGATGCTGCCGGCCGACGCGGAGCCGCTGCGCGTGCTGCACCTGTCGGACCTGCACATGATGCCCGACCAGGCGCGCAAGCAGCGCTGGGTGGCGTCACTGGCCGCTCTCGACCCCGATCTTGTGGTGGTGACCGGCGACAACATGGCGCACCCGGGCGCGGTACCCGGAGTGCTGCGGGCCCTGCAACCGCTGCTGGACTACCCGGGCGCGTTCGTGTTCGGCTCCAACGACTACACCGGGCCGGTGTTGAAGAATCCGTTCACCTACTTCCTGCCCGACCGGGAGTACACCGAGGGCGTCGAGCTGCCCTACGAGGAGCTGCGCCAGGTGTTCACCGGCGCCGGCTGGATAGACCTCAACAACGCCCGGACCACGCTGAAGGCCGGCGGTCGGCAACTCGACCTGGTCGGCGTGGACGACCCCCACATCGACCGGGACGACTACCCCGCCGTGGCTGGCACGGTCTCGTCCTCCGCCGACCTGTCCATCGCGTTGGCGCACTCCCCCGAGCCACGGGTGCTCGACCAGATGGCCGCGGACGGCTTCGGGCTGCTGCTGGCCGGGCACACCCACGGCGGTCAGGTCTGCGTGCCGGGCTTCGGGGCGCTGGTTACCAACTGCGGTCTGCCCCGCTCGATGGCGCGCGGTCTGCACCGCTGGCCGGGCTCGGACTCCTGGCTGCACGTCTCCGCCGGCCTCGGCACCCACCCGACCGCTCCAATCCGCTTCGCCTGCCCCCCGGAGGCCAGCATCCTCACCCTCATCCCCCGCTGACCCCGCTCAGCGCCCCCGCGCGGCGCCCCCGCTTCAAGATCCGCGCAACTTCATGGAAATAGGGGTCTCAGCGCGCTGCGAAGCCACTACATCCCTGAAGTTGTGCGGATCTTGGCTGCTCCGGACTGGGCCCGGCCGGCGGGGGTACCGAGTTTGACCATCGGGGCGGGTGGGCTACTATTTGTCGGCACGCCTCGGGGTGTGGCGCAGCTTGGTAGCGCGCTTCGTTCGGGACGAAGAGGTCGTCGGTTCGAATCCGGCCACCCCGACCAGAGGTAAGGCCAGTTCAGGGCCGGTTTCCCACAAAGGAGACCGGCCCTGAACTGTCTCCCGAGAGTGGCCGTGGGAGAATTCTGGGAGAAAATCTTGGAGAACGCGTCTCCCAGGGACCTCTAGGCAGGCACCTTCAACAGCCGGTCGAGCGCGCCCACAGGTGAGCCGGGCGACATCTCTCGGCGGGCAGCAAGCGACGCTTCCCACAGGTCAGTGAGCGCGACCACGAGGCGTTGCCGCATGTCCTGCGTGACGTGCGAATAGCGAGCCTGCACCGAACCATCCTCGTGCCCCATCCGGTCATCCATCAGCTTCGAAGGGATGCCCGCGCCGACCATGACCGTCTTGTGCGTGTGCCGAAGTCCGTGCGGCGTCAGACCGGGCGCGATCGGCAGCCAACACGATTCGGCTCGTGCGGCACCGTTCCGGCCACGCGCGGGCACACCTGGCCATGGGTCAGCCAGCAGCGGCACCGGTCGCGCCTCCTGCGGGGCTTTCTTCGGATACCAGCCAGTGGCCGACGGGTGGAAAAGCCACGTAGCAAAGCTGTTGCGTCGCCAATGAGCCGCAAGCTCTCCCGACGATCCAGCGCCACGGACGTATCCGAGGTCTTCGGCCGCAGCCAGCACCTTGACGCGCGTCGCCTCCCGCACGACCTCTGAGTGATTCATGGCCGCAGAGGCGGTACCGGTCGATACGCCCGCGCGACGGGCTACGTCGACCAGCCTCGGCCCTGGTCGTTGTGCCGCCCCATTGGCGGCCCGATAGCCGCCAAGACATATTTGAGTCCGTGGCAAGAGCACGGCTTAGGTTGCGTACTCGCGATGTGATCGGACACTAGCCCGAATAGCCACGGCGGCAGATCGATCGTACGGTGGGAGTCATCCTTAGGCGGGCAGCGGTGCAGTTCGCCGGTGTCGAGTTCGTATAGCTGCCACTCCACTCTCAGACTGGTCGAACGCACGTACTGTGTCTCCAGCCCGACCAGTTCGCCCCACCGAATTCCCGTGTACCCCTTGAGCACAACGGCCGTGAATTCGTCGTCGCGACCAGACAAGAGCGCAGCGCGCTCGGCAAGTAGCAAGATGCCAAGCGGGTCCGTGACGGCTTTCTCCGGGCCACGGTTCCGTGAACGGCCTGCGCGCTTACCTCGTCCACGGCGGCGGGTGGCGGGGTTGGAATCTCGTAGTCCCTCTTCGACGGCGTCGGCAAGGATGAGGTGGAGGGTGGCGCGCCATGTCTTGATACTCGACTCGGCATAGCCGAGAGCCCTTTCCTTCTTTTCCCAAGCGGCCACATCCGTGGCTGTCATGTCGGCAATCGCCGCGTGCTCGAAAGCGGGCAGCAGATGTTCTTCGATGTGCCGCCTGTAGTTCTGCAACGTCGATGCGGCCAGGTCCTGAGCGGCGTACCACCCGCTGACGTACTGCCCGAAGGTAATCCGGGTCGCCGCAGGGTCGCGAACGCGGCCGGCGCGTACCTTGGCTTCCTCGTCGTTGGCGGCACGTTCGGCCTCACGCTTGGTGCGGAAGCGGACGGTTCCGCCGGTCGTGTCACTGACGGTGCCGTAGCTGCCGGACGTTGTTTTGTAACGGCCGCGCCAGTAGTTCCCACGATTCTCGGCGTATCCCAAACCGGTCACCTCTCCCATAAAAGAGTGCCGCCCGGCAGAGAGGCCGGGCGGCACGGAACGGATTGCCTAGGCAGCGATAGGTGGTTGCGCGGCCACGGAACGCGTGCGGCGGGGCGGTCGCGCCTTGAGTTGGACCGTCGAATCAGTGTTTCTTGCACGACTACGGCGCGGGGCGGGAGTCGTGCGGTTTCCCGATAGCGGATCGACAGCAGGTCGGCGTTCGAACAGTCGGACAATCTCCGCCACGTGCTCGTCAGTAAACCGGTAGCTCCCTCCGATCCAGCTATAGGGGATTCGATCGTTCCGGGCCTGATCTTTTACCCACCACTCAGAACAGCGGAGGATTTTGGCGACCTCGGCGGGGCGGTACAGCGTTCCCGGGGAACCGGGCTTTTCTTGATGAAGCTTTGGGGTGTCCGGCTTCACGCGCGAGCCTCCTCAGTGGTGAGTTGTGGGTCGTGGGCGGCTGAGACGCACCGTGAGGGCTTTCCGGTCGACTTGGGTCGGATGTGGAGGGATGGGGAGGCAGCACCTCAGAACGACGCAGGGCGACCCGCCGAGAGCCACGTACAGCCAAGATCCGCGATGGGCTGGGGTTAGGCCATGCACGAATCTGGCTGTGTGGCTCTCAGCGGGTCGCGGTAGTGGGTCGGCGGCGGCGGGTGGCTGGTTGTCCTGCGTGAGAGCGGCTGAACCATCTCCGCATCTCCGCATCTCCGCAAACATGGCTGTGAGCTGCGCAAATGCTTGCGGAGATGGTCGGAGGTGATGAGGGGTCATCTCCGCAACGAGCGGTTATCTCCGCAGTTGGCTGCGGAGATGCGGAGATTGATGATCCTCTTGGTTCTGATCTCCGCAGGGTGTTTTACCTGGTGGTAGGGGGTCGATGCGGAGATGCGGAGATGCGGAGATGGTTCAGCGGGTTTCACCCCTCGTGCTGCTCGACCCAGAACACGGCCCGGTCCCCCCGGTCGTTGCGGCCTGCCCGGACGACGTGCTCACCGCGCCACCGACCGGCTTGCCCGGTGAGCAGCCGACCGAGTTGCAGCGCATTCGGTAGCCGCCCGTTGTGGGTGGTGATGAACTGCCCATCCCACGGGTCGTGAGCGTCGCTGCCGAGGTGCATCGGCTCACCGTCTTGCCGCAGTTCGGCGGCGGTCACCGCACGACCGCCGTGGCGGTCGTGCCAGCAGGTGAGGAATGCGCGCCAGCGCGTTTCGTCCTCATCGATCCCGCGAATCTCGGCCGCATTGGTGAGGAATCCGCCGATGCCGTGATGCGCCAGGAACCCGCCGAGGGCTTGCGCCCACGGGGTGAACTGCCGCATCGACAACCCCGACACCCGAGGTGCCCCTTGGCGGGTCCAGTCGAGCACCAGCACGAGCAGGTGCCACAGAACGGTGAGTTGGTTGGCCGGGTCGGTGATCCACTGGTCGAGGTGCGGGATGCCGAACCCGCGTTGGTCGCGTAGCTCGGGGCGGGGCATATCCGGGTCGAGGCGTACCCGCACCGTGCGGGAGGCCATGTCCCCGCCGACCTGGAGGTTGTTGCCAGTGGCCATCCACAGCCGGTCGTTGACGGTGGCGACGTTGCGCGACGCGCCCAACTGCCGGTCAGACCACACTCCGGAGGTGACGAGCTGCGCGAGCACGGCGGAGTCGATGACGGTTCCCTCCGCCAGGTTGTCCCAGATCACCACGCCGACCTGCTCGGCCAGCACGGCAGTGATCGACTTGCGCAGTTCCTCATCGGAGTACGACCAGGTCATGACCCGCTGCCCGTAGAGCATCCCCGGCCCGGCCGTGAGGATCGTCTTACCGGATGAAGGCATGGTGGCGTCGATCAGCGCGAACGGCGTCAGGCTGCGGGTGAAGTGCCGCAGGATCGGCGTGGCCAGCAGCGCCACGTAGTTGGCCCGGTCGGCGACGGCTGCCCATGGGAAGTCTCGTAGGAACCGATCGAGCAGGAACGTGCGCGCCTCGTCGACCTGCTCCGGGGTCGGTTCGTCCGGCACCGGGGGAAGCGCGACCTTGGATGCCAGGTAGAGGCCGGTCGCCGGGTCGTAGCCGGGCTGTTGGAGCAGGGTGCCGTCACGGCGCAGCACCGGGGCACCGATGATCCCGCGCAGCGGCGGCACGCCCGGCCACGTCTTGCCGGCCAGCACCGACGACAGGATGTCGCGAGGTGGGGTCACCTCGTCTTCGTAGACCTCGGGATCCCCGCTGTCGCTCTTGCGGCTCTTGAGCCGGTACACGTAGGCATGCTCGGCCAGCAGCCCGGCCAGCCCGGCAGGGTTGACCATGCTCGCCGACACCGGCAGCGGGGAGTCTTCATCGGCGGCCGTGGCCATCCCGCCGGACACGGCTTCCATGTGCACGAGCGCTCCGGCGGACACGTAGGTGTTGGGGAGCAGCCCGTCGACCAGCGCCGCTTTGAGCACGCGAATGGTTTCGGGGCCGGAGCCGATCTGCAACCGGGTGCTCATGCCGCCGCCCTGCCCACTCCGGCGAGGGTGCGCGGGTTGCGCGCCCCGATCCGCAGCCCGGACGCGATCGTGCGCGCGACCTCCCCACCCGGCAGGCCGAGCGACAGCGCGGCGGGTTCCAACACGGCAGTCACGTCGGCGTCGGTGAGCGCGCCCCCGGCGACGAGCTGCCCGAGCGCCACCGCAGAGGCGAACAGGGCGTGATTGCGTTGCCCCTCCGGGACGCCGGTGAGGTGAGCGACCTGGCGGCGGATCGCCGCTGCCAGGTACGCGCCGCGCCGGTCCGGCGGCAGCGCCACCGGGGCGGGCCGGTGAGCGGGTCGCCGGGCAGGGGTGAGCAGCCCGGCTACCCACGCGGGCAGCGGCGCAGGGTCGCAGTCCAGCGCGATCTCGTAGAGGCGACCGGCGGCGGTGCTGCCAGCGGCCACGACATAGCCGCCGTGGGCGCGGGTGTCGACCTTCCATCCCAGCCCGCCCCGGTCCCCGGTGGTGTTGCGCAGCAACGGCTCGGCGGCGGGGTAGCGGTAGTAGAGGTGACTGCCACCGCTGGCCGTGGTCACGGTGTACGTAGCGTCGATACCGCCACGCGGCACGTCAGGGCCGAACCCGTCGAACGGGTCGAGCGGGGTGCCGTGCCGGGCGGCAAGGGTGGCGAACACGTCGAGGCCGTCACACGCCCCGGCCCACTGCGGCGGCGGGGTGTCGTCGGCGTGCTTGGGCACGTCGAGGTCGACCACGACCAGCCCGGAGGGGCCGCAGGCAATGCCGATGCCGTAGGGGCGGGTCGACCACGCCCGGCGGATGCGCACGGGGTCGGTGGTGGCGCGTTCCTCCCAGCCGACGTGACGGCCGGCGGCGCGGCAGCGCGGGTCGGTGCGGGGGCAGTGCTCGGCGGTGCAGCGGTTGGGAAACGCTGGCCGCTTGGCCGCATCGGGGTCGTCGGGTCGGTCGTCGGGACGCAGGGGAAACACGCGCCAGCCGCGCGCCGCGCAGGCGAGCGCGGCGGCCAGCAATGACGAAACCTCGGGCATGACGGTCCTTCCTGGCAGCGGCGGGCCGGTGGCCAGCGGCGCGCGGGGCGCTGGCCACCGGAAGGTGAGCGCGCGGAGCGCGCCGATCAGGTCTTGGGTTAGCTGGCGTGCTGTCGCCGGTCCGGGAACGTGAGCACCGTCGCGCCCTCATTGGTGTCGGGTCGGGCGGGGCGGTTCGTCCGCCGGGTCGGGGCGACGCTTAGCCGCACGTACATCCGGGCGCGACCGGCATCGGGGCCGGTCATTGGTCGGCGTGGTCCCTGCCAGGCGATACGCCCGGCGGCAGTCAGGGCGCGTATGGCAGCGTCGAGTTCGGTCGGGGTGCCGGCGAGCCAGATTTCCAGCCCGGACAGCGGCGCGTCGCGCATCGAGGGCCGGTCACGGTAGGCGCTCATCACGCGGCCCTCCTCGGCCGGGGATGTCCGGCGATTGCGGCGCGGGTCACGGCCTGGCGCAGGTCACCGAGCAGCCCGACCAACTGACGGCGCGCGGCCACCTCGCCCGGAGCGAGCGCGACCCTGACGCGCACCTCGGCGTGCTCCCGCCCGGAGGCGGTGCGCACCCGCACCAGCACGGCGCGGGAGCGCCCGGCGACGTCGACCACGATCTCGTCGGATCGGTGCTCCCCGAGGTTGCAGCGGTGATCCATGCCGCACCACTCGGTATGCCCGGCGGCGCGGCGGTTCATCGGCCCGCGTGCCGGCGTAGCCGGCGGAAGTGGTTGACCACGCGCCGACCGATCCGCAGCCGCAGACCGGTGCCGGCGCAGCGGCGGCAGTCGTGCCGACCGCGCAGCGCACGGGGACTGGCCGTGCGCCGCAGCACCCGCCGCCACATCGGCGGCGGGGCGGCACCGGTGCCCTTGCATCGGTTACAGGCCGTGAACGGCTTGACGTAGCACGCTCCGGCGTAACCGACAGCAACAATCAGGGCAAATCCGGCGAACCAGACTGCGGACATTCCGGGCGTGTTTGTGCTGGTAGCGGCCACGGTGAAGGTCATTGGATGCTCCAAACAGGGGGTTACCGGCGGTAGGCGAGGTGCGCCGCTACCGCTACCGGTGAAGATCGGTGCTGGTGGGGCGGGTAGCGGCCCGGGTAGCGGTGCCGCTACCCCTCATCGGCCCGCTACCCGCCCCCGCTACCGGCGTCAGCCGGCGTCGCCCTCGCGCTGTTGCGCGGCGGCGGTGAGGTCCGCGAGGTACGTGCCCTTGCGGGTCGACCCGCCGGACTTCACGTTGCGTGACTCCACGCCCTTGCCGCGCACGAGCGCCGACAGCGCCTCCGGAGTGACGGCCGAGTACGCCTCCGGGAACCGGTCGGCCAACCTGCCGGCCAGGGTGTCCCAGTGCTGCCCACGCTCGGCCGGCACCCACACGGCCCGCAAGTCGTCGAGCACGTCCCGCGTAGCCGGCAGGTCGGCCGGGCCGGTGGTGCCGCCGCGCAGGGTCACACCCCGCTGGCAGATCTTCTCCACGGCGGCCCGGTCGAGGTACGCGGCGCGGACGGCGGACATCTGCCCGTAGCCCACCCGCACGCCCCACCCGGCGTCGACACCGATCTCGAACTGTGTCGGCCGGGCACCCTGGCGGTACGCGCCCGTGCCCAACGCCAGATCCGTCTCGACGTGCGACGGGACGGCCAGGCACGTCCGCAGGGCGATGTTCGACGTGACGCCCTTGGGTAGTGACTGGTTGTCGATGCGCTGGGTCATCAGCACGAGGTGAATGCCCAGCGCCCGACCGCGCTTGACGATGCTGGTCATCGCGGCCGTGGCCGACTTCCCGATCTCCGGATCGGTGATCAGCTCCTGTACCTCGTCGATGGCGGCGACGATCGGGCGCAGCCGCGCGTCCTTCGCCGCGATGGCCCTGTTCAGCTTGTTCTCGCTGTTCATGCCCTGCGTGGCGTAGTGCTTGATACGCGGGCCGCGCACGTCGCACTCCTTGAGCAGCCACATCAGCATCCGGTACGCGTTGGCCTTGGTGTCCTCGTCCGCACCCGACCCGAACAGGTCCGGCGGGCACAGCGGCTCGAACGCGTCGAAGTCCCCGCGCCCGGCCAGGTCGAAAACGGCGAACTGGGCTAGGGGGTCGAGGGCCATGCCGGCGAGCACCACCCGCGCCGACAAGCTCTTGCCCGACCCGGGGAACCCGGCGAACAGGCTGTTCCGCTCGTCCATCCGGTACTCAACCGGACGCATGCGCGGGTCGAACCCGTAGACGAACGGCTTGAAGTAGTCCGTCTGCCCACCGCGCAGCAGCGGCCACGGGGGTTGCTTCATGGCCGACACCGGACGGTCGGCCACCCACAGCGCGAGCCGTGAGGGGTGCTCGCGGGGCATGACGTCCGGCCACACCTGATCCATCGGCAGGCGCAGCCCACCGGCAAGCTTGGGCCGTTCCTCCACCACGTCGACCGCGATCACCCCATCGGGCAAATCCACGATCGCCAGGTAGCCAGGGCCGTCCCGGCGGATCTCCCCCACCCCGGCGGGGAACACGATTTCTTCGGGCCGCTTGACCAGACCGGTGGCCATGATGCCCTTGCGGGTCAGCTCCGCGGTGAGCTTGCGGTAGATCGGGCGCACCACCGTGCGGGCCAGGATCGGCTTATCCAGCGGTCGGCCGTAGCGGGCCAACCCGACCAGGCCAGCGGCCAGGACAGCCAGCTTCACCGACCACGGCGTCACGTCAGCGGCGAGCAACATCCCGCCGCCGCCGGTGGTGAGGGTTGCGGCGCCGGTGACCCACCACCGCCACGACGCTTGCCGCATCCGGTGCCGGTCCAGGTCCAGCCACGTCTTCGGGTCGTTGCGGTTCGCCGCGTCCTGGCGCAGGTGCCAGTTGCCCGTTTCGGCGCTGGTCCAGCCCAGCACCCGTGAGAACAGCCGCGCCGCGCCCTGCGGGGCGTACCAGGCGACCTTGCCGGCGTAGACCGGCGACAGCACCACGTGGGTGCCGACGTGGTACCCGGCCGCGCCCACCGCGCGGCGCAGCATGTCGCGACGCTGGTAGGAGTCGGTCAGCCACACCGGCAGTACCGGCCCGGACCGCCGGTCCAGCACCTCGGCCAGGTCGGGGCGGCGCTCCGGCGGGTCGACCGGCCCGCCCACCACGACCGGGTCGGGGGTGACGGTTTCGGCGTCCGTCGCGTCGGCGGCGGACAAGCCCTGAGCGGCGGCGGCCCGGTCCGCGCGCCGCTGCGCCAGATCCACGATCCGGGCAGCCTTGTCGTCCGGGGGCGGGTCGGTGGGGTTGGTGATGGGATCGCTGGTCATGATGGGGGTTCCTCCAACGGTCGGGAGATCGGTAGGGGGCCGGCGGCGCGGCCGGGTTGTCGAGGCCGTGAGGCCGCGCCGCCGGGCAGGGCTAGCTGTCGGTCGCGCCGCAGCAGCGGCACGTCTTACCGCCGTTGATCGGTGAGCAGGCGCAGCCGCAGGAGAGGCAGCCGCGTCCGGGAATGCCTCCGGAGTAGGCGTGCAGGCACCCGCAGCCAGGGCAGCGGGCCGGCATCAGCGGCCCTTCTTGCCCTTGCGGCCGATCGCGGTCGCGCCGTTGCCGATCGCCGACTGACCCTTGACCTTGACGCTGCCGGTCTTGATCGATCCGTTGTCGGAGCGGCTACCGGCGTCGAAGTTGTAGTGCCCGGCAGTGCAGATCGCGAGGGTGCCGGTGCTGTCGACGGAAACGCTCTTGAAGCCCTTGCCGCAGGTGGAGCAGGACGACATCGCCACGGGGATTCCTCCTTGCCGTGCTGCCAGCGGGTCTGGCAACCTCCGCACCCCACCGGACCGATTGAGCGGCCGGGCCGGTGAGGGCGGGGGTGGTCAGGCCGCGATAAGCAGCGCGGAGACGAACAGGAACGCGACGTGCCAGGACTGATCCAGGGCGTACGCGCCGGTGCCCAACGAGGGGTTGTCGTCGTGACCGGGCCGGGGGATGCCGAGCGCGTGGAAGCGGCCCGATCCGAGCGCGTCAGCGATGCGCTTGAGCGGGGTGCGCCGGTCAGCGATGTAGTGCGATACCGCTGAGACGGTGAGCCCTACGCCGACGGCCCACGGGTCGAGCCGCAGCCCGGTACCGGCGACCAGAAACACCAACGCAAGCAGGGCTGTCGCGGTGTAGGTAGCGACGTGCGCGGCGCAGGCGATGCGGCCGGGCCAGCCGGGCTGGCCCTTGCAGTCGGCTTGATGCTGCGTCTGGATCCAGTGGTCGCCCACCTGGTGAGCGACATAGAGGGCGACGAACACAGCGGCGAACGCTGCGACCCGCGCGCCGGTGGGGTCTGCGAACATGGCTGGTCTCTCCCGAGGTCCGAAGGGGTTGAGGGGTGAGGGGCGGCGGCGCGACCGGGTTGTCGAGGCCGTGAGGCCGCGCCGCCGGGCAGGGGTTACCAGCGGATGTTGAAGCCGCCCCGGATCTCATCGACCTGCCGGCCCACCGTGGCGTTACCGGAGCGGATGTTCTCGGTCCGGCCCGGGGTGGTGTCGGCCGGCGGGGTGGCCTTCGGGGCCTTGCCGGTGTCGCGTCGGCCGATGACCTGGCCGACCTGAACGTCAACGCGGTCGTTGCCGGATGCGACGTTGCGCTTGCTGCCCATGACGGGTGTTCCCTTCCGGCGGCCAGCGGGTCTGGCTGCCTCCGCGCGCCACCGGGTGATGAGCCGGTGGCGACGAGGGCGGTCAGCGCCCGCTACGGGCCGGGGGTGAGCAGTCGGCGCAGGCAGTGGGCCGGGGCGCGTTGCCCCACAACGTGGCGTAGTGCCTTCCGCAGGACAGAAGGACGGTTCGGGAGTGCGCGGCAGCCGCGCAGCGGGGGATCATGGATGTTCTCTCCCTGATGTCTGCAAGACGGATGGGGTGAGACCGGCGGCACGGCACAGGTTGCGAGCCAGGGGCCGTGCCGCCGGGCGGCGCTATCTGCGGATGTTGGCGGCGATCCGCCCACCCAGCTCCACCAGGCAGATGGAGGCGACGACCACGAGGCCATCGACGGACAGCGGCAGCAGGTACTGGGCTCCGTTGGTTTCGCCGTAGCGGGCAGCGACGGCGGCCATGTGCCAGTAGGAAACCCACGCGGCGATGCCGGCGATGAGGGCGGTAGCGGCCCACCGGCCGATCGCGAGGCGGCGGGAGTGCACCGGGACTCGGGAGATGAGTTCGATGGTCAGCAACAGCGCCAGCGGGGACCACGCGGAAATGACCTGACTGATGAGGCTGTCTCGGGCGTGCAGCACGTTGCCGGCGATGGAAGCGGCCACGCCGAGAGCGAGCACGAGGCGGACCGCCCACCGGATGCGCTTGAGCGATTTGAGTTGTGCGGCGTCGGCCGGGGCCGGGGCGGGCGTGATCTTCGGACCCGGGTGTCCGTCCGCCGGGACCTGCGGCGACTTCTCGGCAGCCGGGCGGCGGCGGAACCACCTGCGGCGCGGCCGGTCCTGCTCATCGTCCTCAGCCTGACCTGGGTGTCCGTTTACGCGTACCTGAGCTGCGGCTACCGCCTCCCGCATCTCCTCGTCGGTGATGGCCGGCTGCGGTCCGATCGGGTCGGCGTAGTCCATCGGGTCCACCGGCGGCGCGGTGGTGTCCACCTCGGTCGGGCGGTCGGTACCAGCGATCAGCCGCTCACGAAGCTCGATTGCCTTCGGGACACCGATCTTGAATTCCTTCATCAGCCGGTTTCGGCTGGGCAGCTCGCCGAGCTGGTCGGTCAGAGCCAACGCGCCGGGGTACAGGTCGTCGATGCTGCGGGGGTGGATGCTGGCGGGGGCAGTCATGTCGGTTGACCTCCTGGTCAGTGGTCGAGGACGTCGGCGAGCAGGTCGCGGTGGGCGGCGAACACGTCGCCGTCGAGGTAGTGGCGCAGGTACTTGCTGAGTCCCTGATAGGAGGCGGCCCGGACCCAGGCGGCGCGGCGAGCGTCGTCGCTGCCGGTCACGTCGGGCAGGCCGCGCCACCCGTGGCCGAGGTTGATGCGGACCGGGGTGGTGACCATCCATGCCTCGTCGGAGGCGCGGGGGTCGGGCACGTAGCGGACCGGCAGCGTCTTCACCCACGGGGCCTTGGGGTCGGCGGTCAGGCCGGTTTCCTCGGCCAACTCGCGGAACGCGGCGGCGGTGGGGTCCTCGCCGGGGTCGACGTGACCGCCGGGCAGCGCCCATCCGTGGTCGTCGTCGCGTTCGATCATCAGTAGCCAGCGGGTGCCGTTGGCGTCGGTGGCGATGACGATCGCGTCGGCGCACTGCGCCTCGCCCCAGTGGCCCAACTCGTTGCGGCCGTACCGAATGCCGGTTGGTGCGTACGGGTTGACGGGTCGGCAGTCGACGAGGGGGAACGGGATTGCGGCGGCGGCCCGGCGGGCAGTCCAGTCGATGTCGGCGGGGTTCATGGTCGGATCGGCCCAGCCCGCCCCGGCGGCAATGCCGGCCAGCACGGACGGGTGAGTAAAGGTCCGGTCGGTCATCAGGCCACCGCCAGCGCGGCGAGCTGATCGGCGGTCGCCGGGGCGAGGGTTGTGCCGCTGTCGATGTACTCGCGGGCAGTGGCGTAGAACTCCCAGCCGTGCCACGTCGGGTAGGCGTTCATCGACCGGTACGGTCGGCCGTCGTCGGTGGTGCCCTGGTGCTCACCGACCAGCATGTCCGGGTCGTTGAGCCCGGCCAGGTGCAGCCACGACTTGAGTTCGGCAATGCTGTCGAAGGTGACCGACAGGGACACGTCGGGGGTATGGACGGAGACGGCGGTCGGGTTGGCTAGCAGGATCAGTTCGGCCATGACGGCGCGGTGGTTCTTGCGTGTGCTCACCGGGACTCCTTTAGTAGCGCGGGGAGCAGGTCAGGCACTCGCCGAGCGAGCGCGGGATGAAGTAGGGCCGCACCTGGCGGCAGGTGCGGCAGGTGCGGCGGGCCGTGAGCGCCTTGCCAATCGCGGTGCGCTGCGCGGGGGTCGCGGTGCGCTTCGGCGCGGCCAGGTCGACCCGGTACAGGTACGCGGTGCGGGTGCCGCCCACGCCGCGCCAGAGCACCTGAGCGGCGACGGGTTGACCACCGGGGCGCAGGCCAGCGGCGGTCAGTTGACGGCGGGTGGCGTAACCGGGCGGGGCACCCTTCCACCAGTACGTAGGGATGCCGAACCGCGCGCCGTCCGGGTCATGAAAGGCGGCGCGGATGCGAGGCATCAGGCCACCCGCGCACCACGGCCGGTCGCCGCGCGAGCGGCCAGCAGCGACCGCGCTTCCCGCATCACCTGCCGCCGCGCCCGACGTACCCGCTGCCAGTCCAGATCAGACGGAGCAGGGTCGGCGCACAAGATCGTGATCTGCGCGTCGAGCAACAGCACCTCGGCGTCGATCAGCGGCATCTCCCGCTCGATCGCGGCCAGGTCATCGAGGCTCGGACCCTGCGGGTCCGTGTGAAGGTCGTGGCTCACTTGGAGTTCCTTCCGGAACGACGCTTGCCGGCTACCGGGCGGCGGCGGGCGGTGGTGGACTCGCCGCATGAGCGGCAGCAGTCCTGGTCAGGGGCCAGCGGGACGAGGGAGCCGCACACGCGGCAGTTGCGCCACACGGCGCTGCTCTTGGTCGTAATCCGCACGGCGGCGGCGATGCTGACGGACATGAACGGCTCACCTCTTCCAGCTCGAATGAGGGTGGGAAATCCGGGAAGCGCGGCGCAGTCAGCGGCGCTTCCCCGGCGGACATCGGGGTCGTGCCACGCAGGCACGGCCGGCGACCCTTGGTTGAGCGAGCGAGCGGACACGTCTTGCAGCCGGACACGTCAACGGCTGACACCCGCAGCTACCCCTAGGTCGCATGCATCGGGACCAATGAGGAAGACGGATCTCCCTGCGTCCCGGACCTCTGTGAAGTTCTCAATCGGAGCCATGTGCCACGGCGGTCTACAGATTCACGAGCGGTACAGCCGAGGCCGCCTCCGCCGGCTGAGGATTCGCCAGCTTGTCCTACCTGGCTAGCCAGGTGTGAACACGGATGACGCTAGGGCGTCATGGCTAGCCAAGTCAAGGGTTGAGCCGGAACTTCCCTAACTTGGCTAGCCAGAGCTAGGCTGACCCCGTGAGCGAGAACCTTGACTTCCTTGGCGAACTCGACCCCGACGACCCAAAACAGGCGTCGCAGCAAATCGCGAACAAGCTGCGGGCCGCGATCCTCACGAGGCGGCTAGCCCCGGGCGACAAACTGCCGTCACAACCCGATCTCGCGGCCCGATACGGCGTGGCCAGAGAGACCGTCAAGCGGGCGCTTGAGCTGCTACGAGCCGAGCGACTGATCATTTCCAGGCAGGGGAGTGGCGCGTTTGTACGCGCGCAGACGCAGCGGGCGGTGGAGTTGCGACCGCACATCGAAGCGGCGTTCGAACGCCCTCACGTCACCATCGACTTCGCGGGGTTCTCAGGCGAGACGCTGCGGGACGCGCTCGCCGAGGCGCTCGACAAGGTGCGGGTCGGCCGGCTCGCACCGGAGACGATCGCGGTGCGGGTGCTGATCTCCGACATGGCTGCGCCCATGGCGCTGCCGGCGCGCGCCGAGACGCAGGCGGATGATCCGGCGGTGCGCGAGCGGGCCGAGCGCATCACGCGCCGGGCGGCGGACGGGATCATTGACCAGGTAGCGGAGTTGGGCGACCTCGGTCTAGTTCGATCGGCCACGGTAGAAGTGCGGATGCATCGTGCATCGCCCCTGTTCAAGCTCTACATGCTGAACGGGGAAGAGGTCTTCTTCGGCTTCTACCCGGCCGTTGAGCGCACCGTAACGATCAAGGGTGAGCCGATGGCGATCTATGACTTGATGGGCAAGGACGTGCCGCTTTTCCACTACGCCGTGACTGATGACGACACGTCCGACGGCACGCAGTTCGTGGAGGCTTCCCGCCAGTGGTTCGACTCGGTGTGGTCGACCATCGCCTACCGGTACGACGGATGAGCGCCGACCTTGGCCGACTGCTCGGCAGGGTCGGCGCGGTGCTGCTCGACTTCGACGGGCCGGTGTGCAGCATCTTCGCCGGGTACCCGGCCCCGCACGTTGCCTCTGAGCTAGTTGACCTCCTGATGCGGCGAGGCGTTGACGTGCCGATGGACCTTGCCAGCGAGCGGGACCCGCTCGAAGTGCTGCGCCGTACCGCTGCGCTTGGCGACCAAGGCATGACGCGGGCGGTAGAAGATGCACTCTGCGCGGCCGAACGCCAAGCCGTCGAGACTGCTGAACCGACCCCTTACGGGCGGGAGGTCATCGTGGCTGCCCGGCAATCAGGGCTGCCGGTGGCGGCGGTCAGCAACAACTCGGCCGGGGCGGTAACCGCATACCTGGCAGCACACAGGCTCGCCGGGTACGTCTCGCCGGTGGTCGGCCGGGCGTACGCCGACCCGAACCGCATGAAGCCCAATCCGGAACCGATCCTGCAAGCTGTGCGTGCCCTCGGTCAGTTGCCCGCCCGGTGCGTTCTGGTCGGTGACTCGCTGTCGGACATCGAGGGGTCGCGGGCCGCCGAAGTCGCGGTGATTGGCTACGCGAATCGGCCGTCAAAGGTTGACGTGTTCCGGCTCGCCGGGGCGGACGCGGTGGTCACCAGCATGGGCGAGATAGCAGCCGCACTGATTAGTCAGGCAAGTGACTAATAGCTGGCCTGCTTCTCATCCGCGCGGCGCAGCAACTAGCTCCTTGGGAACACCCACGCGAGCAGGGCGACGATCAGACTCCCAAACGCGACAAGCATCGAGGTGACGGTAGCAAAGAGCATTTTCTGTTCAGAGGATCTATCTGCCTTGTATAGGTTCCTAATCTTACTAAAAGGGTGCCTGAAGGCGGCACGTGTGTTGGCAGCGAGGGACGCCGTATTCAAACGGGGCTTCAATTGAACACACGCTGACGTCGCCCAGGACCATACGCCAAAGCTGATGGGAAGTAAGAATAGGAGTGATATGCCGGCTAAGCCCGCCGCAGCGGATAAGTTATGAGGCGACCCGGTGGCATCGTAGAAGATCCCCACGTTGCTCACTTCATCGAATATCGTCAGTGGAACCATGATGGCGGCAGTAGGACCACAAAGCACGCCGATCAAGAAGAGGTACTGGGACCGCTTCTCTGCTCGCTTTAGAACCTTGAAGACCGTCTCGAATGAGCGGTCTAACGCGATGCCGCTGAACTCTAAAATTAGATGCCTAGAGCGAGGATTGCCTAACCTCATCTCGATCGCAGAGCTTGCGTCCTTTGCCTCTAACGAGAATTCAAAAATACGACCCTTTGGGGCGGAGGTTACTAGATCATTTAAGGCTTCCGTTTCGTGCCGAACCGTAAGTTGGTAATCTCCGTCGACCGGATCTTTCTTCGAACCGCGCATAGCCACGGTTTTGTGGTCCGCACAGGACCAGGTTAAGTCCCTGTGACTGAGTGCGCTTTCGAGAATGCGGAGATCGCCGAGCTTCAGGCGAATGTTCCGGAAGATCGCAACTGCCTCAATAGATGACCTATCGGTAGACACGGCGGTGATTCTACCGTCCATACGCGACTCTGCCTTGGTCCGCAGCTCACCCCTGTTCACTTTCCTGACCCACCGTTCGCTGAACAGGCCAAACGCCCTGCGACAGCGAGACTGCCTACGGTGCCGATCCAGGCCAACCAGTCAGGCACTGGCCTCAGTCGATGGAGTAGTTGCACAACATCTGCTCATGATGAGGTCCGGCGTCGACCGGTGCCCTCCGCCGCACCTCTGTGAAACGCCCCGTCGAGCAGGTGCGGCGTTGGAAAGTCGTGCCACGTCCGTGCCCAATGCTGTCAGCACGCCCGGGTCGAAATCCGCGCGCCTGTGGTCGGGCCGCCTACAAGGCCGGGGGCACCGAAGGCGGTCGCACCGCACCCGAGCAGTGGCCGAGCATAGCGGAACGCGCGAATGCTTAGACGAGGGCTTCGAACTTTCGTCGATAGTAAGTTGCCCAACTAGCATCGAAATCGAGAGCGTCCAGAAATGCAATTGGTGCACGGTGCTTGAAGTTGGTTAATGTTACAGGGTCTTCGCCGAATTGCCTTGAGAGGAGGTGTAGCAGGTACGCAAGTATCCAGTGCTTTCCTAGGAGTCGCCGTGCTTTGCCAGCGCCGTAAATACGGCGCAGGCGGTCCTTCACCTTCTGCTCCAGGGCGGCATGTTCTGCTGCATGGACCTGGGACTTCAGGAGTATTACGCGCTTCGCTCGGGCTACCTCGGCCTTTATTAAAGGACCGAAGGCCCCTTCATTCACGGCGGAAAGTTTGGAAGTCCCTACATGGCAGAAAGCGCGGTGTGCTGCGGCAAGGCAACACAACTCGATCCAGTCCTTCCAAAGCCGTGCAAATTCAGTCGTCCAGTCTGCGTTCTGTTCCGCGAAGGCTTTAGCACTCTCTTTGTCCAGCGACGCCGCTCGCCCAATCGCCCGGGCGAAATCGCCGTAGATGTAAGCACATGCCTCGGCGTCAGCCAGAGGCGTGTAAATAACGTGGCGTGATCGGCGTAGCGATTTCGAGACCTCGTCAACGTCTCGGTCTGCGCAAAAGGCGATTGAGCGCCGTCCAGTAGAATTGATCACGGACAGCGAGTTGGACTGCTTGTATTGATCGTAGACGGCAATGAGTGCGGCCTTGCCTCCTGCGGTCTTAGATTCGCCAGCGACTCCGACGCGCCTAGTGATCTGTTCTATAAGCCATACCTGGTAACCCTTCTGGTTTACGTAATCACTTGACTTGGCGACACCTTCGTAGAAGGGGGTGTCGAAATCTCGCCCCTCTACGATGATAAACAAGGCCGTCTCTTTGGACATCCGAACGCGTTTTGCAAAAGCCCCTGGGGTGTAAGAAAGCTTCCGGTTCAAAGTTCGAACACCTTCTCGTTAGCTACGTTCGCCATTACCTCCGGCGAATGTGTCGCCAATATTAGCTGGGCGTCCGGATTGATGAGGTGCATAAACGATACAAGTCGGTGCTGCCAATCAACATGGAGCGACAGCTCCGGTTCATCAATTATAATCGCATTAGAGCGGGCGGCAAGGCATTCAAGCAGTAGTCGGACGATCTGCTTCTCTCCACTGGAAAGAGATTCGAGCGGGATGCGTTCATCACCGATCTTCACTCCGACGCCCTGTCTGGGGTCTAGCATCAAGCTCTTGTTTTGAGGAAATAGCTCGGCGAACATCTCCATCAAACGTTGCTGAGGTTCCTGTGCGACTGTGATCGAGTGTTCAACTTCGGCGATTCGAGTTACGACGTCCTGCAGTAGAGTATTCCGCTCGTAGTTCTCAGAAAACTTGTCCTGCGAGGCAAGCTGCGGAGAGATTCGTTGGCCCTTGAAGAAGGAGGTCACCAGCCCGTACGCAATGTCGCTGGGAATAACAGCTCTTGAGCGAGACCGGGATCGTTCACCGCTAAGAATGGCGGAAAGGACCTCAGCCAGACCTTGTTCTTGGGCCTGTCTGATACGGATGAGGGCCGTATTGCTGTAGTCTCGCCAGAGAGCTGTCGTCTGTCGGGCGAACTCCTCATCAATGAGCGTCTCGTTTAGAAGCCCAGTTGCCTCACGAGGGGGAACGCCGTGCCGGTAGCTTGAGTGTGCGAGGTCAGTCATCCTTGAAATTGGTAGATATCCGTGCGGGAAAGAGCGGTCAACTTTGGCATCCGGAGCGGTGGTCCACTGGAGCTTCCGCGTAATCTCGGCTAAGAATGCTCTCTTCTCTTCCTCGGACACTTTCTCCTGCTCCATATACTCCCAGAACTCTTGTTCATCCACCGTTAGGTCGCTTTGTCGAAAAGCTTTCCTAACCGAACGCGTAATAGTTCTCCCCTGTTGTTCAAAGGTTACCTCTGCGGAGCGGAATGGAACCCTTGCAATAATGCCAGTGTGACCCGTTAGAGCACTATGGAGAATCTTCAGGAATGAGGTTTTTCCCGATCCGTTCATTCCCCAGAAGACATTTAGATCCGACTCGAATACCACGTGAACGGCACCCGGCCTGCCAGCAAGCCCGGAAACCTTCGCCTCTAGTAGCTTCGCCACTTCCCTCACATCTCCGGAATTCTGGTGGTTGCCGCGTCTAGCTCCGCTAGATGCCCGCCATGCTTTGCCTGCTACTACACTGCTCTTGGACCGCTCGCTCAACCCCAGGGGTAAACTCCATCTGTCGGGTACCCGACAGGCGCATTAGTAGCGACCTCAGCGTGTCTATGCGGCCGATTGCGGGCTTGAATCACAGGTGCATTGACAAACAAACCCCCGAGGGGGGTCGCCTGGGACGCAACATCGCGAGGCTTTGGCTGACCGGCCCTGCAGCGCCCTATGGGGCAATGGTCTCATTTCCGGTCTCATTCGTGCTGGTTCAGCTTCGTCTGTTGAGGTACGCGAGACCCTTCGGGTGCTGGTGGCAGACCGTGCTGGCCTTGGCTGGCTGCCATGTCGCAGACCTCGAAAGCGTGTGAGGGTCTACCCCTTCCGGGTCCGCACGCCTAGTCCGCAACAAGGCGGCGCGGCTGCTCGCTCTCGGTGCGGGTCCAACGAAGGCCGACGGCGTCCGTGAACACGACGCAGGGTACGAACAGCTTTCTGGGCGCGTCGTAAGCCGCCGCGTCCATACCGTCCCTGGGTGCTGGAGGCTGATGGGGTGGAACCAGCCTAAATTCGGTTGATCCACCTGCATCAATCACTGACTGCGGTAGTCCCTCTGCGGTCTCCCAAAGGTCGGCGCTTGGCGGTTGATCTCCCCGGCTCATGAGCTGGACCTGCACGTCAGTAATCGGGGACGGGGAGTCGTTCCGCACGGTGACCCGGGCTGCGTACCCGCTGGACGACCCGTACTCCCACGCTGCCCGTGACGCAACAAGGCGTGCCTGAGATGCCTCTCGGTCCCGCGCCTCGTCCACCCTCCGCTGTTCCTCCGCACGGTGGCGGCGCTTCTCGTTGCGTAGCTGGATCCCGAAGAAAGCGAGAGTGCCTACGGTGCCGATCCCGGCCAACCAGTCAGGCACTGAGCCCCAGTCGATGGAGTAGTTGTACAGCACTTGCTCATGATGACGTCCCCCGTCGACTGGGTGCCTCTGCCGCACCGCCACGAGCACCGCGTAGACAGGTACAGCGCCACAGCCGTGTTCAGAGTGGCCAGCCATGGCATTCGACGTGACGCTCCAGCTTGCAAGGTTTTTACGATGTGGGGAGAGACTTGGGAGATGATCTAGAAAGACGTGGCGTCTGCGCCGCGTCTAGACTGACGCACACCAACGGCTTGACCTGCACGTACTGCGGGAACCTGAGGTCCATCGAGTGACCGGACGTAATTCGGGACGAAGAGGTCGTCGGTTCGAATCCGGCCACCCCGACCAGAGGCAAGAGGGCACATCCGATCGATGGATGTGCCCTCAAGCGTTTTGCGAACCAGGCGGCGGGCCCGGAGAGCCGCGATGGTTCCCAGCTAGGGCCGTCGGCGTGCGAAGAGAAACGCCCCATGCCTGCTTTCATCCGGGCGGTGCAGCATCTGGGCCTCGACGGTGAACCCTGCGTCAGTGAGCCAGGCTGCGACCCGGTCGGGCGGGCGGCGGTGCACGTACACGTTCATCGGGTGACCGCCGTAGCCCTGCGTCTTCAACCGATGCTCGTCGCCGACGTGGAAGGCGAGCAGCAGGATGGCATGGGGACGCAGCACCCGATGAAAATGTGCCAGGACCGCGGGCACCTCGTCGTCGGGAATGTGGATGAGTGAGAACCAGGCCAGAATGCCGGCAACGGAGGAGTCGGCGAGGTCGAGGTCCGTCATGGAGCCCACCTCGAACCGCAGTCCGGGATGGTTGCGCCGGGCGATGTCGATCATTGCGGGAGACAGATCGACACCGACGACGTCGACACCGAGGCCCTGGAGGTACGCGGTGATCCGTCCCGGTCCGCAACCGATGTCGGCGACGGGTCCGCCGCCGCTGGTCCGGGCCAGTTCGGCGAACAACGCCAGGACTGCCCGTTCGTACGGCGCATCAGCGAGTGCCTCACGCAGCAGGTCGGCATAGCTCTCCGCCACCGTGTCGTAGGACGCCCGGGTGTCGGCGAGCCAGCCGTCAGCGCTCATCCCGGGCACAGTAGTGCAGCGATCAGCAGTGCGCCGGCCCGGCAGGAGTGACGCTTCGGCCGACGGGAGACCAGCACTTCTGGCTGCCAAAACGTGCGGATGCCGCCGTCGCGGCTGATGTCTGAGCAGTACCCGCTGACTAGCATCGACCTCGATGGAGCTGCTGGAGCGCGCGGACGCGCTCGCCACCCTGGACGGGCTGCTGGCCTCCCCCGGCGGCGCGATCGCGCTCGTCGCGGGCGAGGCGGGTGCCGGCAAGTCCGCCCTGGTCGGCGCATTCGCCGCCACGGCCAGGGCCAGGGTGCTCTGGGGCAGCTGCGACCCGTTGCTGACACCTCGGGCGCTCGGCCCGCTGCACGACGTCGCCCGTCAGGTGGGCGGGGTGCTCGCGGACCGACTGACCGCGCTGCACGCGGTGGCGGAGGCCGAACGCCGGGGTGCCGTGTTCGACGCGCTCCTCGACGAGCTGACCGATCCGCGGCCGGGCCGCCGGACGGTGCTGGTGGTGGAGGACGCGCACTGGGCGGACGGGGCCACCCTGGACCTGATCGCGTACCTGGGGAGGCGGCTGGCCCGTCACCCGGCGCTGCTCGTGCTGACCCTGCGCGACGACGAGGTCGGGGCGGAGCATCCGCTGAACGCCGTGCTCGCGAGCCTGCCCCGTCCGCTGGTCCGCCGGCTGCCACTGCCGGCGCTGTCGACCGACGCGGTCGCGGCGCTGGCCCACGCCGCCGGCCGCGCCCCGGACGGGTTGTACCAGGCCACCGGCGGCAACCCGTTGCTGGTCACCGAGGTGCTGGCCGCGGCCGGCGCGGGCGTGCCGCCGACCGTACGCGATCTGGTGCTGGCCCGGCTGGCCGCGCTGCCGGCGCCGGCCCGGGAGGTCGCGGCCCTGGTTTCGGTGGTCCCGTCCCGGGCCGAGCCGTACCTGCTCGACGATCACCCGCCGGCCGCCGTGCAGGAATGCCTGGACCGGGGCGTGCTGGTGCCGGTCGGCAACGCGGTGGCGTTCCGGCACGAGCTGCTGGGTCGGGCGGTACGCGAGTCGCTGTCCCCGGTGCGTCGGGTGGCGCTTCATGCCGCGGTACTGGCCCGGCTCACGCCACGCGCGGACGTGGACGCCGCCCGGCTGGTGCACCACGCGCATCACGCCGACGATCCGGAGGCCGTGCTGCGCTGGGCGCCCGTGGCGGCCGAGCGGGCCAGCCGGGCGGGCGCCCACCGGCAGGCGGCGGACCACTACGCTCTCGCACTTCCGCACGCCGCTGACCTGCCCACACCGCGCCGGGCGGAGCTGCTGGAGGCGTACGCGACGGCGGCGTACCTGGCCGGGCGGGCCGCGCAGGCGCTGGACGCCCGCCGGGACGCGCTGGCCCTGCGGGAGGCCGACGGCGACCCGCTGCGGATCGGCGAGAACCTGCGCTGGGTGTCCCGGCTGTGCTGGTGGACCGGGGACAGCCCGGCAGCCAGGGCGGCGGGCACCCGAGCGGTCCAGGTGCTGGAGTCCACGCCTCCCGGTACGCAGTTGGCGATGGCCTACAGCAACATGTCGCAGCTGCTCATGCTCGCCGACGACAACCGCCAGGCCATCGGCTGGGGTGACCGGGCCCGGGAGCTGGCCCGCCGGCTCGGTGACGTGGAGACCGAGGCACACGCCCTGGTCAACGTCGGCTCGGCGCGCCTCCAGGGCGGGGACGTCGCCGGCCTCATCGAGCTGGAACGTGGGTACGCGCTGGCCGTCGCACACCACCTCGACGACCACGCGGCGCGCGCGTTGGTCAACATGGCCACCATGGCGGTGGAGTGGCATCGGGTCACGCCGGCCGCCGAGGCCCTGGACCGGTCACTGCGGTTTACCACCAGCCGGGACCTCGACGGGTACGCCCGGCACCTGCTGGGCTACCGGGCCCGACTGCGGTTGGCCACCGGCGACTGGCCCGGCGCGCGCTCCGACGCCGAACAGGCGTTGGCTGGCACCGCCCAACCAGGCGGGAGCCTCGTCCCGGCCCTGGTCGCGCTGGGCCGGCTCGGTGCCCGCCGAGACGAACCGACCACGCACCTCGACACGGCGGCGCGCTGGGCGGTGCAGAGCCGGGAACTCCAGTTCGTGGTGCCGGTCGCGGCGGCGTTGGCGGAACGGCACTGGCTGGCCGGCGAGCCAGGGCCGGCCGTCGCCGAGCTGCGGCGTGCGTACCGGCTCGCGGTCGAGGCGTGCCAGCCCTGGTTCGCCGGGGAGCTGGCGTACTGGCTGTGGCGGGGCGGCGAGCCGGTCGGAGACACCGGCGCGCTGGCCTCGCCGTACCGGCGGCTGATCGAGGGCGACTGGGCCGGCGCGGCCGAGGAGTGGCAGCAGCTCGGTTGCGCGTACTCCCGGGCGGAAGCGCTGGCCTGCGGCGACGACCCGGCGGCCGGCGAGGCGCTGCGGTTCCTGGACGGCCTGGGCGCGGTGGCCGTGGCCCGACGGGTCCGCGCCGACCTACGCGGACGCGGAATGGCCCGGGTGCCGAGGGGGCCGCGACCGGCGACGGCCGCGCACCCGACGGGCCTGACCGCGCGACAACGGGAGGTGCTCGCCCTGCTCGCCGACGGGCTGAGCAACGCCGAGATCGCCGCCCGGTTGTCGCTCTCCCCGCGAACCGTCGACCACCACGTGTCCGCGGTGCTGGGCAAGCTCGCGGTGCCCAGCCGGGGCCATGCGGCCGCGACGGCCCGCCGGCAGGGGCTGCTACCGCCAACATAGGTGTTTCTGCCGATCCCCCGGGGTGCCGCGACACCTAGCGTCGATGGCACCACAACCGTCCGAGGGGGACCACCGATGACCACCGCACTCGATTTCAGCGCCGTGAAGGCACGCCAGCAGGTGACCTGGGCCAGCGGCGACTACGGCGCGGTCGCCGCGCTCATCCACCCGATCTCCGAGTTGCTGGTGACCGAGGCCGACCTGTCGGCCGGCGCCCGCGTGCTGGACGTGGCGACCGGCTCCGGCAACGCCGCCATCGCCGCCGCCCGCTGCGGCTGCGTCGTGACCGGCGTCGACTACGTACCCGAACTGTTGGAACGGGGCCACGCGCGGGCTGCGGCGGAACGACTCCCGGTCACCTTCGTGACCGGTGACGCGGAGCGCCTGGCGTACGCCGACGGCTCCTTCGACGCGGTGCTCTCCGTCGTCGGCGTGATGTTCGCGCCCGATCAGGAGCGGGCGGCGGCCGAGCTGGTCCGGGTCTGCCGGCCCGGTGGCACGGTGGCGCTGGCGTCGTGGACGCCGCAGGGGTTCATCGGCGACCTGTTCCGCACGGTGGGTCGGCACGTGCCGCCGCCAGCGGGGCTGCGCCCGCCGGTCCAGTGGGGCGACGAGGCCCGGGTCCGCGAGCTGCTCGGCGCGGCCGTGGGTGAACTGCGGGCGGTACGCAGGGAGTTCGTCTTCCGCTTCGGCACTCCGGAGGAGTTCGCCGACTTCTTCCGGGCCAACTACGGGCCGACATTGAAGGCGTTCGAGGCGCTGCCCGAGGAGCGGCAACCGCAACTGCACGCCGACCTGGTGGAGCTGGCCCGTACGCACAACCGCGCCACCGATGCCACAGTCCGGATCCCGGCGGAGTACCTGGAGGTCGTGGCGCAGCGAATTCCCGACCCCGCCTGACGCGCGTCAGTCCTGTCGTTCGGTGCGCTCGATCTCGGCGAACGCGGCGGCCAGGTAGTCGTCCAACGACATGCTGGTCGCCGCCAACAGGTCGGCCACGAGCAGCGGGGCGTGCCGGGCCAGGGCGGACGCGTCCGGGCGCGACTCGTCACCCTCGGGGTCGTACACCCCCAGTGCGCCGGCCAGCAGGACCAGCACCACGTGCGGGTCCACGTCCGAACGCCACCGCGTCGCGTCCTGCACGCAACGGGTCAGCACCTGGCGGATGTCGTCGCCGGTCAGCCCGTCCGGATGGCTCTCCTCCAGCAGCAACCGGACCACCGCGCCGAGCACCAGGCCGGAACGCTCGTCCGCGGCAAGCCCGCCGACCGCGTCGTCGTACGCCTGGCCGTCGCGGGCCTGGGCGGCGGCGACGGCCGCGGTGGCGGTCACCGCGATGGCGCGGGCGGTAGCGGGCAGGTGTCGCCAGGTGCCGGTCATCGGGCCAGCATCGCAGACCCGGCGGACACCGTCGGACCGTCGTGAGGCCGAGTGGATCATCGTGGAATTGGTCACCCGCCGGTTTCGGCCGTAGCGGGGCACCGCCAAAACGGTTGGCGCGGTGTCACACCCGGCGAACAGAATGCCGCACATGCTGCGTCGTGCCCTGCCCCGCCGGTCGGAAGCTCGCCGGATCCTCATCGGCACCCTGCTGTCGGCGATCGGGCGCGGCATGACCCTGCCGTTCCTGTTCATCTACCTGACCGACGTACGCGGGCTCACCGACACCCGCGCCGGGCTGGTGATCGGCTGGTACGGGGCGGTCACCCTGGCCCTGTCCCCGCTGGGCGGGACGCTGATCGACCGGATCGGCGCCCGCCGTGTGGTGCTGCCCTGCCTGCTGATCGAGGCGGTCGGCACCGGTTCACTCGGGCTGGTCCACTCGACCGGGTCGGCCCTGCTGGTGATGACGGTGATCGCCATCGGCAGCTCGGCGATCTGGTCCGGGCAGAACACGATCCTCGCGTCGCTGACCGACGACGACGAACGGCAACGTGTCTTCGGGCTGAACTTCGCCCTGCTCAACCTCGGCATCGGCATCGGTGGCATGACCTCCGGCGCGATCGTCGACACCGCCCGGCCCGGCACCTTCCAGGCGATCTACCTGCTGGACGCGGTGACCTACCTGCTGCCGGCGCTGATCCTGCTCACGCTGCCCGGCGTGGGCCACCGGCTCGGCAACCGTCGAGGCGTCGACGAACCGTCGCCCGGCGGCTACCTGACCGTGCTCCGCGACCGCCCGTTCCGCCGGCTGGTGATCTTCGGGCTGATCCTCACCACCTGCGGGTACGCGCAGATCGAGGTGGGCTTCGCCGCGTACGCGGTGCGGGTGGTCGAGGTGAACCCCCGAGTGGTGGCGTGGGCGCTCGCGGCCAACACCGTGATGATCGTGCTCGCGCAGCTCCTGGTGATCCGCCGGATCGAGGGGCGTAGCCGCACCCGGGCACTGGCCGTGGTGGGCGCGGTGTTCGCCGCCGCCTGGTTGGTCCTCGGCGCGGCCGGCCTCGTCAGCGGGGAAAACGCCCTGATGGCCGCCCTCTGCGTGGTGGCCTGCTCGGCGATCTTCGGCTTCGGCGAGACGATGCTCTCGCCGGTGATGCCCGCGCTGACCAACGCGCTGGCCACGGACGAGCTACGCGGCCGCTACAACGCGATGAGTTCGATGATCTTCGGAATCAGCGGTGTGATCGGTCCGGTGACCGCCGGGCCCCTCATCGGCGCCGCCAACGGCAAGGTCTGGGTGGCGACGGTGGTCGGCGGCTGCCTGGTCGCCTCGCTGGTCGCGCTCTCCCTGCGCAGACTGCTCAGCGCCGAACAGGACGGCCGTATAACGACTACCCCGGCGTCCCCCGCCCCGGCCCCCACCCTCGCCTGACGTCGCGCCGCCCGTGCCCCGCCGCCCGCACCCCGCCGTCGCCCGCACCCTGCCGCGTGCACCCCGCCGTCGCCCGGCGCCCGCACCCGCCGCCCGCACCCCGCCGCCTGCACCCCGCCGTCGCCCGGCGCCCGCACCCGCCGCCCGCCGCCCGCCGCCCGCCGCCCGCAAGATCGTGCTCGATCCTGGATGTAGTGGCCTCGGCCGGGCTTCCATGCCACTACTTCCTGGTTCGAGCACGATCTTGCGCGGGGGCCGCGGGGGCCGCAGGGGCCGCGGGGGCCGCGGGGGCGCGGCGGGCGCGCGGCGGGCGCGCGGCGGGCGCGCGGCGGGCGCGCGGCGGGCGCGCGGCGGGCGCGCGGCGGGCGCGCGGCGGGCGCGC
>NZ_JBEXEV010000027.1:0-104505 GCF_040606435.1 Micromonospora sp. NPDC005413
CTCGGCGGGCGGATCGCCGCCCTCGGTGGCCCACCGGCGGAGAGCCGCAGCGAGAGCGCCGGGGCGGGGCGGGCGGGGCGGGGGGCGGGGCGGGCGGGCGGGGCGCGCGGGTCAGGGCACCGACACCAGCTCAGGGGCGGGGGCCGGCGGTTCGGTGGGCGTGGGCGTGGGACGCTGCCGCAGGAAGCGCGGGGCCCACCAGTTGGCGTCGCCGAGCAGGGTCATCAGCGCCGGCAGCACCACTCCCCGGATGATCGTGGCATCCAGCAGGATCGCCGCTGCCAGACCGATCCCGAGCTGCTTCATGTCGATCGTGCTCAGCGTTGCGAAGATCGAGAAGACCCCGACCATCACGATCGCCGCGCTGGTCACCACCCCGGCCGACGAGGTGATTCCGTACGACACGGCGTCGCGGTTGGGCATTCCGGCCCGGATCCCCTCACGGATCCGACTGACCACGAAGACGTGGTAGTCCATCGACAGGCCGAAGAGCACCACGAAGAGGAACAGCGGCAGCCAGGACACGATCGCACCCATCGAGGTGAAGCCGAGCGGCCCGGCCGCCCAGTCACCCTGGAAGACCAGCACCAGCAGCCCGTACGCGGCACCGGCGGAGAGCAGGTTCAGCACGATCGAGCTTGCCGCGATCACCACCGACCGGAAGGTGAACACCATGACCAGGAAGGTCAGCACCAGCACGAAGCCCATCACCAGCGGCAACTTGTCCCGGATGTGAGACGCGTAGTCCTCACTGTCGGCCACGCTGCCGCCGACCGCGTACTCGATGCCGGGGATGCCCCGCAGCTCGGCCGGGACCAGGTCTCCGCGCAGCTTCTCCAGCGACTGCACCGACCGGTCGTCCCGACTGGCGTACGGGGTGGCGACGTCCAGCACCGACACCCGCCGGTCGGCCGACACCTCGATCTTCGGGCCGTCCGCCTCGGCGGGGGCGAACAGCGGATCGCCGGCGGTCCGGGTGGACAGGTCGGTGAGGGCGGCGCGGACCCGGTCGGCCTGCTCGGCGGGCGCCTCGACGGCCACCACGTGGTTCGTGCCGGTGCTCGGGAAGGCGGCGGTGAGGCGGTCGTACGCCTGCATGGCCGGCGTGGTGCGCGGCAGGTCCTCCATGCCGGGGAACTTCAGCTTCATGCCGAGCGCCGGCGCGGCCAGCGCGAGCAGCAGCCCGACCGAGATGACCAGCGTCACCACCGGGGCGCGCAACGCGGGCCGGAGCACCGCGGGCCAGAGTCGGGGCGGGCGCGGGCCGCCGTGTCGGCCGGTGCGCGGCGCGGTCAGCCGCCAGAGCAGCGGCACCCGGGGGCGGTCGACCCAGCGGCCGAGCTTGGCCAGCAGGGCGGGCAGCACGGTCAGCGATCCGGTCACCGCGACGGCGACCACGAGGATCGAGCCGACCGCGAGGGACGAGAAGACCGCGTCGCCGGCGAGCAGCAGCCCGGCCATCGAGATGATCACCGCGAAGCCGGAGACCACCACGGCGTGTCCGGAGGTCTCCGCGGCGATCTCCACCGCGTCGAGGCCGGATCGGCCCTTGGCTCGTTCCTCCCGCTCCCGACGGATGTAGAACAGCGAGTAGTCGACCCCGACCGCCATGCCGATCAGCAGGATCACCGGGGCCGTGGTGTCGGTGGCCGGCACCAGGTGCGAGGCGAGCGTGGACAGACCCATCGCGGCAGCGACCGAGGAGAGCGCCAGCAGCACCGGCACGCTGGCCGCGATCAGCGCACCGAACGCGATGATCAGGATGGCCAGCGTGACCGGCAGGCTGAGCAGCTCGGCGCGCTTGAAGTCCTTGCCCAGGGTGTCGTCGAGGGCCTGGCCGATCGACGGTCCGCCGACCTGCTCGACGCGCAACTGCGGGTGCGCGGCCTGCACTGTGGCGGTGGCGTCGCGCAACGGCTGCACCCGGTCCGAGGCGGTTTCCGGGTCGCCGGACATGGTGATCGGGAGCAGCAGCGCCGAGCCGTCCCGGGAGGTGACCGGCTGGCCCACCTCGGCGACTCCGGTGACCGTACGCAGCCGGGCCGCCGCGTCGTCGGCTGCCACCTTCGCCGCCGCCTGGTCCAGCGCACCGCCCCGCGAGCTGATCAGCACGTTGTCCACGGCCGGGTCGTCGAAGTCGCCGGCATCCACGATCAGGCTGGCCCGCCCCGCCTCGCCGATCGCCTGGTCGCCGCTGGTGGCCTCGTTGAGGCCGGCGGCGTTGCCGCCGAGAAAGCACACCGCCACGAACACGGCCCACAGCGCGATCGCCCGCCACGGGTGCTCGGCGCTCCACCGCGCCAGCCGTACCGTCACCGGTTTCGTCCCCATCTCGCGTCCCCCTGCCACGTCAACCCCCTGTCAACGGTGCTGACGCTAGGTGCGTGACGAGGCGGTGACATCGGGGATCGACCCCGGCCCACCCCGGAATCGCTACACGGTGGACGGAGGTCCGTTGGACGGGCATCAACCCGCGATCCGGGCGTACGCCGGGGTCCAGCCCGGAGCGGCCTGCCACGACCCGCCGGCACCGCCCCCGAGCCGGCTCCGGGTCATCCCCGAAGGGAACCCCGGGGCCGTGGCTGGCAGTGCGGGCAGCTGTACGAGGATCGGTTCATGAACGCCTCGCGGCGGATCGGCGCCCCACACCGCCGGCACGGCTCGCTCTCCCGGCCGTAGACGTTGAGCGCGCGGTCGAAGTAGCCGCTCTCGCCGTTGACGTTGACGTAGAGGGCGTCGAAGCTGGTGCCGCCCACTTTGATCGCCTCGGCGAGCACGTCGCGGACGTGGCCGAGCAGACGCAGCGCGGCCGGGCCGGTCAGCGCGTCGGTGGGTCGGCCGCCGTGCAGGCCGGCGCGCCAGAGCGCCTCGTCGGCGTAGATGTTGCCCACCCCGGAGATCAGGGTCTGGTCGAGCAGGGCCCGCTTCACCTCGGTGTGCCGGCGGCGCAGCGCGGCGACGAACGCCGCATCGGAGAACTCCGGGTCCATCGGGTCGCGGGCGATGTGCGCGATCTCATCGGGCAGCTCCGCGCCGCCCTCGCTCACCGAGAGCCCGCCGAACGTGCGCTGGTCGACGAAGCGCAGCTCCGGTCCGTCGTCGGCGAACCGGAACCGGACCCGCAGATGGGTCTCGTCCGTGGTGCCGGGTGGCTGGAGCAGCAACTGACCGGACATCCCGAGGTGTCCGATGATCGCGTCGCCGCTGTCCAGCGGCAGCCACAGGTACTTGCCGCGACGGCGGACGTCGAGCACGGTCCGGCCGGCGAGCACGTCGGCGAAGTGCACGCCGCCCGGGACGTGCCGGCGGACCGCGCGAGGGTGGCGGACCTCCACCGAGGCGATCCGGCGGCCGATGACCCACTGGGCCAACCCCTGCCGGACGGTCTCCACCTCGGGCAGCTCAGGCACGCCGCAACCCCGTCTCGTGGCCGTCGGCACCCCCGGCCGGCATGGCCTGCGCCAGGTGGTCGGCCTGCTCGGCCTGGGCCGCCCGCTCGGCGCGCTCCAGCGGCCCGAACGGCTCATCCTGGTCGGCCGAGTCGTGCCGGTCAGTCGCCTGGTCCTGGCGGTCGTCGCTGGTCCGCCCGTTCTGGCCGTCGTCGCCGTTCTGGCCGTTCTGCTCGGCGAGCGCCCGCCAGGCGGCCTCGGCGGCCCGCTGCTCGGCCTCCTTCTTGCTGCGACCCTCGGCGCCGCCGTACCGGTTGCCGGACACCACCACCCAGGCGGTGAACGTCTTGAGATGGTCCGGGCCGGTGCCCTCGATCCGGTATTCCGGAACGCCGAGCCCGAGCGCCGCCGTCAGCTCCTGCAGGCTGGTCTTCCAGTCCAGTGCGGCGCCCCGACCAGCCGACTCGGCCATCAGCGGGTCGAAGAGCCGGTGGATGACGATCCCCGTGGTGTCCAACCCGTACTGGAGGTAGATCGCGCCGAGCAGCGCCTCCAGCGTGTCGGCCAGGATGCTCGCCTTGTCCCGGCCACCGGTGGTCTCCTCGCCCTTGCCGAGCAGCAGGTACGCACCGAGGCCGTCCGGGCCCAGGCCACGGGCCACGTCGGCGAGCGCCCGCATGTTGACCACGCTGGCGCGCAGCTTGGCCAACTGCCCCTCGGGCAGGTCCGGATGGTTGTGGAAGAGCGCCGTGGTGATCACCACACCGAGCACCGAGTCGCCGAGGAACTCCAGCCTCTCGTTGGTGGGCAACCCGCCGTTCTCGTACGCGTACGAGCGGTGGGTCAACGCCCGCTGCAGCAGCTCGGGTTCCAGGCTCACGCCGAACGCGGCTTCCAGGTGACCGACGGACGCCCGCCGCCGCTTGTCGTTGCTCATGATGTGCGTACCTCGGTGTCGGTGGAGCGGTCGGTGCGGTCCGTCGCGGCGTCGCCGTCGAGCAACGCGGAGACCAGATCGGTGGCGCGCCGCCGCCACAGGTGGGCGGCGAGGGCTAGGCCGGAGGCGACGTCGGCGGCGCGAGCGGAACCGTGGCAGACGACCACCGTCCCCGCGACGCCCAGCAGGGCGGCCGCGCGGGGCGCGCCGCCTTCGGCAGGTGGGCCGCCGGCCATCGCGTACGCGCCCTCGATGACCTTGAGCAGCACGTTACCGGTGAAGCCGTCGGTGACGACCACATCGGCGCGTGCGCCGAGGGTCACGTCGTACCCCTCGACCAGGCCGACGTAGCGCGCCCCGCCGGGCAGCGGCTCGACGGCGAGCAATGAGTCGGTGGCCCGGCGGACCCGGTCGCCCTTGCCCGCCTCGGTGCCGACCGAGAGCAGCCCGACCCTCGGCGCGGCGATCGAGTGCGCCACCGCGGCGTACGCGGCGCCGAGCACGGCGTGGCGGGCGAGGG
The DNA here is from genome assembly GCF_040606435.1 of Micromonospora sp. NPDC005413. NCBI lineage: Bacteria > Bacillati > Actinomycetota > Actinomycetes > Micromonosporales > Micromonosporaceae > Micromonospora > Micromonospora sp. NPDC005413. The sequence continues at coordinate 4,847 of NZ_JBEXEV010000027.1, forward strand.
TGGCCGGGCGGGGCTCCAGGGAGCCGCCGACGTCGAGCAGGACGACCGGCCCGGCCACGGCGGGCAGGGTGGCGACCAGGGCGGGTTGGCGGATCTCCGGCCAGCGGCCGAGGCCGAGCACGGCCGCGGTGACGGTGGCACCGGTGGCGCCGGCGGAGACCAGGGCGTCGGCGGTCCCGTCGCGGACGGCGGTGACCGCTGCCCGGACGGTGCTCTCCGCGCGTGCGGCGCTGGGGTGGTCGGCCATGCCGACGACATCGCGGACGGGCCGCACCGTGATCCGGGCGCGTTGCGCCGGATCGAGGGCAGCGATCAGCTCGTCGGCGACCTCGGTCGGGCCGACGAGAAGCAGATGCAGGTCAGGGTCGGCGCGCATGGCCCGCAGAGCGCCGTCAACCACGACGGCGGGAGCGTCGTCCCCGCCGAGGAGGTCAACGGCGATCCGCGCGGTGCCCGGCTCCACCGGAACGCCAGCCGGAGTGGGCCGGTCGGCGTCGGAGGGAGCCGGGGCACCGGGCGAATGCCAGGGTGCGCGCGCCGCCCGACCCGGGGTCGGGGGCGTCACTCGGCGTCCAGGTCAGACCTCGAGAACCTGGCGGCCGTTGTAGGTGCCGCAGACGGAGCAGGCGGCGTGCGGCAGCTTCGGGGACTTGCACTGCGGGCACGCGACGGTCGCGACCACGGTCGCCTTCCAGTTCGCCCGGCGGGACCGGGTGTTGCTGCGCGACATCTTGCGCTTCGGGACGGCCACGGTTCTTACTCCTCTGTAACGGTCAGTTGCGACAGGCCAACCCAACGCGGGTCGATCTGCTGGTGACTGTGGTCGGCCGGCAGATCGTCCCAGTGCGTCCCGCATTCGGGGCACAACCCTGGGCAGTCCTCCCGGCAGAGCGGGTTGGTCGGCAGCGTGAGCACCAACGCGTCCCGCAGTGCCGGCTCCAGGTCGATCAGATCGCCCTGCATCCGGCCCACCTCGTCCTCGTCGGTCGTGACGTCCGTGGTGCTGTCCTCGTACGCGTACAGCTCCTGGATCGTCACGCCCATCGAGTCGTCGATCTCACGCAGGCAACGGCCGCACTCGCCCCGGACGGGACCGGTGATGGTCCCGGAGACGAGCACGCCCTCGGACACCGACTGCAACCTCAGATCGAGGTTGAGGTCCGCGCCCTCCGGCACGCTGATCAACTCCACACCGAGGTCCGCCGGTGCCGGCACGACCCGCTGGACCTCACGCAACGCGCCAGGTCGGCGCGGGAGGTCCCTCGTGTCGAGGACCAGCGGCGACCTGGGGTTGAGTGTCGATGGCGAGTGTTTGGGCATAGTTAGACTCCGGCCGGTGAGAGGCCGACAAAAAAGGTTACCTGGGCGACTGCCGGATCGTCGAACCGGGGGCGACGCCCACCCGAGAATGTCGGCTGGTGAGGTGCCGCTCAGAAGGGTAGCGGGCGTTCCGCCTCATCCCCAGCGAAGGTGCCTATCTCCCGCAGTGCGTGCATCTTGTCCCGGCCACGCTCTATCGAGGCCAGCGCCCGGGTGAGGAACTGCTCGAAGTTGGCCAGCGCGGTGTCGACGTAGTCGTCGACCTCCTCACGCAGGCGCTGCGCCTCAGCCCGGGCCTCACCGATGATCCGGGCGCCCTCGTGCTCAGCCGACACGGTGATCTCGTTCACCGAGACCAGGCGGGCGTGTTCCGCCTCACCCTCGCTGATGATCCGGTCCGCCTCGCGCTTTCCGGCTTCCATGATCTTGTCGCGCTCCTCGAGGAGCGCAGCGGCGCGACGCAGGTCGGCGGGGAGGTCGGCGCGCATCTCGTCGAGGGCCGCGATCATCTCACCCCGGTCGACCATGCAGTTGTTGCGCGACATCGGGACGGAGCGGGCCTGCTCCACCATGGCGATCAGTTCGTCGATGCGATCGAGCGGGTCCACCGGTACCTCACTCCTGTCGTTCGTCGGCCGACCTCCATGATGCGGGCTACGGCCGTTCCCCGCGCCACCAATCATGTCGTGCCCGCCCCACACCCGCCCCATCCGCCCCAACCCGGCGCGTCGCGACATCGTCACCCCGCGCCGACCTTGTACCTGCTGTCGGGGCGAACGGCCGCAAAAGGGGCGACCGGAGGTGCAAGATCGCGGGAGAGAGACGCGTCAGGGGCGGAGGCGAGCCTGGAGGGCTTCGCGGACCGGGTCGGGCACGTGGGCGGAGATGTCGCCGCCCCACTTGGCCACGTCCTTGACCAGGCTCGAAGAAAGGAACGAATAGAGCGGGTTGGTCGGCATGAAGAGCGTCTCGACGCCGGCCAGCCCGATGTTCATCTGGGCCATCTGCAACTCGTAGTCGAAGTCGCTGACCGCCCGCAGGCCCTTGATCAGCACACTCGCCTGCTGGGCCCGGCAGAAGTCCACCAACAGCCCTCGGAACGACTCGACCCGCACGTTCCCGTACGAGGAGGTCACCTCGCGAAGCATGTCGATCCGCTCCTCGACGGTGAACAGGCCACTCTTCGACTGGTTCACCAGCACGCCGACGATCACCTCGTCGAAGAGCCGACTGGCCCGTCCGATGATGTCGAGGTGTCCGTTGGTGACCGGGTCGAACGAACCGGGGCACACCGCACGTCTCATGATCGGCGACCGTACCAAAGGATGGTCTCACCGTAACGACGACTGCGCTCCGGGGTGATCCCGTCCACCCAGTCGAACTGCCTGGTGCGGCTGGACCGTTCCACCACCACCAGCGCGTCGGGGGCCAGCCAGCCACCGTCGACCAGCGTCGTCAGCAGCGAGGTGATCTCCGCGTCCGGCACGGCGTAGGGCGGGTCGGCGAAGACCACGTCGTACGGCCCACCGTCCGGGCCGGCAGCCAGCACGGTCGCCACCTTGCCGGTGACCAGGCGGACGGCGGGCCCGGCCCGCAGGGTCGCCACGTTCTCCCGGATCACCCGGGCCGCCCGCGGGTCGGACTCGACCAGCAGCACGTGCCGGGCACCCCGGGAGAGCGCCTCCAGGCCGACCGCGCCGGAGCCGGCGTACAGGTCGGCGAAGCGGGCGCCGTCAAGGTCGACCTCGGCCTGGACGGCGCTGAACAGCGCCTCGCGCACCCGGTCGGAGGTGGGTCGCGTACCGGCGCCGGGAGGCGCGGCGATCCGCCGGCCGCCGAGCGCCCCGGCCACGATCCGGGTCACCGTCTCCTCCTGCTCATGCCCGCGACGCTACGCGATGGGGAGCGGGCCCGGTCACCACGGCGGGTATCCGCGGAGCATGCCGACCCGCGGTCGCGCGGTGGCTCCGCTCAACCTCGGGCGGGGCGCCGGCACTCCCGTCGGGTGCACGCCGCCACCAGGTCCGACGAGTGCGTGAGCAGCCCCGATGGCATGAAATCCACCGTGGAGCCTGCGATCCCCGTGATCGAACTGACACCTTCCGTAAATCAAAGATCACGAATACATTACATTGCCGATTGGCAATGATCTGAACGCCCCTCATTAACCACCCATCAGTACAGTCACCCCCTGTCCCCGCTTCGCCGCGGGAACACCACCGCGTCGCGCGACGCCCCGGTGAGCAGGCGACCCCCCGGTCGCGATGTCTCCCGGCCTCCGCCACGCGATCCGTACCCCCCTCACCAGGAGCAGGCGTGAACCCTCCCAAGTCTCCGTTCCGGCGCCTCGCGGCCATCGCCGCGGGCGCGCTGATCGGCATCGCCGGCGTCGGTGCCGTCGCAACCCCCGCGAGCGCCCACTACACCGACACGGCCGGCCAGGCTGTCTGCGACACGACCACCGGCGAATGGGTCGTGAGCTGGACGGTCCAGAGCGTCTACCACTACTCCTCCACCAGCTACAAGCTGCACAGCGTCGAGCTCACGCCCGCCGACACCACGGTGACCGGCATCCAGGTGACCGAAGGCGACAACTACCCGCACGACGTGAACAAGCCGCTCACCGGTGTGCAGCGGGTGCCCGGCTCGGCGACCCAGGCCACCCTCGCGGTGAAGGCCAAGTGGAACGACCGCTACTTCGAGAAGGACGCCCGCAAGGCGAAGGTGACGTTCGAGGGCACCTGCGCCAAGGACGAGCCGCCGACCAGCCCGTCGCCTGAGCCGTCGCAGCCGCCGGCCAGCCCGACCCCCACCCCGACCACCCCGCCGACCACCCCGCCGACCACTCCGCCGGCGGTCACCATCCCCACCGCCAGCTTCGCCTCCGACTGCGAGGGCGCCGTCACGGTCACGCTCGCCAACGGTGCCGACGCCACGACCGACGCCAAGCTCACCGTGAAGGCCAAGGGCTTCTCGGAGACCTACACCGTCAAGCCGGGCGGCAGCAAGAGCGACATCGTTGTTCCGGCCAAGGCCGGCGAGATCACCGTCAGCGAGGGCGACGAGGCGGTCGGCAAGCCCTACACCTGGGCGACCCCCGAGGACTGCGTCGAGCCCGGTGAGCCCCAGGCGGGCTACGAGTCCACCTGCGACAAGCTGGTCTTCGGCTTCGCCAACCCGGAGGACGGCAAGGCCTTCGAGGTGACCCTGACCCCGAACAAGGGCGAGGCACAGAAGCGGACCGTTGAGCCGGGCAAGACCGAGATCGTCGAGTTCGAGGCGTTCGAGGGTCTGACCGTGACGCCGGCCGCCGAGGGCCTTGACGACACCAGCCCGATCGCCTGGGAGAAGCCGGCCGACTGCACCCCGGGTCAGGGTGGCGGTAAGGACGAGCCAGCCCTGCCGCTGACCGGTGCCGCCACCGGCGGCATCATCGCCGGTGCCGCTCTGCTGCTCGCGGCCGGTGCTGCCCTGTTCGTGGTGGCCCGTCGTCGTCGGGTGCGCTTCACCGCCTGAGACAACCCGCTCTGACAACTGAGGGCGCGTCGACCATCCGGTCGGCGCGCCCTCAGCCCATTGCGCCAGAACGGGACTCCTGGTCCTGAAATGATCAGTTGACGAGAAGTAGGTCAGAACTGGGTCTGGCACCTACTTCTCATCAACTGAGCAAGGACGAACCGGGGCTCAGCCCTTTTCCAGGTACTCCGCGCGGTCCTCGTCCACCAGCGCGGCTACCGAGGCGGCCAGCGCTGGATTGCGGGTCAGCTCCGGGTCGTCCTCCACCAGGGTGATCGCCTCGGCGCGGGCGTCGCGGATCAGGTCGGCGTCGCGTCTCAGGGACAGCAGCCGCAGGTGCGAGCGGTGCCCGGACTGGGTGGCACCCAGCACGTCGCCCTCGCGGCGCTGCTCCAGATCCAGTTCGGCGAGCTTGAAGCCGTCGCTCGTGGACGCCACCGCGTCCAGCCGCTCCCGTGCCGAGGACCCCTCGGCCGCTTCGCTGACCAGCAGGCAGAGCCCGGCGGCGGCGCCCCGGCCGACCCGGCCACGGAGCTGGTGCAGTTGGGAGACGCCGAACCGGTCGGCGTCCAGCACGATCATCACGGTCGCGTTCGGCACGTCCACGCCGACTTCGATCACCGTGGTCGCCACCAGCACATCCAGGTCACCGGCGGCGAACGAGCGCATCACCGCGTCCTTCTCGTCGGCCGGCAGGCGACCGTGCAGCACGCCGATCCGCAGGCCGTGCAGCGGCCCCTCGGCCAGCAGCAGGGCCACCTCGGTCACCGCCAGCGGCGGGCGACGACCGTTGTCGTCCACCGGCGGCGTTTCCTCCTCCGACGCCGGACCATCACCGATGCGTGGACAGACCACGTACGCCTGGTGGCCGGCGGTGACCTCCTCGCGCAGCCGACGCCAGGCCCGGTCCAGGTAGGCCGGCTTCTCGGCGGCCGGCACCACGTGCGAGGCGATCGGCGATCGACCCCGGGGCAGCTGGGAGAGGGTGGAGACCTCCAGGTCGCCGTAGACGGTCATCGCCACCGTGCGCGGGATCGGCGTGGCCGTCATCACCAGCACGTGCGGCGGCTGGTCGGCCTTGGCCCGCAGAGCGTCGCGCTGCTCCACGCCGAAGCGATGCTGCTCGTCGACCACCACCAGGCCGAGATCGGCGAAGTCGACCCCCTCGTAGAGCAGGGCGTGGGTGCCGAGCACGATGCCGGCGGCGCCGCTGGCCACCTCGCCGAGCGCCCGCCTGCGGGCCGCCGCGCCCAGCGAGCCGGTGACCAACTCGACCCGGGTGGCGTGCTCGGCGGAACCGAGCTCGCCGGCCCGCCCGAGCGGCCCGAGCAGGTCGAGCATGCCGCGGTAATGCTGGGCGGCCAGCACTTCGGTGGGCGCCAGCAGCGCCGCCTGCCCGCCCGCGTCGACCACCTGGAGCATCGCCCGCAACGCCACCACCGTCTTGCCCGAGCCCACCTCACCCTGCAACAACCGGTGCATGGGGTGCGGGGCGGCCAGATCCGCGGCGATCTCCACGCCGACGTCGCGCTGACCGGCAGTCAGCTCGTATGGAAGTCGGGCGTCGAAGGCATCCAGCAGCCCGCCCGGGCGCGCCGGGCGAGGCTGGGCCGGCCAGTCGGCCGCCCGATGCTTGCGCTGCACCAGAGTCAACTGGACGGCGAAAGCCTCGTCCCACTTGAGCCGGTGCCGCGCCCGGTAGAGGTCCTCCTTGCTGGACGGCCGGTGGATCTCCCGCAACGCGGTGCCCAACTCCACGAGCTTGCGACTGGCCCGCACGCTGGCCGGCACCGGATCCTCCGGCGGGGTGAAGGTGTCCAGCACGACCCGCACGCAGCGCGCGATCACCCAGGTCGGCACGGCCGCGGCGGCCGGGTAGACCGGGATCAGCGCGCCGGCGAACTCCTCGATCTCGTCGCTGACCGCAGCCTCGCCCTCGCCGCCCTCGCCGAGCAGGACGTACTCCGGGCCATTGAGCTGCCGCTTGCCCCGGAACTCGGTGACCTTGCCGGCGAACAGCCCCCACCGGCCGGGGCGCAGCTCCCGCTCGCGCCACGCCTGGTTGCCGAAGAAGGTCAACGTCAACACCCCGCCGGAGCCGTCGCCGACGGTCACCTCCAGCAGGTTGCCCCGCCGCTGACGCATCGGCCGCACCGCGGTGCGCTGCACCTGGGCCAGCACGGTGACCTGCTCGCCGACGTCCAGCGAGCGGATGTCGGTGTGCTCGCCACGCTCGTCGTAGCGACGCGGGAAGTGGTAGACCAGGTCACCCGCGGTGTGCAGATCGAGGTGCGAGGCGAGCGCCTTGGCCGTCTTGTCCCCGACCAGCTTCTTCAGCGGAGTGTCCACCGTGGCTGGTTCGCTCATTCGATCCCTACCAGGAGCGGATAAAACGGCTGACCACCCGGGTACGCGTGCACCTCGACGAACGGCCAGCGCCTCGCGACGTGCGCCCGGACGGCATCGGTGAGCCCGGCCGGGGCGTCCACCCCGGCCAGCAGGGTGACCATCTCACCACCGCCGCCGAGCATCCGGTCGACCACAGCCGCGCAGGTGTCGGTGAGGTCGGTGCCGATCAGGTGCACCTCGCCCTCAACCAGCGCCAGCACGTCGCCGGGACGACACGGCCCGGCCATGGTCAGCGCCTCCCGGCTGGCATGGCAGACCTCGGCGTAACGGCAGGCACCGGCCGCCTCGGCCATCGCGATCAGGTCGTCCTCGAAGCGGCGGTCGCCGTCGCGGACCGCGAGGGCGGCCAGCGCCTGCACGGGCGAGCGGGTCGGCACCACGCTCACCTTGATGCCGTACCGATGGGCCTCGCGGGCCGCGGTGCCCGCCACCGCCTCCGTGTTGGCGTCGTTGGGCAGCACCACCACCCGGGCCGCGCCGGTGCTGCGGATGGCGTCCAGCAGCTCACCCGTGGACGGGTTGCCCGGCACCACGGTGGCCCCCTCGGCGGCGAACAACTCGGCGATGCCGCCGCCGGTGGCCACCACCACCGCTGCCCGGCCGTCCACCACCGGGCTGGGGGGCGGCTCCGGCTGATCGGCGAAGCGGGTCACCGAGATCCGGTACGGGCGGCCGGCGGCGACGCCCGCCTCGACCGCCGCGCCCACGTCATTGACGTGGACGTGGACGTTCCAGGTGCCCTCCGGCTCACGCCCGTCGCCGACGACGACCAGCGAATCCCCCAGGGCGTCCAGTGCCCGCCGCATCCCGGTGACCGCCTCGGCCCGGGCGTCGAGCAGGAACTGCACCTCGTACGCGTACTCGTTGGAACCGGTCTCCCGTGCGACGGTGGCCGCCGGACGGGCGGAGCGCGGCGCCGGCGCGGGCCCGGCGGTGCTCTCCCCGGTGAGCACCTCGACCAGGGCGTCGAGCAGCACGCAGAACCCTCGGCCGCCCGCGTCGACCACGCCGGCGCGGGCCAGCGCCGGCAGCTGCTCCGGGGTCCGGGCGAGCGCCTCCGCCGCCGCTCGGGCCGCGACGCGGGCGACCGCCGGCAGGTCGTCGCTGTCCGCCCGTTCGGCTGCGGCGGCGGCCGCCGCGACCACGGTGAGCAGGGTGCCCTCCACCGGCCGGGCGACCGCGGTGTACGCGGCGGCGGCGCCGGACCGCAGCGCGGCGGCCAACTCCCGGCCGTGCACCGCCGGCACCACGGCGACCTCGTCAGCGAAACCCCGCAGGATCTGCGAGAGGATCACCCCGGAGTTGCCCCGCGCGCCGAGCAGCGCGCCCTGGGCCATCAGCCGTAGCGCGTGTCCGTGCGCGGTCGGCCCGCTGTCGGGGAGGGTGTCCAGATCCATCGCGAGGGCCTGCTGGGCCGATGTGAGGGTGAGCACCAGGTTGGTGCCGGTGTCACCGTCGGGCACCGGATAGACGTTGAGCTGGTCGATCTCGCCCTGGTGGCGCTTGAGCGCGACCAACCCGCTCGCGCACCAGCGGCGCACTGCGGCGGCGTCGAGGGTGTCCAGCACGGCCAGAAGCCTACTGGCGCGCGCCGACACCCGTCGGACTCGTCCGGCGTGTCCTCCTCGCCCCGGTCCGGCGGTGATCGCGGCGCGGACGGGCGCCTCCGGTACCCTTGCCGCCGGGCCGGCCCACCGTCGGGCGGACGGGCCCACGACCAGGCGCGAGCCGGAGCACGGGCAACCGCCGGACCGGGCCAGTTGGCCGGGTCGGCGAGTCATCGGGTAACCTGACCAGGTTGCCCGGCCAGCACCTGCCGGCGACCCCATGAACGTATCAATCCCAGGAGTATCCCGTGGCTAGCGTGTGCGACGTCTGTGGCAAGGGACCGGGCTTCGGCCACAACGTGTCCCACTCGCACCGGCGGACCAACCGCCGCTGGAACCCGAACATCCAGACGGTGCGTACCCCGGCCGGTGGCGGCAACACCAAGAAGTTGCAGGTCTGCACCTCGTGCATCAAGGCCGGCAAGGTCACCCGCGCCTGACGCGGTAGCACCCACCTTCTCGTACGGCTCAGCCGGCGCACCCTGAGGTCCGCCGGCTGAGTCGTGTCCGCGTGGCACGCCGTGCCCGGCTGAAGGCGGCCGAAACCGCAGGTCAGAGGGTGCGGCCGAAGGAGACGCAGCCCTCCTCGTCCTTGTAGAAGCCGAAGTTCGGAATCCGCTCGTAACCGGCGGAGCTGTACATGGCGATCGCCTCGGGCTGCTTGTCGCCGCATTCCAGGACCACCCGCTTGCGGCCGTGCTCACGGGCCGAGCGCTCGACGGCCGCCAGCACCGTGCGGGCCACGCCCCGCCCACGTGCCGCCGGAGCCGTGAACATCCGCTTCAGCTCCGCGGTGTCCGCGCCGTGGCTGCGCCAGCCACCGCAGCCGACCGCCTCGCCGGCCAGATAGGCGACGAGGAACGCGCCGTCGGGCGGCTCGAACTCGGTGGCGTCCACCGGGGTGTCGTCGCCGGAGCCGCCGTAGCGGACACCGAGCTCGGCCAGTGCGGCATGGATCAGCTGCTGCGCCACCGGTGCGTCGAACCGCACCACTCGGATCTCGATCTCACTCACGGTATCCAGGGTACGGCGGGCGCCGGGCCTCACCGGAAATGGTCCCAGCCGGCCGGACCGTCGTACGGCGCGCCGTCGACCGTCACCCCGGCACCGTCCGTGACCAGGCCGATCGGCCGCCATTCCGGCGGCAACACCACCGCCGGGGGGAAGGTCGCGGCCAGCGCGTGGTCGTCGCCACCGGCGAGGATCCAGGTGTACGGGTCGACGCCGAGTGCCTGCGCGGCGTCGGCCATCTGCCGAGGCACCTCGAACGCGTTCCGGCGTACGTCGATCGCCACTCCGCTTGCCGCCGACACGTGCCCCAGGTCGGCGAGCAGCCCGTCCGACACGTCGATCATCGAGGTGGCGCCGAGCCGGGCGGCCTGCGGACCGGCCTGGTACGGCACCTGTGGCCGCCGGTACGCCTCGACCAGCAGCCGAGGCGTGCGGAAGCCCCGGGTGAGCACCGTCAGCCCGGCTCCCGCGTGCCCGGTGCGCCCGGCGAGCGCGAGCACGTCCCCGGGACGGGCACCCGAGCGCAGCACGGGCGAGCGGCCCTCCAGGTCGCCCAGCGCGGTGACCGCGACGGTCAGGGTGGGGCTGGCCGACATGTCCCCGCCGACGACGCTCGCGCCGACCGTCGCCGCCTCGGCGGCCAGCCCGTCGGCCAACTCCTCCGCCCAGCTGGTATCCAGGTCGGCGGGCATGCAGAGAGCGACCAGCAGGGCGGTCGGCGTGGCACCCATCGCCGCGATGTCCGCCAGGTTGGCCGCCGCCGCCCGGTGCCCGACGTCGCGGGCCGAGGACCAGTCCCGCCGAAAGTGCCGCCCGTCGACCAGCACGTCGGTGGAGGCCGCCACCCGGCCGTCCGGCGCGGCCACCACCGCCGCGTCGTCACCCGGGCCGAGCAGGGTCGTCGGTCCGTACGACAGTCGGGCGGTGATCTTCCCGATCAGCCCGAACTCCCCGATCCCGGACACACTGCCGCCAGCGCCGGCATTCCGCCCGTGTTGTCCGGCTCTGCCGTGCTCGCTCACCGCTGCTCCTTGACGACCGATAGAGATCAGACCTGGTCCGTAAGGTACTTTCACCCTTCGGGCCGCTCGCGGGCGGCGACGGACGGAGGTCGAGTCGTGGTACAGGCGTACATCCTCATCCAGACCGAGGTCGGCCGCGCGCGTGACGTGGCGGGTCTCATCGCGGACATCGCCGGCGTGGTACGCGTCGACGCCGTTACCGGGCCGTACGACGTGGTGGTCCTCACCGAGGCGAACACTGTCGACGAGCTCGGCAAACTCATCGTCAGCAAGGTGCAGATGGTGCCCGGCATCACCCGCACCCTCACGTGTTCGGTGGTGCGGCTGTAAGTGGACGAGATGACGACCTCCTCCGCGGCTCTGGACGACGACGGGGCGCGCGACCCGGCCGACGGGACACGCGAGCCGGCTGACGGTATCCGCGAGCCGGCCGACCCGGTCGCCGACGCGCCGGCCGGCCGGGACCGGACCATTCGCGGCGCCGCCCTGCTGGCCACGTTGATCGCGCTGCCGATCACGCTGCTGGTGGCCGTGCTGGCCTTCACCAAGCTCACCCCGGACGCGCCGGCCGCCGCGCCGATGCCCTCCGCGACCACCGCCCGGGTGCAGTCCACCGCCCCGGTGGAGATGGCCGCCCCTGCTCTGGCCGCCCGCCCGGCCACGGTCTGCCGAGCCCTGCTCTCCCAGCTGCCGGCGAGCATCCGCGACCTGGCCCAGCGGCCGGTCACCGCCGGCCCGGAGCAGAACGCCGCGTTTGGCGACCCCGCGCTCACCGTGGCCTGCGGCGGCACCGAGCAGGCATTCCCCACCACCGACGAGGTCTGGACGGTCAACCGGGTCTGCTGGCACCTGACCGGGGAGGCCGACACGGCCGTGCTCACCACGGTCGACCGGGAGACGCTGATCACGGTGCGCGTCCCGCGCTCGTACGAGCAGCCGTTGCAGTGGGTGCCGACGATCTCCAGCACGATCGTGGCGACCGTGCCCTCCGGCGGCGACATCCCGTCCGGCTGCCAGCGCTGAGTCGGCCCCGCGCCGGCTGACGTACGCCGGCGGGGGCCGGGTGGCTCAGTGCAGGCCGACGCCGCGCCGCTGGGCGGTACGGATCAGCCGGTTGACCAGCTTCGGATACTCCAGGCCGGAGGCCGCCCACATCCGGGGGAACATCGACGTCGGGGTGAACCCGGGCATCGTGTTGATCTCGTTGAGGTAGACGTCCAGCTCGGGGGTGACGAAGAAGTCGGCCCGGGCCAGGCCGGCGCAGTCGAGCGCCGTGAACGCGCGGACCGCGTACTCCCGCACCTGGCGGGTCACCTTCTCTGGAAGGTTGGCCGGGATGTCGTACTCGCAGGAGTCGTCGAGGTACTTCGCCTCGAAGTCGTAGAAGTCATGGTCGGCGACGACCCGCACCTCGGCCAGCACGGACGCCTCGGGCGCGCCACCGGCCTCGCCCTCCAGCACGCCGCACTCGATCTCGCGGCCGACGACCGCGGCCTCGATGATGACCTTCGGGTCGAACTGCCGGGCGGCGGCGACCGCCGCGTCCAGTTGCGCCCAGTCGGTGACCCGGGTGATGCCGAACGACGACCCGGCCCGGGACGGCTTGACGAAGACCGGCAGGCCGAGCCGCTCCTTGTCCTGCTCGCTGAGCGTCATCCCGTTGCGCAACACCGCGTACGAACCGACCGGGATGCCCTCGAGGGCACAGAGCTTCTTGGTGAACTCCTTGTCCATGGCGGCGGCGGAGGCGAACACGTTCGCCCCGACGTAGGGGATGCCGGCCATCTCCAGCATTCCCTGGATGGTGCCGTCCTCGCCGTACGTGCCGTGCAGCACCGGGAAGACCACGTCCACGTCGGCCAGCACCCGGGGGCCCTCGGTCGGGTCGAGCACCATCAGCCCGTTGCCGGTGGGGTCGGCGCGCAGCACGATGTCGTCGCCGGAGTCGGCGGTGATCTCCGGCAGCTGCCGGGCGTTGATCGCCAGCTGGGCAGGATCTCCGCTGGTCAGCACCCACTGGCCGGCCCGGGTGATGCCGACGGGCACCACCTCGAACTCGTCCGGGTCGAGCGCTCCGAACACGCTGCCGGCACTGACGCAGGAGATGCCGTGCTCCGGGCTGCGTCCGCCGAAGACGATCGCCACGCGGGTCTTACCTGGGGTGGTCACTCCGGGTCACCTCTTCGTACGCGACTGCGGCTGGTCGTGCTCGCCGGTGGCGCTCACCCGGTTGACCTTACTGTGCGTGGCGATAGGGCGAGGCGATACCCGGCGAGCCACGGCACGACACGGCAATCGGTCAACCGAGGATATACGTTGCGTGATCGGACTGTTGCGGTGCCGCAGACCGGTGACCTGGGCCTGCTCAGCTCCGGGCGTGCCGACGACCGACCGCGATCACCTTCACCCGCTGCCGGCCGGCCCGCACCATGCCCAGTGCCATGAACGCTCCGGCGATCCGGTCGGCGGCCTCTCGACTGCTGGCGCCGACCACCTGCCTGCGCCGCTCCGGCGCGGTCCGCTCGTTGCGGTCGATGCCCTCGACGGGTCGCACATCGGTGAGCACCACGAGGAAGCGGGTCATCGAAGGCCGTCCGGGTGCACGGCGGGGGGCTCCGGACCGGTTCGCACGTCGTCTCCTTCCGGTGGGCCGAGATGGCGGCGGCACGCGACGATCGGGTACGGGGGAGAAACCCGATCGCCGCGTGCCCCATCCCCTCCGGTCGCTCACCACCACCGTCGCCACGACAACCGGCAGTGAGGATGCGATGACAGATTGACACGTGGACAGCCGTGAATGCAACTCTCATCGACGTTCTCTCATGCAGACGTTCCCGCAGATGTGTGCGATCATCGATGTATGGCCCCGAAGACAGCCCGTGCCCGCCGGCTCGGCATCGCCCTGCGCCACCACCGGGAAGCCGCCGGGCTGACGCTGGAAACCGCGGCAGACGAGATCAACAGCACCCGCAGCACCCTCTCCCGGTACGAGAACGCCCAGACCCTGATCACCCCGGCCACCGTGCGCGCGCTGCTCACGTCGTACGGGGTGGGTGCCGAGGAGGTGACCGCAGCGGTGCAACTCGCCAAGGACGCGCGCAAGCCGGGCTGGTGGGTCTCGTACTCCTACCTGCTGGATCCGCGCACCATCGACTTCATCGCGCTGGAGGCTGAGGCGACCGCCATCGCCAACTTCGAGCCCTCGGTGGTGCCCGGCCTGCTGCAGACCGCCGACTACATCCGTGGCGTGATGCGCGGCGGGCCGCACACCCTCAGCGACGACCTGGTGGAGCAGCGGGTCAAGGTCCGGCTCGACCGGCAACAGCGGCTCACCGGCGACAACCCGCCCATCCTCGACGCGATCATCGACGAGGGCGCGCTGCTGCGCCCGGTCGGCGACCAGTCGGCGATGGACGGGCAACTGCGCCACCTGGTCAAGATGGCCGAGTTGCCGAACATCAGCGTCCAGGTGATCCCACTCTCCGCCGGCTACCACCGGGGCACACGGGGTTCGCTGCACATCCTCGAGTTCGCCGACCCGGAGGATCCGATCATCGCCTCGGTGGAGACCGTCGCAGGTCAGATGATCCTCGACCGGGCCGGCGAGACGCGTACCTGCACCAAAATCATGGAGCATCTGCGCAGCGTGGCGCTCAGCCCGGCCGACAGCCGCAAGCAGCTCCTGTCACTCCTGAAGGGACGGTAGGACCGATGACACCGACGATCACAGCGGCCTTGGCCGCGGCGGCCTGGCGCAAGAGCAGCCGCAGCGGCGACCAGGGCGCCTGCGTGGAGGTGGCCGCGATCCCGCGGCTGGTGGCCGTCCGCGACTCCAAGGACCCGGCGGGCCCGGCCCTGCTGTTCCCCCCGGCCGCCTGGGCCACCTTCGCCCAGGCACCACCCCGCCCCGGAACAGGCCTCGCACCGCTGACCTGACCGGGCACACCGCCCACTGACCCGCCCGCCGCGCCACCGACCAGGACGCGCGGCGGGCCGGGGCAGGGCAGGACCAGGCTCAGGCGACCAGTGGGCGGGGCTCCGGGACGGCGCGTAGCGCCTCCAGTGCGGCGATCGCCACACCCCGGGCACCGGCCATGTCCCGATCCGGCACCAGCGCGAAGGTCGCCACCGCCGCCTGCTCCTCGCGGAGCACGGTGTGCTCGCGGACCGTCGCCAGGAACCAGTCACGGAACTCCGGTGCGGCCTCCACCACCCCACCGCCGACGAAGTAGGCGTGCGGGTCGGTGAAGTTCGCCGCCACGGTGAACAGCCGCCCCAGCGCCATCGCCTGCTGGGCGAAGAGGTCCCGCGCGAGGGTGTCGCCCCGCTCGCCGTACCCGCGAACCAGCTTGGCCGCCCGGGCCACCGGCTCGGCGGCGAGCGGGTGGTCTGCGTACCGGGTCAGCCAGTACGGCAGCAGGTTGCGCTCGATGCCGGTCAGCGAGGCGACGCTCTCGACGTCACCGGTGAAGCCGCAGGCGCAGGTGGGCTCCGGCTGGCCCGGGCCGAGCAGCCCGTTCAGCGGGATGTGCACGTGACCAAGCTCCCCGGCCATTCCGGCGGCACCGGCGATCACCCGACCGCTCTCGACCACACCGCCGCCGAGGCCGGTGCCGACGATCGCGGAGACCGACGAGCGGTTCATCGCGTCGGCGCCGAAGTAGACGTGGTGGGCGTAGAGCGCGGCCGCGTTGCCGTCGTTGTGGTAGACCACCGGCAGGCCGAGCCGCCGCTCCAGCGCGCCTCGCACGTCGAAGCCTCGCCAGGCCGGCTGGGAGAAGTTGGTGGAGCCCCGCGACGAGATGACGCCGTCGGCGCTGGCCGGGCCAGGCGTGTCCAGCCCGACCGCCCGGACCAGCTCGCGCGGCACGCCGGTCTCTGCCAGCGCACCGTCCAGCGCCTGGGCCAGTGCCTCGATCGCCGCCTCCGGCCCGGACCGCACCTCGCTGGGGATCTCCAACAGCCCGTCCACCAGGAACCGGCCGTCCACCGTCAACACGGTGGCGTTGTTGCTGGTGCCGCCGTTGTCCAGCCCGACGACCACCGGCACCCCTGCGCTGCCCACCAAGAACCGCCTCCCGCCGTCATGGATGTGAGCCGAGGCTAGTGCCAAGCCCGCTCCCCCGCCATGCCGACCACCTTCGAAAACGAGGAAGCCCCGACATCTGCGGGGAGCGTGGGTGCGCGGTGCCCGGATGCTGTCGCGCGTCCTTTGCTCTGCTTCACCCCACGCAACGCAAAGGCCCCGCCAGTGTTGCGCCGGTTGAAGCAGAGCAAAGGTGGAGCAAGTGGTACGGCCAGCCCGGAGTCTCTGGCGAGTGCTGGCCGGTGCGATGAGATGCGCGAGACGGCATGGTCGGGGGCGCGAGGCGGCGGTCAGCGAGCGGGTTCAAGCGGGGCAGCGGGCAGTCACCGCGGTGGCGTCCAGGTCCTCGTCGTGCCGCACGCTCGGCACCAGCCCAGCGGCCCTGACCGCCACGCAGAGCGCTTCCGCCTGCACGACGCTGACCTCCACCACCAGGTGCCCACCCGGTGCCAGCCAGTCGACCGCGGCAGCGGCCACCCGACGCAGCACGGTGAGCCCGTCAGGCCCGCCGTCCAGCGCCACCGGCGCCTCGTGCAGCCGCGCCTCGGCGGGCATCAGCGCCACCGCCTCGGTCGGCACGTACGGGGCGTTGGCGACCACCAGGTCCAACCGACCCCTCCACTGCAGGGGCAGCGGCGCGAAGAGGTCACCCTCGTACACCTCGGCGTTCAGCCCGGCGAGGTTGCGGCGCGCACACGCCACGGCCGCCGGGTCGATGTCGGCGGCCGCCAGCCAGCGCGGCGCGAGCCGGTGCGCCAACGCGACCGTGGTGGCCCCGGAGCCGCAGCAGAGGTCGACGACGGCCGGCGCCGGGCCGGTCACCGTGGCCGCGGCCTCGACCAGCAGGGCGGTTCGGCCACGCGGGACGAAGACGCCCGCGTCGACGGCGATCCGCAGGCCGCAGAACTCCGCCCAGCCGAGCAGGTACTCCAACGGTTCACCGGCCACCCGGCGGTCGGTCAGGTCAGCCAACGCCGCCGGGGTGTCCGCGGCGGCCAGCAGAAGGTCGGCCTCGTCCTCGGCGTAGACGCAGCCGGCGGCACGCAGCCGGCCCACGAGGGCAGCTCGATCGATGGGGAACGATGATTCCATGGGAACCTCCGGGAAAGCTCGCCGGCGCTCCCCCGGCCGCTAGCGCGGCGGCGACACGGGAGGACGTGCCGGTCCTGATGGTGGGCGGATCGGACTCACCTCCTCCGGTCGACGACCCGCCGGTGCGGGCCGCCGACACGATAACTCAGACCGGCCCGGCAGCGTCGAGCGCGGCGGCGATGTCGGCCACCAGATCCGCGGTGTCTTCCGCCCCACACGAGAGCCGTACGAAGCCGGGCGCGGTGTCGTCGCCCCACTGCGCCCGCCGGTCCGCGGTCGTGTGCAGGCCACCGAAGGAGGTGGCCGCCGCCACCAGACGGGCGGCCTCGATGAAGCGAGCCACCCGGTCGGCATCGCCCAGGTCGAACGAGAGCACGCCGGGCATCCGGCGCATCTGCGCCGACGCCACCGGGTACGCGGGGTCGTCCGGTCGCCCCGGCCAGCGCAGACCGGTCACGTCCGCCCGACCGGCGAGCAGCTCGACGACGGCGGCGGCGTTCGCGCTCTGCCGGGCCAGCCGCAGGTCGAGGGTGGCCAGCGACCGGTGCGCCAGCCAGGCGTCGAACGCGCCCGGGACCGCCCCGGTGGTGGTACGCCAGGTCGTCACCGCCGCGATCAGCTCGGTGGACCGGCTGGCCAGGTAGCCCAGCAGCAGGTCGGAGTGGCCGGTGAGCGCCTTCGTGCCGGAGGCGACCACCAGGTCGGCACCGAGGTCCAGCGGGCGCTGACCGAGCGGAGTGGCCGTGGTGTTGTCGACCGCGAGCAGCGCACCGGCGGCGTGCGCCTTCTCGGCGAGGGCCGCCACGTCGACCACGTCCAGGCCCGGGTTGGCCGGCGTCTCCACCAGCACCAGCCGGACGCCCTCAAGCGACGGGTACGGTCCGACGGTCGGCACGAAGAGCACCTGAACGCCGAGCGCCTCCAGCACGTCGGTGGCGAACGCCCGGACCGGGAAGTATCCGTCGCTGGGCAGCACCACGGTGTCCCCGGGGCGCAGCAGGGTGAGCAGCATGCCGGTGATGGCGGCCTGGCCGGTGGAGAAGACCCTGCAGTCACCGCCCTCCAGCTCGCCCACGGCCGCCTCCAGCAGCCGCCGGGTCGGGTTGTCGGGGCGGCCGTAGCCGTTCGGCGATCCGGCCGGGCCCTCCCACGGGTCGAGGTGGTACGGCGCGGCGAAGACCGGCCCCGGCAGGAACGGGTCCCCCGGTGCCGGCTCGGGCAGCCCGGCGCGTACGCAGCGGGTGCCGTCTCCCAGATCGCTCATCGAATCCTCACTCGTACGACTCAGGCTTGGCTGTCCGGCTCATCAGGGCTTCCACGGCGAGGCGCGGGTCCATTCCCTCGTGGCAGATCCGCTCGACGTGCTCGGTGATCGGCATTTCGACCCCGTGTGCCCGGGCCAGATCGCGGATCGCCAGGCAGCTCTTCACGCCCTCGGCGGTCTGCCGGGTGGCGGCTTGGGCCTGCTCCAGCGTCTCGCCGCGGCCCAGGTGCTCCCCGAAGGTGCGGTTGCGGGCCAGCGGAGAGGAGCAGGAGGCGACCAGGTCACCCATCCCCGCCAGGCCGGCGAAGGTGATCGGGTCCGCGCCGAGCGCCACGCCCAGCCGGGCCGTCTCGGCCAGCCCACGGGTCATCAACATGGCCCGGGTGTTGTCGCCGAAACCCATCGCGGTCGCGATGCCGTACGACAGGGCGATCACGTTCTTGACCGCCCCGCCCAGCTCACAGCCGATCACGTCGTCGTTGGTGTACGGGCGCAGGTACGGCGTCCGGATCGACGCCTGCACGAGCGCGGTGCGGTGGCTGTTCGTCCCGGCGACCACGGTCGCGGCGGGCTGCTCGGCGGCGATCTCCGGAGCAAGGTTGGGACCGGACACGACGACCACCCGGTCCCCTGCGACCCCGGCGGTCTCCACGATGACCTCGCTCATCCGCTTGGTGGTGCCGAGCTCGATACCCTTCATCAGCGACACCAGGGTGGAGTCCGGGTGCAGGTGCCCGGCCCATTCGGCGAGGTTGCCGCGCAGGGTCTGCGACGGCACGGCCAGCACCACCATCTCGGCACCGGCGATCGCCTCGGCGGCGTCGGCGGTGGCGGTGACCCGAGCCGGCAGCAGCAGGTCGGGCAGGTACTCCGGGTTGCGGCGCTCGGCCCGGATGCTCTCGGCGACCGGCGCCCGACGGGCCCACACCGTCACGTCCCGCCCCGCGTCGGCGAGGATCTTGGCGAACGCGGTGCCCCAGGAGCCGGCACCGAGCACCGCGACGTGGCCGTTCATGCCACGTCGCCCTGCTGCTCGCGCCCGACGGAGGACCGGGCGGGTCGCTCCCACAGCGGCGGCGGGGTACCGCCACGGATCTCGGCGAGCATGTCCCGCAGCCGCAACATGATGGTGTCCGTCATCTCCTCGAGGGTGTCCCGCGTCGGCTGGCCGTCCGCCCACCGGCTCAGGTCGATCGGTTCCCCGGCGACAACGGTCACCGGGATCCGGGGGCGCAGGTTGAAGCGGGTGGTCCGTGGGTCGAAGATCCGTTCCGGTCCCCACATCACCACAGGTACGACGGGGGCCCCGGTGGCGAGGGCCAGCCGGGCGGCACCGGTCTTGGCCTTCATCGGCCACAGATCCGGCTGCCGGGTGGTGGTGCCCTCCGGGTAGATCACCACGGCGCCGCCCCCGTCGAGCGCGGCGACCAGAGCGTCCAGGGAGCGGACGGCGTCGACGCTGCCGCGCTCGACCGGGATCTGCCGGCACTGGCGCAGGATCCAGCCGACCACCGGCACCTGGAAGACGCTGACCTTGCCCAGGTACTGCGGCCAACGCCCGGAGTCGTAGATGAAGTGCGCGGAGACCAGCGGGTCAGCGTGCGAGATGTGGTTCGCCACGAGGATCACGCCGCCGTCGTGGCCGAGGTGCTCCTGGCCGCGCCAGGTACGCCGGGTCCAGACGGTCATCACCGGCTTGACCAGCACCACGGCGAACCGTCGCCAGAACCCCAGCCTCCGCCATGCCACTGTGCCTCCTCGTCGCGCCCCAAGCCCGCCGCGAACCCCGTCCACGACACCCGCAGCGGAAATCATGCCTGCTCGCCCCCGGTACGGCCAGAGAGGGTCCCAGTGGCCGGCTGGCAGGATTGCGGGCGTGAGTCAGCCGAGGTGGGCCGTGGTGGTGCCGGTGAAGCGTCTGGCCGCCGCCAAGAGCCGGCTGCGGGGCGCGCTGCCCGGCGTACCGCACGAGGAGCTGGCGCTGGCACTGGCGGCCGACACGCTCCGCGCGGTGCTGGCCTGCCCGGCGGTCGCGGAGGCCCTGGTGGTCACCGACGATGCGCGGGTGGCTGCGGCGGCGCGGGCCGCTGGCGCGCGGGTGCTCCGCGACGAGCCGGACGCCGGCCTGAACGCCGCGTTCCGGCACGGCGCGGTGGGCACCATCGCCGGGTGGGTGGCCGGGCTCACCGCCGACCTGCCGGCGCTGCGCCCGGCCGAGCTGACCGGCGCACTGCTCGCGGCGCAGAATGGCCCATCGGGGGTACGCCGGTTCGTGCCGGACGCACCCGGCGGCGGCACGGTGCTGCTCACCGCCCCGCCGGGCGTACCCCTGGATCCCCACTTCGGGGTGGGCTCGGCGGTCGCGCACGCGGCGAGCGGGGCGCTGCCGCTGACCGGCGACTGGCCCAGCCTGCGCCGGGACGTGGACACCGCCGCGGACCTGACCGCCGCCGGCCGACTCGGGCTGGGTCCGCGCACCGCCGCCCTCGTCGCCGCCGGCCGCCCGGCCCGCTCCACGAGCTGACCCCCCGGTGTACGGTGCCAGCATGCAGGGCACGGTGGCCAGCTACGACGCGGCGACGCGCAGCGGTGTCCTGCTGCTCGACGACGGCACCGAGATGCGCTTCCCCGCCCGGGCCTTCGACGCCTCCGGGCTGCGGCTGCTCCGGCTCGGCCAGCGGGTTCACATCGACACCGATCCCGACGGCGAGGTCGTCCGGGTGACATTGCCGACGATGATCTGAGCCGGCGAGGCCAAGTTCATTTTGCGTTAACCGCAATCGGGTGATTATGAGCGGGTGAGCACCCCTCGCGAGCACCCGGACCACCCGCCCGCCACCGACCTCCGCAACGGCTCCCGCGCCCGCGGCACCGACGGCCGCTTCCGCCCCTCCCGCGCCGAAAGGGCCGGCGCCGCCCGCGCCGACACCCTGGCCGACGACCCGGGTGCCGCCTCCTCCGGTCTGGACGAGGTCCTCGACCCCGTGCCGCCCATCGAGGCGGACGGCCCGGCCTCCGGCGGAGTCCATCAGGTGCTGACGAACGGCCTGCCGACCGGCGGCGAGGACGAGGACGACGAACAGCCGGCGGCTCCGCCGCTGCCGGAGGACCGGTTCCTCAACCGGGAGCTCTCCTGGCTCGACTTCAACGCCCGGGTGCTCACCCTGGCCGAGGACCAGCGCACCCCACTGCTGGAACGGGCCAAGTTCCTGGCGATCTTCGCGAGCAACCTCGACGAGTTCTACATGGTGCGGATCGCCGGGCTGAAACGGCGGCTCTCCGCCGGCCTGCCGGTGCGTGGCGGGGACCGGCTGCCGCTGCGTACCCAACTGGAGCTGATCGCCGAGCGGACCGCCACGCTGGTCGCCCGGCACGCCGCCTGCTTCGTCGACGACGTGCTGCCCAAGCTTGCCGACGAGGGCGTCCGGATACTGCGCTGGGGCGAGCTGGGCGACCACGAGCGGGAGCGGCTGCGCACCTACTTCCGGGAGCACATCTTCCCGGTGCTCACCCCGCTCGCGGTGGATCCGGCGCACCCGTTCCCGTACATCTCCGGACGGTCGCTGAACCTCGCGGTGGCGGTCCGTGACCCCGATGGCGGTTCTGAGCTGTTCGCCCGGGTGAAGGTGCCCAACAACGTCCCCCGCTTCGTCCGGGTGGACCGGGACCAGCCGGGCGTACGGATGCTGCCGGTGGAGGACCTGATCTCGGTGCACCTGGGCCAGCTGTTCAGCGGCATGCAGGTGGTCGAGTGCCACCTGTTCCGGGTCACCCGCAACGCCGAGGTGGAGGTCGACGAGGACCGCGACGAGGACCTGCTCCAGGCCCTGGAGCGGGAGCTGGCCCGGCGCCGGTTCGGCCCGCCGGTCCGGTTGGAGGTGGCCGCGTCCATCTCCGACCACGTGCTGGAGCTGCTCGTCCGGGAGCTGGACATGGACGACCAGGACGTGCTGCGGGTGCCCGGGCTGCTGGACCTGTCCGCGCTGTGGCAGGTCTACGGCGAGGCCGACCGGCCGGACCTCAAGGACCCGCCGTTCGTGCCGGCCACCCATCCGCGGCTCGCCGAGGGCGAGGTGCCGCGCAGCGTCTTCTCCACCCTGCGCGACGGGGACATCCTGGTGCACCACCCGTACCACTCGTTCGCCACCAGCGTGCAGCGCTTCATCGAGCAGGCCGCCGCAGATGAGAACGTGCTGGCCATCAAGCAGACCCTCTACCGCACCAGCGGTGACTCGCCGATCGTCGACGCGCTGGTCGACGCCGCCGCCGCCGGCAAGCAGGTGGTGGTGCTGGTGGAGGTGAAGGCCCGTTTCGACGAGGTGGCCAACATCGGCTGGGCCCGCACGCTGGAACGCGCCGGCTGCCACGTGGTGTACGGGCTGGTGGGTTTGAAGACGCACTGCAAGACCGCGCTGGTGGTCCGCCAGGAGGGCAACCAGATCCGCCGGTACTGCCACATCGGCACCGGCAACTACCACCCGAAGACGGCCCGACTGTACGAGGACTTCGGCATGCTCACCGCCGACCCGGAGATCGGCGCCGACCTCACCGACCTGTTCAACGTGCTCACCGGGTACAGCCGGCAGACCGCGTACCGGCGGTTGCTGGTTGCCCCGCAGGGCATCCGCAGCGGCCTGATCGAGCGGATCGAGCGGGAGATCTCCCACGTCCGGCTGGGCATGCCCGGCCTGGTCCAGTTCAAGGTCAACTCGCTGGTCGACGAGGGGGTGACCGACGCGCTGTACCGGGCCTCCCAGGCCGGCGTACACGTCGACCTGCTCATCCGGGGCATGTGCACGCTGCGGCCGGGGGTGCCGGGGCTGTCGGAGAACATCCGGGTCCGCTCGATCCTCGGCCGTTTCCTGGAGCACTCCCGGGTCTTCCGGTTCGGCAACAACGGCGAGGCCGATTTCTGGATGGGCTCGGCCGACCTGATGCACCGCAACCTCGACCGCCGGGTGGAGGCGCTGGTGCAGGTGAGCGACCCGATCGCCCGCGCCGAGCTGGACCACGTGCTGACCGCCGCGATGAGCCCCGACGTGGACGCGTTCGAGCTGGCCGGTGACGGCAGCTGGACCCGGCGTACCGGCGGTGACGACGCGGCCCGGGCGCATCTGCAGGAACTGCTGCTGCGCCGCGTCGGTGGCACGGCCAGCTGACCGATCAGCGCATAGGCTGAACTGATGGTCGAGGAGGAGCAGAAGTACGAGGTGGACGACGCCTACGTGCTGCCGGACCTGGCTGCCACATCCCCGGCCGGGGGTCGGATCCGGGCGCTGCCACCGGTGACGCTGGTCGCCCGCTACCTCGACACGGTCGACCTGCGGCTGGCCCGCGCCGGCGCCTCGCTGCGCCACCGCCGGGGCGACGAGCTGCCCTGGACGGTGAAGCTGCCGACCGGGACGCCGGGCGTCCGGCACGAGGTCTCCCGCCCCGGGCCCAAGGGACAACCGCCGGTCGAGCTGGTGGAGCTGGTCACCGTCCTGCACCGGGGGGCGCCGCTGGCCCCGGTGACGGTGGTACGGACGGTCCGCCACGCGTACGAGGTGTGTGACAGGGCCGGCACGGTGCTCGCCGAGGTGGTGGACGACCGGGTGACCGTGCTCGACGACGCCGGCGCCACCACTGGCGTGTTCCGCGAACTGGAGGTGGAGCTCAAGGCCGGCGACCGGAAGCTGCTCGACCGGGTCGGCACGGTGCTGCGCGAGGCTGGTGCCCAGGGCGGCTCTTTCACCCCCAAGCACGTACGGGCGCTGGGCGCGACGGCGCAGGCCGACCCGGATCTGGTCGCGCCGGTCGGGCTGACCGCCGAGCCGAGCGCTGGCGACGTGGTGACCGAGGCGGTCCGCAAGGAGATCCGCCGGCTACTGGCGCACGACCCGCTGGTCCGGCTGCGCGCCCCGGCCACCGGTGGCGACACCGCCGTGCACCAGATGCGGGTGGCCTGCCGACGCCTCCGCAGCGATCTGCGCACCTTCAAACCGCTGGTCCGCAGGACCTGGTCCCGTCCGCTGCGCACCGAGCTGCGCTGGCTGGCCGGTGTCCTCGGTGCCGCCCGCGACGCCGAGGTGCTGCGCGAGCGGCTACGCCGCACCGCGAGCGCCGACCCGCTCAGCCCTCTCGATCAGGCCGCGGTGGATCGGCTGGACGAGGCGCTCACCCAACGGCAGCGGCGGGCGCTCGCCGCGATCGACGAGGCGCTGCGCTCGGCGCGCTACCTGGCCCTGGTGGACACCCTGGTGCTGGCCGCCCGCGCGCCCCGGCTCACCCGCGGGTCCGCGGCCCCGGCGGCGCAGGCGCTGCCCGCGCTGGTGGCCCGACCCTGGGCGCGGTTGACCGGGCCGGAGGGCGTCGAAGAGCTCGACGCGCAGTCGCCGGACGAACGCTGGCACGCCGTCCGCAAGGAGGCCAAGCAGACCCGGTACGCGGTCAACGCGGTGGCGCCGACGGTCAGCAAGGGCGCTCGCCGGCTGTCCCGCGCCCTTGCCGGCGTGCAGGACGTGCTCGGCGAGCACCAGGATGCGGCAGTGGCAGCGGACACCTGGCTGGAGATCGCCGCCGAGCGGCCGGACGACCACGAGCTGGCGGTCACCGCCGGGCGGTTGGCCGAGCGCGAACGCGAGTCGGTACGCCGGATGCGGGCTCTCTTCCCGGCCGCCTGGCATCGGGCCACCCGGCGGCGGCGGACCAGTTGGCTCCCGTGATCGGCATCCGGGCGGCGGGCGGGGTGGCCTGGCGGCCGTCCGCTGACGGTGTAAACGTCTGCGTGGTGCACCGCCCCCGCTACGGCGACTGGACGCTACCGAAGGGCAAGCTGGAGCCGGGCGAGCAGCCGCTGGCCGCGGCGGTCCGCGAGGTGGCCGAGGAGGCCGACGTACGGGGCGTGCCGCAGGTTCGGCTGCCGTCGGTGCGGTACCGCAGCGAGGGGCAGGCCAAGCTGGTCGACTACTGGTCGATGCTCGCCGTGGCCAGCGGCGGTTTCCAACCGGGCACCGAGGTGGACGACATCCGCTGGCTCGCGGTGGACGACGCGATCCGGTTGGTCAGCTACCCACACGACGCCGAGGTGCTGTCGGCGTTCGCCGCGCTGCCGCCGGTGACCGCGACGGTCGCGCTGGTTCGGCACGCGCACGCGGGTAAGCGGGCCACCTGGTCCGGCCCGGACGTGGGGCGGCCCCTGGATGCCGAGGGGTGGGCCCAGGCGACGGCGCTGGGCGGCCTGGTCGCCCTGATCCGTCCGGCCCGGCTGGTGTCGGCGTCACCGCGACGCTGCGTGCAGACACTGGACCCGGCCGCCGCGCTGCTCGACCTGCCGATCGAGATCTGCGGCGACCTGGACGAGCCACAGCCCGGCCAGCAGAGTGACGAACAGGTCCTGGCCACCGCCGCCCGGCTGCTGGAGCTGGCCAGGGCCGGTGGCCAGGCGGCGGTGTGCAGTCAGGGCAAGGTGCTGCCGGGCGCGTTGGAGCAGCTGACCGGCCGCACCGACGAGGACTTCACCACCCCCAAGGGCGGCGGTTGGTTGCTCGCCTTCACCGCCGACCGGCTGCTGGCCGCCGACCGCCTGTAGCGCCCGTCAGCGGGGCGGAAGGGTCAGGTTCACCGCGACCGGCAGGTGGTCGCTGGCCGTGCTGCGCAGCGCGACCGGGTCGCTGGGAGTCAGGCCGGCCGAGACGAAGATGTGGTCGATCTGCTGACGTGGGTCGTCCGCCGGGCTGGTCGCCAGCGGCCGGGCCGCCGCCAACGCGTCGACCAGGCCCGCGTTGGTGAACTGCCCGAACGCCTCGTCGCCCGGCTCCGTGTTCAGGTCGCCGGCCACCACCAGGGGCCGGCCGGCCGCGTACCCGGTGGCGAAGTCGGCGACAGCGCGGGCCTGGACCACCGGGCCCTGGCCGGGCGGAGGTTGCAGGTGGGTGCTGACCACGGCGGCACGGACGCCGGCACCGAGGTCCAGCGTGACGGCGAGCGCCTGCGCGCCGGTGGGCGCCCCGACGGCCGGCAGCGGGAGGGTCCGCGGATCGCTCACCGGCCAACGGCTGAGCACCGCGTCACCCCAGACGGGGTCGGCTGCCGGCCCGAAGACGTACGGCATGCCGAGCCGGTCGGCCAGCAGGTCCAGGGTGTCGTGCCCGCCGTTGAGCAGCCAGGCCCGGTCCACCTCGCTGAGCAGCACCACGTCGGGCCGTTGCCGGTCGACGGCCTCGGTGAGCCCGGTCAGGTCGAACCGGCCGTCCAGCCCGAAGCCCATCCGGATGTTGTACGCCACCACGGTCAGCCGCTCCGGCGGGCCGTCCCGGTTGCTGGCCACCGGCACCTCGTCGGCGAGCACCGGTGCCAGCAGGGCCAGCGCGGTGACCGCGGCGGCGGCCCGTAGCGGCGGAAACGGCCCAGGCACCCGGTGTACGGCGGGACGGGCGGCAACGGCCACGGCGGCCACCAGCCCGGCGACCACGACGGGCACCGCCGCGTTGGGGTAGCCGAGGTCGTAGGCGGAGTAGTACCCGACCGCCCCCAGCGCGAAGACGAGCATGCCGGCGGCGACCGCGTACCCCCGGCGGGCCGCCGACCGCCTGCTGGCCACGGTGTCGCTGTCACCGTCAGTGTCCGGGGGGCGGGCTTCGTCGCCTGGGTGGCCAACTTCCTCGCCTGGGTGGCTGGCTTGATCGCTCAGGGCGAGGCAGGTGCCGAGACCGACGGCGGTGAGCAGGATGGCCGGGAGGAGCAGGTCGCCCCGGTCGAGGGCGAACAGCACCGCGCCGGCCAGCAGCGCCACCGGCCCGTACGCTCGGCCCCACCGTCGGGGAGGCCGGGTCAACGCGGTGAGCAGGAACCCGGCGACCGCCACCGGCGCCGGTGCCAGGCCGAACAGCGGCGAACGAGCCACACCGTCCCCGGCGACCAGGTACGACATCCCGCTCCGGGCCAGCGCCGGGGAGAGCGCCACCATTCCTGCCAGCAGCAACGCCGGCCCGGCCAGTAGCCACGCCCGGGCGCCGGGCTGGGCGCCGGGCTGGGCGCCGGGCTGGGCCGTGCCGAGCAGGAACAGCGCCACCGCGACGGAGCTGAGCAGCCAGGCCACCCAGTCGCCCCGCCAGACCAGGTCGAAGGTGTCCAGCACCGCGTGCAGAGCCGCGTTGACCGCGAACCCCAACGCCAGCCCCGGGACCGGTCGGTCGGTGTCGGCGGCGACGCCGACCAGCCAGATCAGCCCGGCGAGCAGACCCGCGGTGGCCAGCCAGAGCTGCGTACGCCCGCCGGGAGCGGCGGTGAGCGTGAGTCGGGCGACGGCGAGCAGAACGGCGGCGACGACCGTGACCGGGCGGGCTCCGACCCGGCGGACCAGCGCGGGTGCGCCCAGCGCGAGCACGAACCAGCCCAGGGCGAACGCGCCCATCAGCTCGGCCGGGGTGGATGCCGCCTGGCCGAAGATGGTGATGATGCCGGGCAGCCAGACCCGCAGAACGTCGATGAGGAGGATGACGCCCAGCGCGAGCGTCCCGGTGGCGAGCTGGCGGTAGCGCACCGGCGCCCCATTTCCCGTCGGCGGGCCGGCGGAGGGACGCCGGCACGGCGATTCTGCGCGACCGAGCCGACCGGGTCAACGGTCCCCGTACGGCGAAAGGGCGCTCACCCACGGGTGAACGCCCTTTCGCAGAGGTCGGTCAGCGCTTGCTGGCCGCCTTCTTCGCTGGAGCCTTCTTCGCCGGCGACTTCTTGGCCGCCGTGCTCTTGCTCGCCGCCGCGGTGGTCTTCTTCGCCGCGGTCGACCGGGTCGCCGCGGTGGTCTTCTTCGCCGCGGTGGTCTTCTTGCTGGCGGCCGTCTTGGTCGCCGTGGTGCTCTTGCTCGCCTTGGCCGGGGCGGTCTTCTTGCTGGCGACCGTCTTGGTCGCCGTGGCGGTCTTGCTCGCCTTGGCCGGGGCGGTCTTCTTGCTGGCAGCCTTGGCTGCGGTTGCCTTGGTGCCCGCCGCCTTGGCAGTCGTTGCCTTGGTGCCGGCCGCCTTGGCGGTGGTTGCCTTGGTGCCCGCCGCCTTGGCGGTGGCGGTGGCGGTCTTCTTCGTCGCCGCCGTGGCCTTCGGCACCTTGCCGCTGGCCACCATCTCCTTGAACCCGGCGCCGGGGCGGAAGGTCGGGACAGATGTCTTCTTGACCTTCACCGCCTCGCCGGTACGCGGGTTGCGCGCTGTTCGCGCGCCACGCACACGCTTTTCGAATGCTCCGAATCCGGTGATCGCCACCTTCTCGCCCTTGGTGACCGCCGCCTGGACCTCGGTGAGGACCGCCTCGAGGGCGTTCGTCGCCGTCTTCCGGTCCCCCAGGCGAACGGCGAGCGCCTCAATGAGCTCGGCCTTGTTCACGACTTCCTCCCGATTGTGCAACTGACTCGTCGCGAGCCATTCTGCGCGCACGGTATGCCCTGTGCTGCCGGGACACAAACATTCGGTAGAAAAAATCCCTTGTGTCGTAACGGATTCACCCCCACCGGTTGGACCGATGGGGGTGGAATCCGCTGTGCGACCGGGCGTACGGCTATGCCACGGAGGGCAGGAACGGCAGTCGACGCGCCTCGTAGGAGTCGATGTCGGCGGCGTGCCGGAGGGTGAGTCCAATGTCGTCGAGGCCTTCCAGCAGCCGCCAGCGGCTGAAATCGTCCAGCGGGAACGACCAGCTGGCGTCCCCGGCCCGGAGCTGGCGGGCCGTCAGGTCGACGGTCACCGGGATGGTCGGATCCGCCTCGACCAGGCCCCACAACTCTTCGACGGCTTTCAATTCCAACTCGACCGGCAACAGACCTTCCTTGAGGGCGTTGCCGCGGAAGATGTCGCCGAATCGCGGAGCCACCACCGCACGGAAGCCCCAGTCCCGCAGTGCCCAGACGGCGTGCTCCCGGGAGGAGCCGGTGCCGAACTCCGGGCCGGCGATCAGGATCGACGCACCGGAATAGGTTTCATCGTTGAGCACAAATGTCGGATCTTCCCGCCAGGCACTGAACAGCCCGTCGGCGAAGCCCGTCCGGGTCACCCGCTTGAGGTACACGGCCGGGATGATCTGGTCGGTGTCCACGTTGGACCGCCGAAGCGGCACGGCGGTGCCGGTGTGGGTGGTGAACTTGTCCATCTCCTCGGTCCCTTCTACAGGTCGGCGGGGGCGGCCAGCCGGCCAACCACGGCGGTGGCGGCGGCGACCGGCGGGGAAACCAGGTGGGTACGCCCACCCCGGCCCTGACGGCCCTCGAAGTTGCGGTTCGAGGTGGAGGCGGAGCGCTCGCCCGGCTTGAGCGTGTCGGGGTTCATCCCCAGACACATGGAGCAGCCGGCGAACCGCCACTCGGCCCCGGCGTCGGCGAAGACCTTGTCCAGCCCCTCAGCCTCGGCGGCCTCCCGCACGGAGGCGGAGCCGGGCACCACGAGCATCCGGACGCCGTCGGCGACCCTGCGGCCGCGCAGCACGTCAGCGGCGGCTCGCAGGTCCTCCAGTCGACCGTTGGTGCAGGAGCCCACGAAGACCACGTCGATGGGCAGCTCCCGCAGCGGGGTGCCGGGGCGCAGATCCATGTACTCCAGAGCGCGACGGGCCGCGGTGCGCTCCGAGTCGGTGGCGAACTCCTCCGGGTCCGGCACTGGCGCGTTCAGCGGCGCACCCTGCCCGGGGTTGGTGCCCCAGGTGACGAACGGGGTGATCCGGCTGGCGTCCAGGGTCACCTCGGCGTCGAAGCGCGCGCCCTCGTCGGTGGGCAGCGTCCGCCACCACGCCAACGCCGCGTCCCAGTCCGCGCCCTGCGGCGCGTTCGGTCGGCCCTTGAGGTACGCGAAGGTGGTCTCGTCCGGCGCGATCATGCCGGCCTTGGCGCCCCACTCGATGGACATGTTGGCGATGGTCATCCGCCCCTCCATGGAGAGGGCCTGGATCGCCTCGCCGCGGTACTCGACGATGTGGCCGCGACCCCCGCCGGTGCCGACCTGGGTGATCAGCGCGAGCACCAGGTCCTTGGCGGTGACGCCCGGGGCGAGGCGGCCGGTGACGTTCACGGCCATCGTCTTCGGCCGGCTCTGCGGCAGCGTCTGGGTGGCCAGCACGTGCTCCACCTCGCTGGTGCCGATGC
Organism: Micromonospora sp. NPDC005413; assembly: GCF_040606435.1. Classification (NCBI taxonomy): domain Bacteria; kingdom Bacillati; phylum Actinomycetota; class Actinomycetes; order Micromonosporales; family Micromonosporaceae; genus Micromonospora; species Micromonospora sp. NPDC005413. The sequence continues at coordinate 35,274 of NZ_JBEXEV010000027.1, forward strand.
CGAAGGCGAGCGCGCCGAACGCGCCGTGGGTGGCGGTGTGCGAGTCGCCGCAGACGATCGTCAGGCCCGGCTGGGTGACGCCGAGCTGCGGGCCGATCACGTGCACGATGCCCTGGTTCTCGTCGCCGAGGGGGTGCAGCCGCACCCCGAACTCGGCGCAGTTGCGGCGCAGCGTCTCGATCTGCGTACGCGACGTGGGGTCCGCGATGGTGAGCAGGTCACCACGACGGAGGCGGAACGCCGGGTCGTCGTACCCGGTCGGGGTGTTGTGGTCCTCGGTCGCGAGGGTCAGATCGGTACGACGCACCCGGCGCCTGGCGAGCCGCAGCCCGTCGAACGCCTGCGGGCTGGTCACCTCGTGCAGCAGGTGCAGGTCGATGAAGAGCAGGTCCGGCTCACCAGCGGCGGACCGTACGACGTGCGCGTCCCAGACCTTCTCGGCCAGGGTCCTCGGCTCAGGAGTGACTCCCACCATCTGGACATCCTAAAGTTTGGGAGGTAAGTTTCGGCTTGTGGGACACAGTATGAGCGGTGTCGGCGTTCTCGACAAGGCGGTGGTCATCCTGGCCGCCTGCGTCGACGGCGCCAGCCTGGCCGAACTCGTTGAACGCACCAAGCTGCCCCGAGCCACCGCACACCGGCTGGCACAGGCACTGGAGATTCACCGGATGCTGGTGCGGGACACCCAGGGCAGATGGCGCCCCGGCCCCCGTCTGGGCGAGCTGGCCAACGCCGCACCGGACGTTCTGCTGACCGCCGCCGAGCCACTGCTGGCCGCGCTGCGCGACGCCACCGGTGAGAGCGCACAGCTCTACCTGCGCCGCGCCGACGAGCGGATCTGCGTGGCGGCGGCAGAGCGCGCCAGCGGCCTGCGGGACACGGTTCCGGTCGGCTCGGTGCTGCCGATGACCGCCGGCTCCGCGGCCCAGATCCTGCTCGCCTGGGAGCCGCCGGAGGCGGTGATGCCGCTGCTGCCGCGCAGCAAGTTCACCGGCCGCACCCTGGCCGAGGTACGCCGCCGTGGCTGGGCGCAGAGCGTCGCCGAGCGGGAGGCCGGTGTAGCGAGCGTCTCCGCCCCGATCCGCGACCGCACCGGCCGCGTGATCGCCTCAGTCAGCATCTCCGGCCCGATCGAGCGCCTGGGCCGCCGCCCCGGCGAACGCCACGCCATGGCGGTAGTAAGAGCCGGCCAACGCCTCTCCGGCCTCTAACCCCCGCCCGGCGGTACCCCCGCCCCCTCCCCCGCCGCCCCTTCGCCGCGTCGATCTAGGGCAGATCATCGTTAGATGATCTCCGATCGCTGCAATCTGCCCTAGATCGACGCGGCATTTGCACGCGCGACCCCGCGCGGGCGGGACGGGGAGGGGTGGGGAGGGGTGGGACGGATGAAGGCTCGTCTCGCTTTGCGAGACGAGCCTTCAGTGTGTAGCCCCGACCGGATTCGAACCGGCGCTACCGCCTTGAGAGGGCGGCGTCCTGGGCCACTAGACGACGGGGCCAGAACTTTCCTGCTTCACCGCCCTCGCGGGCGGTGCGGCTGTAGTCTAGCGGCACCGTCGGCTGCGGTGAGCGCGGGGTACGGGACGCGGCAGGGCCCTGGTGAAAGAGAAACAGCCCGCCTCACCAGGTGAGACGGACTGTGCACAATGTAGCCCCGACCGGATTCGAACCGGCGCTACCGCCTTGAGAGGGCGGCGTCCTGGGCCACTAGACGACGGGGCCAGAACTAATTCTGCTCCTCGGCCCTTGCGGGCGGAGGAGCTGCACTCTAGCAGAGACCACCCTCCGCCCCCCGGAAGGGGCGGAGTCGAACTCCGTCAGAATCCAGCGTCTGGAAGCTCTCGCGAACTCCAGTAGCGCTGGGGTACCAGGACTCGAACCTAGACTAACTGAACCAGAATCAGTCGGGCTGCCAATTACCCCATACCCCATTGGCCCCTTGCGGCGCCGGGAGTGAACATTACCCTCCCGGTGCCGGCAGGCCAAATCCGATCCCCCCGAACCACCAGTGAGCTGCGGAAACAGGGGCATCCGACGGATCAGGCGACGGGCACCACCGGGTTGGTGAGCTCGCCGATGCCCTCGATCCGCACGGTGACCGTATCCCCCTCGACGAGAGGGCTAACCCCCGCCGGAGTTCCGGTGAGCACGACGTCGCCGGGCAGCAACGTCATCACGTGCGAGATGTACGACACCAGGCCGGCCACGTCGAAGACCATGTCCTTCGTCCGGCCGAGCTGGCGTACCTCCATGTCCTCCGGGTTGCGACCCACCTCACACCGGATCTCAAGGTCGGAGACGTCCAGACCGGTGGTGATCCACGGGCCGATGGGGCAGAACGAGTCGAAGCCCTTGGCCCGGGTCCACTGCCCGTCCGAGCGCTGGAGGTCCCGAGCCGTGACGTCGTTGGCGCAGGTGTAGCCGAAGATGGCGCGTTCGGCGGCGGCCCGGTCGGCCCGGCGCGCGCCCGGAGCCCCGATCACGACCGCCAGCTCCGCCTCGTGCTCGACCTGCTTGGAGAAGATCGGCAGCCGGATGGCGTCCCGGGGGCCGATCACCGAGGTGGACGGCTTGAGGAAGAGCAGCGGCTCCTTGGGCACGTCGTTGCCGAGTTCGGCGGCGTGGTCGGCGTAGTTGCGACCGACGCAGACGACCTTGCTGGGCAGGATCGGCGAGAGCAGCCGAACGTCGGAGAGGGCCCAACGGGCCCCACTGAAGGACAGTTTGCCGAACGGGTGGCCCTCGATCTCGGCGATGGTCAGGCCCTGCGGCCCGGCCTCCGGTTCGCCTTCGACGGCACCGAACGACATTCCCTTGGCATGGGCAAAACGAGCGATACGCACCTGGCCAATCTAGCCCCGCCGACACCCTCACCGGCCAGGACCGGCCGTCGGGTGTGCTCAACCCGTCAGCGCGCGGCACCCTACCGGGGCTGGGGGTGACCGGGGCGCGCTTCCCGACTTCGTACCCGCACGGAGGCAGCCCGCCCCTAGCGTCGGCTCCGGAGGTTCGTTCGTATGCCTGCATCGACACGACACCACAGAGCCCTCGCAGTGTTTGTGCACTGCCTCGGTATCCTCGCGGCCGTGCCGGCCCTGCCGGCGGCGGCCCCGGAGGCGGCGGCCGTGCCACGACCACCGGTCGCCACACCACGACCACCCACGGCCACACCGCAGCCCACAGCGGCCGGGCCGACCGCCATGCCGTCCACGGCGGCTCAGTCACCGGTCGCGGTGGTCGCACGGGTGACCGCGGAGCCCACCCCGCCATCGGCGCCACCGGCGATGGCACCGCCCTCCCGGGCGCCGGCCTCGGCACCCCCGCAACAGGTCACGGTGGCGGTCGCCCCGGAGAGCAGCCCGGCGCCGAGATATCGGATCCAGGTGCGCAACGTGGGCAACGCCCCGATCGACACCACCGTGCGCCAGGAGCTGCCGCCCGGCTCGTCGCCGACCGCGATCAGCGGCGGCGGCCAGTCCGGCCGGGCTGGGGGGTCCACCACGGAGGTGACCTGGCGGTTGCGGCTGCCGGCACACAGCACCACCACGCTGGGCACCGCCCTCGCCGCGACCGCGCCTGGCCAGCCGCTGACCGCGCCGACGTGCGCGTTCACCAGTGACGGCAGCCGGCCGTACGACTGCGCCACGGCCACCTGGATGGCCGCGGCGGCACCGGCGGCGGAGATCACCGAGGCGCCGCCCTGGCGCCGGTACCCGGTGTTGCTCGGCGGGTTGGTGATCCTGCTGTTGATCAGCGCCGCTCTGGTGTGGGTGTGGCGACGTAGGCGCGGGCGTCGGTTGACGGCTGCCGCACTGGCGACCAGCGGCGGGCCCGACAGTGGCCGCGGGACGATCTATCCCCGCCCGGCAGCCCCGAACCCGGTGAGGCGTCGGCGTACCCCGCCGGTGTGGTTGTTGGTGGGTGCGGCCGTGGTGGTGCTGGCCGGCATCGTCGGCACCGCGGGATGGACGGCGACCCGGCAGGTGTCGGAGATCGACACGCAGAAGCAGCCCACCAGCGGCGCGTGGATGGGCACCGGGGTCACCGGGCCGGTGGGCGTGCCGCTGCGCGAGTCGGCGTTCGAGTTCACCGTGTACCGGATGTCCTGCGGCGCGCCCGGCACCGCCGGCAAGGCCGGCGGCAGTGCGCCACCGGCCAACGGTCGACGCTGCGAGGCCACCGTGGGTGTGCGCAACATCACCGGCGACCACCAGCCCTGGCACAGTCAACTGCAACGGGCGTACCTGCCCGGCGGGCGCTGGGTGAGCACCGACGAGCCGGCCACGCGAGCGGCCAACCTGGGTCGGGACGTCTTCGCCGACCCGATGGCGGCGGGCACTCGGATGGTGCTCCCGCTGGTCTTCACCGTCGACGGGCGGGACCCGCCCCAGCAGTTGGAGCTGCGCAGCGGGGTGTTCTCGGCCGGTGTCCGGGTGCACATGCCCTGACCGGCGGGGCGGGCGGCGGTCGTACCCTGGGGTGCGTGACCGCCGCCCTCGCCCCTGCCGTGCTCGACGTGGCGGAGTGGCACGCCCGCCGGCGCGCCCACGAGGAGCGGGTGGACGTCTGGTTGACCCCGCACCTGGCCCGCCGACGGCGCGGTGAGCGGCATCCGGTGGCCGACTTCCTGTTCTCCTACTACTCGCACCGCCCGGCCCAGCTGCGTCGCTGGCATCCGGGGGCCGGGGTCGAGCTGCGTGACGCCGACCCGGCCGAGTTCGGCCGGGACTACCGCGCCACCACCGCCGGGGTCACCCTCGACACCGAGGCGGTACGCGCGCGGCGCGGCGAGTCGATCGCGTGGATCCGCTCGCTGCTGGCGGCCACTGCCGGGCGGGCGGCGCACTTCGGCTGCTTCGGGATGCACGAGTGGGCGATGGTCTACCGGCAGACCCGCGACGAGCTGCGGCACAACGCCTGGCCGCTGCGGCTGACCCCGGAGCGGACCGCCGCGGTCGTCGAGGAGCGGGGCGTGCGGTGCAGCCACTTCGACGCGTTCCGGTTCTTCACACCGCCGGCCCGGCCGTTGAACCTGCTCACCCCGACCCGGGAGACGCAGCACGCACACGAGCAGCCGGGTTGCCTGCACGCCAACATGGATCTCTACAAGTGGGCGTACAAGGTGTCCCCGCTGGTCACCTCGGAGCTGGTGGCCGACACGTTCGACCTGGCCAGGGAGATCCGCACGCTGGACATGCGGGCCAGCCCGTACGACCTGGCGGCGCTCGGCTATCCGCCGGTGCGGGTGGAGACTCCGGAAGGGCGGGCGGAGTACGCGGTGGCGCAGCGCGCGTTCGCCGACCGGGCCGCTGTGCTGCGCGACCGGCTGCTCGCCGCCCTCCCGGCCTGAGCCGGGTCAGTCGTCGTCGGTGCGGCGGTCCCGCTTGCGCTGGGACTGGCGCTTCTTCTCGGCCAGCCGACGCTCCTTGGCCCCACGGGACGGGCGGGTCGCCCGCCGGGTCGGCGGTGGGGGTGCGGCGGCCTCACGCAGCAGCGCGGTCATCCGTGCGCGGGCCGCCTCCCGATTGGCCAGCTGGGCCCGGTGCTCGCTGGCGGCGATCGTCAGCACCCCGTCGACCAGGCGGTTGCCCAGCCGGGCCAGCGCCCGCGACCGCAGCCACTCGGGCACGGCCGGCGAGTTGGCCAGGTCGTAGCTCAACTCGACCCGGGAGTCTGCGGTGTTCACGCCCTGCCCACCCGGACCCGACGAGCGGGAGAAGCGCTCCCGCAGCTCCCCGGCGGGAACGACCCACCGGTCGGTCACCCGCAGTCCGTCGTCCACACTCCGAGGCTAACCCGCGACGACCCGCCGGGGGTCATCGGTGCGAGGGCTCGCTCTGCGTCGGAGACGGGCTGGGCGCCGGCCCGGCGGTCTCATCGTCGGAGCCGACCGCGGCGTACGCCACCGCGCCGAAGAGCAGCAGCGCGATCACCCCGGCCTTCACGGCGACCCCGCGGATCAGCGACCAGGCGCCTCGACGGACGCCCGGCACCGATTTCTTGACGGTCTGGTAATCGGTCCACCCGCGTCGTGCCCGGGCGTACGCCGACCCCACTGCACATCCGATGATCAGGCCCACCAGCAGGAGGACCGTGAGAAGAGGACGCTCCACCTCCGCCAGTATCCATACCGAGCGTAATATTTCCATGGTCCGATGCCGTCTGGCCGGATATCTGACAGTGGAAGCCCCCGTAAGGGCGTTCGGGCAGCTCAGCCGCCCTTGCCGATGATCGTGTCGGCGGTCTGCTGCACCTGTTCGATCGGAATGGCGAACCCGATACCAATCGATCCGTTTCCGTCGATGGTGGCGATGGCGGTGTTCACCCCGACCACCTCCCCGCGGGCGTTCACCAGTGGCCCACCCGAGTTGCCGGGGTTGATGGACGCGTCGGTCTGCACCGCACTGTGCCGGTTGTCGCCCAGCCGTACCTGGCGGTCCAACGCGCTGACGATGCCCGCGGTGACCGTCCCAGCCAGACCGAGCGGCGAGCCCACCGCGAGCACCGGCTCACCGACCCGGGTCGCGCCCGGCTTGGCCAGCGGCAACGGGGTGAGACCGGCCGATGCCGGCACCTTCAGCACCGCCAGGTCGCTGCGCGGCTCCCGGCCGACCACCTCGGCGGCGAACCGGCGGCCGTCGGGCAGCTCCACGGTCACCGGCCCGCCACCCCCCTTGGCCAGAATGTGATCGTTGGTGATCAGGTGCTGCTGGTCGTCCACGGCGAACCCCGACCCGGTCGCGGACCCGCCGTTCGCACCGCCGGCCAGCACCGACACCACCCCGGGTACGGTCCGCTCGGCCGCGGTGACCAGCTCGGCCGGCACCGGGGCGGCGGACGCCGCAGCCGGGCCCGAAGCCCCGTCCCGTCCGGCGACCACGCCACCGGCGACGGCGCCCGAGACGGCGGAGACCGCCACCAGGGCCAGCGCGGCGAGCAGCCGCCGAGGCCGTCGCCCGCCCGGGTCACGCTCGGGCGCGCCCCACCACCCGCGCCCGTCCGGGTCGAGTTCCGGTGAGATGAACCAGGGACCGCGCGGTTCGCCCAGTCCGGTCTGCACTGCCATGCGTACTCCTCACGGTCGACGTCAGTTGTGCGCGGCGTTCAGGGCAGCCGGGAGAACCAGCGCATCGAGCCGGCCGCGGCACCCATGGCGAACACCAGTCCGAGGCCGATGAACCGGGCCGAGACGTCCTGCCGCTCGGTGCGGTAGCCGACCGAGCTGCCGATGTCGTCGTAGACGGCGCGCAGCTCATCGGTGGTGCTGGCCTCGTGGAACATCCCGCCGGTCTCCTCGGCGACCGCCTTGAGGGTCTGCCCGTCGACCGGCACCTGGATGGGCCGTCCACCTCGGTCCACGAACCCGGAGGGTGTGCCGAAGGAGATGGCGTGCACCGGCACCTCCGCCGTCACCGCCTCCGCCGCCGCCTCCATCGGGTCCATCCCGGACGTGTTGGCACCGTCGGAGAGCAGGATGATCCGGGCCGGTGGCGGTTCCTTCGCGGCCTCGCTGTCCAGGCTCCGGACCGCGCCGAGCGACGTGTTGATGGCCTCGCCGATCGCGGTGCCCTGCACGCCGGTGATCCCCTCGGCGAGCCGGCCGATGCCCTCCTCGAGGGCGTCCCGGTCGGTGCCCGGCGGCACCAGCACGGCCGCGCTGCCCGCGAAGGCGACGAGACCCACGTTGAACTCGTCGGGCAGTCCCTCGACGAAACGCCGGGCCGCCTGCTTGGCGGCGGCCAGCCGGTCCGGTTCCACGTCGGTGGCGAGCATCGACGTGGACACGTCCACCGCCACCATCACCGTGGCGCGTTCCCGAGGCACCTGAACCTCGGCGCTGGGGCGGGCGAAGCCGACCACGAGCAGCGCCATCATGGCCAGGAAGAGCCCGGCCGGGACGTGCCGACGCCAGGCGGGCCGCTCGGGCGCCACCCGGTCCAGCAGCCGCAGGTTGGTGAAGCGGACCGCGTACCGGCTGCGTCCGCGCTGCATCACGAGGTACGCGACGACCAGGGCGAGCACGCCGAGCAGCAGCCAGAGTCGCAGCGGCGACTGCCAGATCACGCGGCACCTCCCCGTCGTTGACCGGCCGGCGCGGCGGCCAGCCGACGCTGGGCGTGCACGTGCCGGACGATGTCCGCGCTCCAGTCCCCGTCGGTGCGCAGCGCCAGGTGGGTGGCCCCGCTGCGGCGCAACGCCTGATGGACCTGATCGCGCTGGGCGGCGGCGGCCTCGGCGTACCGCTCGCGCAGCCGCCGGTCCGATGTGCACACCTCGCGGCGGCGGCCGGTCTCCGGGTCGACGAGCGTGATCAGGCCGACGTCCGGCAGCTCCAGCTCACGCGGGTCGGTCACCTCGATCGCCAGCACCTGGTGCCGGGCGGCCAGCCGGCGCAGGGTCCGTTCCCAGGGCGCCGGCTGGTCAGGATGGTCGGGCAGCCCGTCGAGGAAGTCGGAGACCACCACGACCAGCCCACGGCGGTTGGCGATCCGCTGCAACGCGTCGAGCCCGTCCGCCAGATCCGGCGGCCTGGCCATCGACTCGCGCCCCGGCCGATCGTCGGGCGCGGTGGCGCGCGGGGACGCGAGCAGCGCGCGGAGCAGAGCAAACAGATGGGTACGCCCGCTGCGGGCCGGGAATCGGCGTACCCCGTCGGCACGCAGCACCTGGGCACCGAGGCGGTTGCCGACGCCCGCCGTCAGGAAACCGACCGCCGCGACGGCGGCCACCGCCAACTCCCGCTTGTCCAACTCGGCGGTGCCGAACTCCATGCTGGCGCTGCCGTCGACCAGCAGCCACGTGGTCAGTTCCCGGTCGGCGTCGACCTGCCGGACGTGCGGCACGGCGGTACGGGCGGTCACCGCCCAGTCCATCCGACGGACCTCGTCCTCGCCCGGCCGGTACTCACGGCTGCCGGCGGGTTCGCTGCCCGGCCCGGGCAGCAGGCCACGGTACTGGCCCTGCAGCAGGCCATTCAGTCGGCGCGTGACGGTCAGCTCCAGGCGGCGCAGCCGTTGGTCCGGGGTCAGCTCGGCCAGGCCGGGGTCGGCTGGCGCGGCGACCGGCGCTGTGCTCGTACGCCTCATGCCGCCGCCAGGTCCTGGATCTGCTGCGGGTGCCCGGTGGCCAGCCGGGGCGGTGGCACCGCCTCCACAAGCCGACGGACCACGCTCTCGGCCGACACGCCGTCGGCCACCGCGTCGAAGGAGAGCACCAGCCGATGGGCGAGGACGTCCACGGCCAGGTCGCGGACGTCCTCGGGCAGCACGTACTCCCGCCCGCGCAGCAGTGCCTGTGCCCGGGCGGCCGCCACCAGGCCCAGGGTGGCCCGTGGGCTGGCCCCGTACGCCAGCAGCGGGGCGATCTCGGGCAGCCCGAACCGGCCCGGGTCACGGGTGGCGAGGATCAGCCGCACCACGTACTCGGCCAACGCGTGGTGAACGAAGACCCTCTCGGCGTGGGCCTGGAGGTCCCGCAGCCGTTCCGCGTCGAGCACCCGGCGCGGGCTCGGCCGGTCGGTGCTCATCCGGTAGAGGATCGCCAGTTCGTCGGCGTCGCTGGGGTAGTCGACCACCACCTTCATCAGGAACCTGTCGCGTTGCGCCTCCGGGAGCTGGTAGACCCCCTCGGACTCGATCGGGTTCTGGGTGGCCAGCACCAGGAACGGCTCCGGGACGGGCCAACTGCGCCCGCCGATCGAGACCTGCCGTTCGGCCATCGCCTCCAGCAGCGCCGACTGGACCTTGGCCGGGGCTCGGTTGATCTCGTCGGCCAGCACCAGGTTGGCCATGATCGGGCCCAGCTCGATGTCGAAGGTCTCCTTCGAGGCCCGGTAGATCCGGGTACCGACGATGTCGGAGGGGACCAGGTCCGGGGTGAACTGGATCCGCGAGAAGGTTCCGCCGACCACGGTGGCGAGGGTCTGCGCGGCCAGCGTCTTCGCCACGCCGGGTACACCCTCCAGGAGGCAGTGCCCGTTGGCGACCAAGGCGGTGAGCAGGCGTTCGACGAGGCGATCCTGCCCGACGATCACGCGTTTGACCTCGAAGAGGGTCTGTTCCAGCTCGACGCCGGTCGGCTCGGGATCGACCGAGCTGGGCTGGCTGGCCAGGGTGTCCGAGATGTCCGTCACGGTGCTTGCTTCCCGGGCAGGTGCCCGGCAAACGTCGGATTGTGCGGCCCGGACCGGCCCGAGGTGACCCGAACAGGGATGAGCCGCGCGTACGGGTGACGATCGGCACGAGTCGACACGGCCAACGCGAGCCGACACGAGTCGCCGCCCCGGTACGGCGGCGAGGCCCGCCGATCGTTGGCAGCCCAGCGGGACGGCGCTCGGCGTGTCGGGTCGCACAGCTGCCAACGATCGGGACAGCGGCAGCCGGACACTGCGCGGCCCCCGCGCACGAGACGCGGGGGCCGGGCGTCGAGTCGGTCAGGGGAGGTGGACAACCAGGTGGAAGCCCAGGTCGGTCGGGGTGCCGGCCGAGTTGCGGGTCTGGATGAAGACCGCGTTCGGCGTGCTCAGCCGGGGCGCGACCGAGATCTCGCCGGACGGCGGGACACAGCAGGCGTCACCGCGGCCGATGGTGGCCACGTAGACACCGACGGTGACGTTCTGACCGAACTGGACCTCGTACTGGCCGGCACCGTACTTGATCACGGTGCCGACGCCACGCGCCTTGGTGCCGTTGGCGTTGACGACGACGATGTTGGTGCTGGCGACGAGCGTCGAGTTGGCCTTCAGCGCGGCCTTCGCCTTGCGTGCCGACTCGGCGGTGACCGGCGGCTGGGCGTTCGTGCCGCGTGCCGCAGGCTGGACGGCCTCCTGCGGCGCCTTCGCCGACGGCTGTGCGACGGCGATGCCCCCACCGGCCAGGCTGAGCGCCAGAACGGCGAACGAAATCGCTGCCACCTTGCGTCGGAAGGATGTTTTCATGACAGGTCCCCCTTGTGTGACCGTGCGGATTCGGCCGACCCGCGGGGCGGGACGGATGACTGCCTATAAATAGGTGGACGACGACAATGAGACCGGAAGAAGAATTCCCACGCGCACCTGGTGAGGTTGATTTCTCAACGATCTAGATCCGGTCTGAGCTGGGCTTACTACTCAGAGTTGCGTCGTTTAGGCCAGGTGGAACGTAGCACCGGAAAAAGCCGAGCGTCAATAGTTGATCTCGCTTTAACGACCTGTTGGTCAGCCGTCAGATAATTGTGAAATGTGAGCGCATCACCATTCATGAAATGGTGCTGACCGTTCCGCTAGGCTGACCGCCGTGATCGTCGACGCGCCGCCCGCTCCTCCTGCGCCACCCGCTCCGACCCGACGCTGCGGCGCCCGGCTCGGCACAGTGCTCTGCTGGTTGGTGGTGGTCCCAGCGACAGCCTGGGCCGCCGTCCGGCTGGCCGGCCTGGACCGGGGGCCGTTGGTGCAGGCGCTCGCCTTCACTCCGTACGCCGCGGGCTTCAGTGTGCTGGCCCTGGCCCTCGCGCTCGCCCTGCGGCGCTGGTGGCCGGCGGCGGTCGCGGCCTTGGCGGCGGTGGCGTTGCTCGGCGCCGTCGCACCCCGAGCGCTGGCCGCCCCGCAGCCGGTGGCGGCCGGCCCTACCGTGCGACTGCTCACCGCCAACCTGCTCGCCGGCGTCGGCGACGCGCGGACGCTGGTCGACCTGGTCCGGCGGCACGAGGTGGATGTGCTCACCGTGCAGGAGTTCACCCCGGACGCGCAGGCCGCCCTGGACCGACTCGGCCTCGACCGGCTGCTGCCCCACCGACAGCTCAACCCGCAGATCGGGACGCCCGGGTCCGGGGTCTACTCGCGATGGCCCATCACCGACGCCGGCATCCGGCACAACCTCGGCGGGTGGGGCTTCAGTCAGGCGTACGGGACGGTGGCCGTCCCCGGTGCGCCACCGGTGCGCGTCGAGTCGGCGCACCCCTCGGCGCCGTACGCGCTGGACCAGGTCGACGCCTGGCGCGAAGACCTGACCGCACAGCCACCCGCCACCCCGGACGGTGGCCTGCAGATCCTCGCCGGGGACTTCAACGCCACCCTCGACCACAGCCCGCTGCGAGCACTGCTGCGCACCGGCTACGTCGACGCCGCCGACGCCGCCGGGGAGGGGTTGACCGGCACCTGGGGCCCGTACGACGGCGACCTCATCCCGCCGGTCACCATCGACCACGTCCTGGTCGACCGCCGCATCGCGGTCCGCTCGGTACGGGTGCTCGCCCTACCCGGCAGCGACCACCGCCCCGTCCTGGCCACCCTCAGCCTGCCCACCCCCTGAACCCTTCGGCGATCTTGCACTTACTGCCCCGGCATCGGGTGCAAAAGCCGCGTACGGGCGACAGTAAGTGCAAGATCGCGGGGCGGGGCGGGGTTAGACGGGGGTGGGGGCCAGGCCGTAGGTGAGGGCGTCGATGAGGGCGTGCCAGCTGGCTTCGACGACGTTGGGGTGCACGCCCACGGTGGTCCAGTCGCGGCCGGCACCGTCAGCGGTCTCCAGGAGCACTCGGGTCACCGCGCCGGTGCCGTGGCTGCCTTCCAGGATGCGCACCTTGTAGTCGGCCAGCTCGAAGTGGCGCAGCTGTGGGTAGTGCCGGGCCAGCCCCACCCGCAGCGCCTCGTCGAGCGCGTTGACCGGGCCGTTGCCCTCGGCGGTGGCGATCACCCGCTCACCGCGTACCCGGATCTTGACGGTCGCCTCGGAGACCACCGCGCCGTCCTCGCGGTGCTCGACCAACACCCGGTACGACTCCAGAGTGAACGGTCGGGCCGGACCCCCCTCCGGCAGCTCGGAGCGGACCAGCAGCTCGAAGGAGGCGTCCGCGGCCTCGAAGGACCAGCCACCCGCCTCCAGCTCCTTGACCCGCTTGGTGACCCGGGTCAGCGCCTCCGGACTGCCGGCCAGGTCCAGGCCGAGCTCGCGACTCTTGAGCTCGACGCTGGCCCGGCCGGCCATCTCGGTCACCAGGATCCGCATGTCGTTGCCCACCACCGACGGGTCCACGTGGTTGTAGAGCAACGGGTCCACCTTGATCGCGCTCGCGTGCAGCCCCGCCTTGTGAGCGAAGGCCGCGGCCCCGGCGTACGCCTGGTGGGTGTCGGGGGCGATGTTGGCGATCTCGGCGATGGCGTGCGAGACCCGCACCATCTGCGCCAGGCAGCCCTCCGGTAGGACGGGCATGCCCAGCTTGAGTTGAAGGTTGGCGACGACCGCGAAGATGTCGGCGTTGCCCGGGCGCTCGCCGTACCCGTTGGCGGTGCCCTGAACGTGGCGGACGCCCGCCTCCACGGCGGCGATCGTGTTGGCCACGGCGCAGGCGGTGTCGTTCTGGGCGTGCATGCCGAGCAGCCCGGGGTCGAGCCCCAGCTTGTCGGTCAGGTCGGCGATCACGGCGGTCACCTGGGACGGCAGCATGCCGCCGTTGGTGTCGCAGAGCACCATCCGCTCGGCTCCGGCGGCCAGCGCGGTCTGAACCACGGCCGCGCCGTACGCGGGGTCGTGCCGGTAGCCGTCGAAGAAGTGTTCGCCGTCGACGAAGACCCGTCGGCCCTCGCGGACGAGGTGGCTGACGGTGTCGTGGATCATGGCCAGGTTCTCCGCGCCGGTGGTGCGCAGCGCGCGCTCGACGTGGCGGGTGTCGGCCTTGGCGACCAGCGCCACCGCCGGGGTCTGCGCGTCCAGCAGGGCGCGCACCTGGGGGTCGTCAGCGACCGCGACACCGGCCTTGCGAGTGGCGCCGAACGCGACCAGGACGGCGTGCCGCAGGTCCAGCTCGGTGCGTGCCCGGCGGAAGAACTCGGTGTCCTTGGGCACCGCGCCCGGCCAGCCGCCCTCGACGAAGCCGACGCCGAACTCGTCGAGCAGCCGGGCCACCGCCAGCTTGTCGACCACCGAGTAGGTGAGCCCTTCGCGCTGGGCGCCGTCGCGCAACGTCGTGTCGTAGACCTGGAACGTCATCAGGATCCTTTCTCGGAGCAACAAAAAGACCCCCCGCGGATGCGGGAGGTCTGCGCGCTCGGCGGAGGGGAGGGCCGGCGCGCTAGGTCGCAATAATCAGGAAGGTGCTGGTCACGAACGCTACTGTGCCACCCCTCCCCCGTATGTGGGAGGAATAATCCACATGGCGGGACGACGAGCCCGACGCCGGTACGCCCCGATGGGTCGTTGCCGCACCCCGCGGCGTCGACCCGTCGCCGTTTCCGGACCCCGCAGGCCGGGTAGCTCCTGCGGGGACGCACCCACCTACGCCGAGACGATCGGCGACAGTCAGGAGTGAACGGCATGGACAGGATCGATCCGCACGCCACTCACGCCGGGCCGGACCCGCTGCGCGGCGGCGACCAGGGCGCTGTGCCCGGCGGCGCGCCGGCCGGCACGTTCGACCCCTGGCGCTACCGGGACCACGCCGGGGTGGCCGATGCTGACCTGGTCGGCTACAAGGTTGAGGCGACCGACGGTGGAATCGGCAAGATCGACAGCGCCAGCCACGAGGTGGACGGCAGCTACCTGGTCGTGGACACCGGCCCCTGGATCTTCGGCAAGAAGGTGATGCTGCCGGCCGGCACCGTCAACCAGGTCGACCACGACCAACGCGCCGTTTCCGTCGACCGGACCCGGGACCAGATCAAGGCCGCCCCGGAGTACGACGAGACCAGCCACAGCGACCCGAGCTACCGGGATCGGCTGGGCGGCTACTACGACGAGACGTACGGGGCGCTCCCGCCCGGCACGGCACGGTAACTGTTCGGCCCGACGGCCGGTGGGGCGCCGCCCCACCGGCCGTTACCGTGTGAACGTGGACGCCATCGACGACAGCCGCCAGATCTCGTTGCCCGCCACCTTCAACTTCCGCGACGTCGGTGGCTACCTCGGCCACGGCGACCGCCCCGTACGCCAGGGCCGGCTCTACCGCTCCGACTCGCTGCACCGCCTCACCGAGCAGGACCGGGACGCGTTCGCCGCGATCGGCATCCGCACCGTCATCGACCTGCGCCGCCCCGCTGAAGTGGAGCGGGACGGCCGGGTGCCGGCCTACCAGGGGCTGACCTACCGGCACATCCACCCCGAGCACGCCGACTGGGCGGGTACGCCGCACGAGGAGGGCTCCAGCCTGGCCCGATACCTCGCCGACCGCTACGCCGACCTGGCACAGACCGGCACCGCCGGGCTGGCCGAGGCGGTCGGGCTGATCGCCGACTCCGCCAACGCCCCGGCGGTGGTGCACTGCGTCGCCGGCAAGGACCGCACCGGCATCGTCTGCGCGCTGACCCTCGCCGTGCTCGGCGTCGATGACGCGGACATCGTCGCGGACTACGCGCTCAGCAGCGAGGCGTCGGCCCGATACAGCGCCTGGCTGGCCACTACCACCGTGGGCGTGGTGAACGTGCCGGCACCGTTCCTGGCCTCCCCCGCCGAGGCGATGCAGATCTTCCTCGACGAGCTACGCGAGGGCCACGGCTCAGTCGAGGCGTACCTAAACCAAGCAGGAGTCACGGACGAGCAACTCGCCGCCCTCCGCGACCACCTGCTCACCTAACCCCGTCGCACCCGACCCCGTCGCACCCGACCTCGTCTCGCCCGACCCCGTCGCACCCGACCCCGTCGCACCCGACCTCGTCTCGCCCGACCCCGTCGCACCCGACCCCGTCGATCTAGGGCATATCGCTGCCAGTGGATCTCCATCCACGACGATATGCCCTAGATCGACGGCGAGAGGGGGTGGGGGGAGGGCGAGGAGGGAGGGGTAGGGGGAGGGCGAGAGGGGTGGGGTGGGGGTTAGAGGACTCTTTGGACCCAGCTGTGCGGGTCGGGGGTCTTGCCTCTTTGGATGTCGACCAACTGTTGGCGTAGTGCCATGGTGACGCGGCCGGGCTCGCCGCCGCCGATCAGGAACTCGCCGTCCGGGAACTTGACCCCACCGATCGGGGTGATCACCGCGGCGGTGCCGCAGGCGAACACCTCCCGGAGGCGACCGCTGGCAGCGTCGGCCTGCCAATCGGTGAAGCTGACCGGACGCTCCTCGACCCGGTGCCCGGCCGCCTCGGCCAGCGCGAGGATGGCGTCGCGGGTGATGCCCGGCAGGATCGTTCCGGTCAACGGCGGGGTGACCACCGTGTCGTCGTCGTAGACGAAGAAGACGTTCATGCCGCCCAACTCGTCGACGAACCGGCGCTCCACGGCGTCCAGGAAGACGACCTGGTCGCAGCCGGCCTCGATGGCCTCCGCCTGGGCCGCCAGCGACGCGGCGTAGTTGCCGCCGCACTTGGCCGCGCCGGTGCCGCCGGGCGCGGCGCGGGTGTAGTCCGGAGAGACCCAGACGGTGACCGGCTTGACCCCGCCGGTGAAGTACGCCCCGACTGGCGAGGCGATCACCATGTAGAGGTATTCGTTGGCGGGGCGGACGCCGAGGAAGACCTCGCTGGCGAACATGAACGGCCGCAGGTAGAGGCTGCCGTCCTCACCGGTGGGGATCCACTCCTGGTCGATCTCGATGAGCTTGTGCAGTGAGTCGACGAACACCTCGGGCGGCAGCACCGGCATCGCCATCCGCTGCGCCGAGGTGGCGAAGCGGGCGGCGTTGGCTTCCGGCCGGAACATCGTCACGCCACCGTCGGCCGTCCGGTATGCCTTCAGCCCTTCGAAGATCTCCTGCGCGTAGTGCAGCACCGCGCTGGCCGGGTCCATCGGGATCGGCCCGCGCGCCTCCACCCGGGCGTCGTACCAACCCTTACCGTCGGCGTAGCGGACGGTGATCATGTGGTCGGTGAAGACGCGGCCGAACCCGGGGTTGGCCAGCAGGGCGGCCCGATCGGCGGCGGATACCGGCGCGGGATTCGGACGGATCTCGAAGTCGAGCTTGTCACCACCGCTCATCGCGCTGACCTCCCTGCGGGACAACGGCATGCGGAACCGCACACCGACATGGCTGTGCCAGAAACTTACCCCGAACGGTCGTTCAGCGGGTAGCGCCGCTCGGGCGGCGCGGAGCGCCCGCCCAGACCGACGCCGGGACGGTCGCCACTCGGGCCGGGACGGTCAGGCTACGGCGTGGGCGGCGAGTCGGTCGCCGACCTCTTCGGTACGCAGGGTTACGCCTGGAGTCCGGCTGGCCAGCTCGGCGGCGACCGCCGCGTTGACCCGGGCCGCGGCCTCGGGGTGCCCGAGTTGCTCCAGCAGCAGCGCGGCGGAGAGCACCGCGGCGACCGGGTCGGCGATGCCCTGCCCGGCGATGTCCGGTGCCGAGCCGTGCACGGGCTCGAACATCGAGGGGTACGCCCCCTCGGGGTTGATGCAGCCACTGGCGGCCAACCCGATCCCGCCGGTGACGGCGGCGGCGATGTCGGTGAGGATGTCGCCGAAGAGGTTGTCGGTGACCACCACGTCGTAGCGCTGCGGCTGGGTGACCAGGAACATGGCAGCCGCGTCGACGTGCTGGTACTCGGTGGCGACGTCCGGGTGCTCGGCGGCGACCGCGTCGAAGGTGCGCGCCCAGAGCGACCCGGCGTGGGTGAGGACGTTGGTCTTGTGCACCAGGGTCACCTTGCGGCGCTCCCGGCGGTCGGCACGGGCGAACGCGTCGCGGATCACCCGCTCCACGCCGTGCCGGGTGTTGAGGCTCTCCTCGGTGGCGACCTCGGCGGGGGTGTCACGGTGCAGCGAGCCACCGGCGCCGGCGTACAGCCCTTCGGTGCCCTCGCGTACCACCACGAGGTCGACCTCGCCCGGCTTCACGTTGCCCAGCGGGCCGGCGACCCCGGGCCAGAGCCGGGACGGGCGCAGGTTGACGTACTGGTCGAAGGCGAAGCGGAGCTTGAGCAGCAGCCCCCGCTCGAGCACACCCGGCGGAACGGTCGGGTCACCGACCGCGCCGAGCAGGATCGCGTCGTGCCCGGCCAGCTCGGCCAGCACCGAGTCGGGCAGCACCTCTCCGGTACGGTGCCAGCGGGCGGCGCCGAGGTCGTACTCGGTGGCCTGCACGCCGGGCAGCACCGCGTCGAGGACCTTGCGGGCCTGCGCGACCACCTCGGGCCCGATGCCGTCCCCGGCCACCACCGCGATCCGCGCCACGACCGCACTCCTCTGCTCAACGGTTCCGTCCGGGCAACGGTACGTTGCCGTCCCGCCTCCCGGTATGCGGCGTCCAGAATTTGGGACGGGCGGATGCACAGCACCCTCACAGCCAAGACTCATGAGGTGGTCATCTCCGCTGCATACCGTGGTGGTCAGCGGGTCACGGGGCCTGCTGACCGGGGTCGCGACGACGCGGCGCCAACTGCGAGGGGGCAGATGCCATGCGCATCGACGAGCAGCCGCGGACCCGCTGGCCGGACACATCCGCGTTCCGCAACCGCCGGCCGGACCTTCGACTCGGCAGCCGCCGGCACCGAATCGACCCGGCCGGTGCCGCCGAGGGCCGGATCGCGGTGCAGCACACCGTACGCACCGCGACCGGCGAGTACACCCTCCTCCTGAACGCCCCCGAGTGGCTCGGCCGCCGGGGTGTGGGCGAGGCACTGCGGGACAGCGTCGCTGAGCTGCGCGCGATCGACCTCACCTACGGCCCCAACCGCCCGGAGAGCCTGGTCTCCCGGCTGCGTCGGGGCGAGATCAGCCCTGACTCGTACCCCCCTCTCGCCGACCTGGTGGACCGCTGCACGGCCATGCGCGCCGCCACCGACGGGTGGTTCGACGCCTGGGCGGTGCCCGGCGGCTTCGACCCGGGCGGTCTGCTCGGCGGCTGGGCGGTGGAACGCGCCGCCGAGAGGCTCCGCGCCGCCGGCATCCACGACTACGCCGTACTCGCCGGAGCTGACCTGGTCGTCCGCGGCCACGCACCGCACGGCGGGCCCTGGCGGGTCGCGGTGCACCACCCGACCGCACCCGAGCGCGCACCGCTGGTGTTGGAGATGACCGCTGGCGCGGTCGGCACCTCCGGGGTCACCGGGCGGCAGGGACACGTGGTGGACCCGCACACCGGCGAGCCGGCCGACCATCTCGTCGCCGCCACCGTCGTGGGCCCCGACCTCACGATCGCCGACGGCTACGCCACCGCGCTCTACGCCGCCGGCCCGACGGGCCTGGCGTGGTTCCGTGGCAACTCCGACTATCGCGCGCTCTTCGCTCACCGGCGCTGAGCGGGACGTCGTCGCACCGAGCCCGCTTCCCCGCGGCGCTCCGGCCCGTTTCGCACCTCGGCCGCCCCTCGGACGGCCGGTCGGGCCTGCGATCGGCCCCCACGGTCTCGGCAACGACCATGGGGGCCGGTCAGCGACGAGTGCGCGTGGCTCGCACAATCGAGGGGTGCGGACCGGTCGGGCCGGACGTCGACCGCGCCACCCGAAGACGGGCCGGCGCCTCGAACTCGGCCAGTGACCGCAGTGCGTACGCTAGCGAATCGACGCAACTCGACGCAAGAGTCTCCACAGCGGACTGTCGTCATCGGAGCCTTGGGGGCTCGGCGGTTGACCGGCGGCGAGGCCGTTTCGACATGGTGAACGGCGGATGGCACGCTATCCGCCGTGAGTTTCGATCTGAGCGTGTGGGCCCTGGACGACGGGGCGACGCCCGAGGACGTGCGGACAGCGGTCAACGGTTGCCGACAAGGGCGACACGTGGATCGTTACCCGGACCCGCGGGTGGTCAGCTTCTACCGGGCGATCACCGCCTCCTATCCGGACCGTCATCCCGGCCCGGGCAGCCCGTGGGCGGTGGCCCCACTGCACGCCGCCCACGACCATGTCGAGCTGAACCTGCACCCGACCTGCGCGGACCAGGTGCTGCTGGACATCGAGCGGCTGGCCGGCGCGCACGGGCTGATGCTCTTCGACCCGCAGGACGGCTCGGTCTACCCGCCCCCGACCCGCCTGCCCGGCTGACCGACCTCAACCCACCCCGGGGTACGACAAGGGGCCCAGCGGATCGCCGGGCCCCCATGGTGCTTGCCGTTGACTACTCGTCGCGCAGGTCGGCGGCGCTGGCCGCCGTGGCGCCGATCGAGTCGGCGGCCGAGGTGAGCAGGTCGGCGCCGAGCGCCTGGTCGACGGTGAGCGTCATCAGCGTCTCGCCGCCCGCCTCGCGCCGGGCCACCTGCATCGCGGCGATGTTGATGCCCGACTCGCCGAGCAGGGTGCCGACGATGCCGACGACGCCGGGCCGGTCGGCGTAGCGCAGGAAGAGCAGGATGCCCTCCGCGCCAATCTCCACGTCGAAGCCGTCCACCTCGGTCAGCTTCAGGACGTCCCGAGTGCCGGAGTGGGTGACCGTGCCGGAGACGCTGACCGTGCGGCCGTCCGGTAGCGCGCCGCGCACCGTGACCAGGGTGGGCTGCTCCGAAGTCTCGGCCAGGCTGGCCAGGTTGACCTCGACACCACGCTCGGCGGCCAGGTGCGGGGCGTTGACGTAGGTGACCTGCTCCTCGACCACGGAGCTGAAGAGGCCCTTGGTGGCGGCGAGCTTGAGCACGGACACGTCGTGGCTGACGATCTCGCCCCGGACCTCGACCGTGACGCTGGCGGCGACCCCACCGGCGACTGCGGTGAACGCCCTGCCGAGCTTCTCCGCCAGCGGCAGCAGCGGCCGGACGTCCTCGGCGACCACGCCACCGGCCTGCACGTTGACCGCGTCCGGGACGAACTCGCCCTGCAACGCCAGCTTGACGCTCCTGGCCACGGCGAGGCCGGCCTTGTCCTGCGCCTCGTGGGTGGAGGCACCCAGGTGCGGGGTGGCCACCACGTTGTCGAAGGCGAACAGCGGCGACGAGGTGCACGGCTCCTTGCTGTACACGTCGACGCCGGCGCCGGCGACCCGACCCTCGGCGATCGCGTTCGCCAGCGCCTGCTCGTCGACCAGCCCACCACGAGCGGCGTTGATGATGCGAACGCCTGGCTTGACGATCGCCAGCTCCTTCTCACCGATCAGGCCCACCGTCTCCGGCGTCTTCGGCAGGTGGATGGAGATGAAGTCGCTCTCCCGCAGCAACTCCTCCAGCCCGACCAGGCGGACGCCGAGCTGCGCCGCACGGGCCGGCTGGATGTACGGGTCGTACGCGATCAGCCGGGTGCCGAACGCCGCGATGCGAGACGCGAAGAGCACCCCGATCCGACCGAGACCCACCACGCCGACGGTCTTGCCCTGCACCTCGACGCCGGTGTACTTCGACCGCTTCCACTCGCCCGCCTTGAGCGCGGAACTGGCGCTCGCGGTGTTACGGGCAACGGCGAGCAGCAGTGCGACGGCCTGCTCGGCGGCGGAGACGATGTTGGAGGTGGGCGCGTTGACGACCATGACGCCCCGCGCGGTGGCGGCCGGAACCTCGACGTTGTCCAGCCCGATGCCCGCCCGGGCGACCACCTTGAGTCGCGGCGCGGCGGCGACCGCCTCGGCGTCGATCTGGGTCGCGCTGCGCACGATGACGGCGTCGGCCTCGGAGAGCGCCGAGAGCAGAGCCGGACGGTCGGTGCCGTCGACGTGACGGACGTCGAAGTCGTGGGCGAGCACCTCGATGGCGGCGGGGGCGAGTTCTTCGGCGATCAGTACGACTGGATTCATCGGTCCTCGTAGAGGTCGTGTTTGCGATCGGCCGGGGCGGCAGGGCGCCGCACTGCGCCCTGCGCTGATCCGTGCCGTGGCCGTCAGGTGCCGGCTGCGCACCTACCCGCGATCGTAGGGGCCTCGCTGGTCGGCATGTCCCGGTCTGCGGGGTGAGGGCCCTCACACGCCGGCTCGGACAACGGACACCGGCCGTTCACCTGACCGACATGGTTGCCCTGGCCCCTCGGAACCGGAGGCACAGCCCTTCGGGAGGAGCCACTCGTGTCGCTCGCCGTACGCGTCACGCTGCTCCGAAAGCTGACCCGCGTCGATCTCACGCGGTCCGGTCCGATCCTGGCCGAGGCGTTGGTCACCCGATCCCACCAGGTGGGCCCAGGCGCTGACGCTGGCCACCGACGAGGCCAGCGTGATCGAGCGCGAGTGATGAGAACGCGACCGCCCGGCCGTGTCTGGACGGCCGGGCGGTCGCGCCGCAACGTCAGGCGGTCTCGGTGATCGGGCGGTCGACCCAGCTCATCATGCCGCGCAGCTTCTTGCCGGTCTCCTCGATCGGGTGCGCCGCACCCTCGGCCTGCCACTTGGTGAAGTTGGGCCGGCCGGCCTCGTCCTCGGCGACCCACTCGCGGGCGAACTCGCCGGACTGGATCTCGCCCAGGATCTTGCGCATCTCATCCTTGACCCGGGAGTCGATGATGCGCGGGCCACGGGAGAGGTCGCCGTACTCGGCGGTGTCGGAGATGCTGTAGCGCATCTTCGCGATGCCGCCCTCGTACATGAGGTCGACGATCAGCTTCAGCTCGTGCAGGCACTCGAAGTAGGCGACCTCCGGGGCGTAGCCCGCCTCGGTGAGCACCTCGAAACCGGTCTGCACCAGGGCTGCGGCACCACCGCAGAGCACCGCCTGCTCGCCGAAGAGGTCGGTCTCGGTCTCCTCGGTGAAGGTGGTCTTGATCGCACCGGCGCGGGTGCCGCCGATCCCCTTGGCGTACGCGAGGGCGAGCGCGAGCGCGTTGCCGCTGGCGTCCTGCTCGACGGCGACGAGACAGGGCACACCCTTGCCGTCGGCGTACTGGCGGCGGACCAGGTGGCCGGGGCCCTTCGGCGCGACCATCGCCACGTCCACCTCGGGCGGCGGCTTGATCAGGCCGTACCGGATGTTGAAGCCGTGGCCGAAGAAGATCGCCTTGCCGGGGGCGAGGTGCGGGGCGATCGACTCGGTGTAGAGGGCGCGCTGGGCGGTGTCCGGTGCGAGCACCATGATCACATCGGCCTCGGCGGCGGCCTGCGCCGGCGTGAGCACCCGCAGGCCCTGCTCCTCGGCCTTGGGGCGGCTCTTCGAGCCCTCCGGCAGACCGATCACCACGTCGACGCCGGAGTCACGCAGCGACAACGCGTGGGCATGGCCCTGGCTGCCGTAGCCGATCACCGCGACCTTCTTGGCCTGGATCAGGCCGAGGTCGGCATCGTCGTCGTAGTACACCTCAACGCTCATGAGAAATTCCCTTTCGTACGACGGCCGGGGAGGCCCGTCGTGGTCTGTGTGGATGGGTTCGGGCCGACCGCCGGGGCGGAGCGGACGCGGATCAGGCGGCGGCCCGAAGCGCGGGACCGGCGGTGATCGAACGCGAGCCGCGCCCGATCGCCACCAGCCCGGACTGGACCATTTCCTTGATGCCGAAGGGTTCGAGATCACGGAGGAGCGCGTCGAGCTTGTCCGGGGTGCCGGTGGCCTCGATGGTCAGCGTGTCCGGTGCGACGTCCACCACCCGGGCGCGGAACAGGTTGACGGTCTCCAGCACCTGGGATCGCGTGACCCGGTCGGCGCGAACCTTCACCAGCAGCAACTCCCGGGCAACCGAGACCTGCGGATCCAGCTCAACGATCTTGAGCACGTTGACCAGCTTGTTGAGCTGCTTGGTGACCTGCTCCAACGGGGACGACTCCGCGTTGACCACGATGGTGATCCGGGAGACGTCCGGGTTCTCGGTCTCGCCCACGGCGAGGCTGTCGATGTTGAACCCGCGCCGGGAGAACAGGCCGGAGACGCGGGCGAGCACGCCGGGCTTGTTCTCCACGAGCACGGAGAGGGTGTGCATGGTCATGCAACGACCTCGCTTCGCTCGGTCGTTCCCTGACCATGCGCAAGGCTGAGCTTGCTGATCCGTTCGCTGTGCTCACTCATATCAGATGTCATCCTCGTCGAAGGCCGGGCGGACGTCGCGGGCGAACATGATCTCGTCGTTGCTGGTGCCGGCGGCGACCATCGGCCAGACCATCGCGTCCTTGCCGACCACGAAGTCGATCACCACCGGGGCGTCGTTGATCTCCATGGCGGCGGCGATGGTCTTGTCCACGTCGGCGGCGTTCTCGCAGCGCAGCCCGACACAGCCCAGGGCCTCGGCGAGCTTGACGAAATCGGGAATGCGGTGCTTGTGGGTGCCGAGCTCGGTGTTGGAGTAGCGCTCGTTGTAGAACAGCGTCTGCCACTGCCGGACCATGCCGAGATTGCCGTTGTTGATGACGGCGATCTTGACCGGGATGCCCTCCAACGCGCAGGTGGCCAGCTCCTGGTTGGTCATCTGGAAGCAGCCGTCACCGTCCACCGCCCAGACCACCGTGTCCGGCTTGCCGACCTTGGCGCCCATCGCCGCCGGCACCGCGTAGCCCATCGTGCCGAGGCCGCCAGAGTTCAACCAGGTGTACGGCTTCTCGTAGGAGATGAACTGGGACGCCCACATCTGGTGCTGGCCCACCCCCGCCACGAAGATCGCGTCGGGGCCGACGATCTCGCCCAGGCGCTTGATCACGTACTGCGGGGAGAGCGTGCCGTCCGCCGGCTCGTCGTAGCCCAGCGGGTAGCGGTTGCGCAGGTCGTCCAGCTGAGTCCACCAGTCGCCCAGGTCGGTGGTGTGCCCCGCCGACCGCTCGACGGTCACCGCGGCGATCAGCTCGTCGATGACGTGCTTGGCGTCTCCGACGATCGGCACGTCCACGTGCCGGTTCTTGCCGATCTCCGCCGGGTCGATGTCCGCGTGCACCACTGTCGCGTCCGGGGCGAACGAGTCCAGCTTGCCGGTGACCCGGTCGTCGAACCGCGCACCCAGCGCGACGATCAGATCCGCCTTCTGCAGGCCGTAGACCGCGGCGACGGTGCCGTGCATGCCGGGCATCCCCAGGTGCTGCTGATGCGAGTCGGGGAACGCGCCGAGCGCCATCAGCGTGGTGACGACCGGGATGCCGGTCAGCTCGGCCAGCCGGCGCAGCCCGTCGGTGGCACCGGCCTTGAGCACCCCGCCGCCAACGTAGAGCACCGGCCTGCGGGCCGCGGTCATCAGCCGCGCCGCCTCCCGGATCTGCTTGCCGTGCGGGTGCAGGGTGGGCCGGTAACCGGGCAGGTCCAGGGTGGGCGGCCAGGAGAAGGTGGTCGGTGCCTGGAGCACGTCCTTGGGGATGTCGACCAGCACCGGGCCGGGTCGGCCGCTGCTGGCCAGGTGGAACGCCTCGGCCAGCACGCGAGGGATCTCCTCGGCGTTCTGGACGAGGAAGTTGTGCTTGGTGATCGGCAGGGTGATGCCCTGGATGTCCGCCTCCTGGAAGGCGTCGGTGCCGATCGACGGTCGGGCCACCTGCCCGGTGATCGCCACCATCGCCACCGAGTCCATGTACGCGTCGGCGATCGGGGTGACCAGGTTCGTCGCGCCCGGGCCGGAGGTGGCCATGCAGACGCCAACCTTGCCGGTGGCCTGCGCGTACCCGGTCGCCGCGTGCCCCGCGCCCTGCTCGTGCCGCACCAGGATGTGCCGGACGGTAGAGTCGTAGAGCGGGTCGTACGCCGGCAGGATCGCGCCGCCCGGGATGCCGAAGACGACGTCGACGTCGAGCGCCTCAAGGGACCGCACAAGCGAGCCGGCCCCGGAGACCTGGGCCGGAGCGGAGGGCCGTACCGCCGGGACGGCCGGGGTGGCCGCGCTGCGCGCGGCGGTCGGGTCGGCGGCGGCAGCGGTCGGGTCGGCGGCCGCGCGGGCCCGGCGGGCAGTGTGGGCGAGGGTCTCGGGCGTGGGTTTCGTCATGGCGGTTCTGGCCTTCGGCTGGAGTGGCTGTGGCTGGTCAAGCGTTGCGACACGGGCGGGGCCCGCCTCGCCAGGTTCCGACGGCAATAAAAACGGCCCTCGTGCAGATGCACGGGGCCAGCGCACTCTCAATGAGGGAGAGTGCGCTCAGGTAAGTACTCGCAGCGACCGGTACGACGACATGCGGCTAAGCCTGACGCATCTCACGCGATGAGTCAACTGATCCCACATGTTGGTTAACGGAGGCCGGCGCGTCGACCGGTGACGCGCCACCGGCAGATGGGGTGAGCTGCCCGGACCCGCCCGAAACCCGGCGTGGCGCGGGCAGCGGAGCGGGCCGCGCGCCCGGTGAGGTGGCCGCCTCCAGCATCGCCTCCAGGTGCTCGGCCGGCACCCCCCAGCCGAAGAGCGCACCCTGGCCGAACCGGCAGCCGGCGGCCACCACCGCGGCCAACTCGGTCGGGGTGGTCACCCCCTCGGCGATCACCTCCAGCCCCAGTTGGTGGCCCAGTCGCATGACGATGTCGACCATCGGCGCGAACGCCGGACCGTCCTGGCCGACCGGCCGGACCGGCTCGTGCTCGGCGACCAGGCTGTGGTCGATCTTCAGAATGTCGATCGGCAGCCGGCGCAACTGCCCCAGCGACGAGTAGCCGGCCCCGAAGTCGTCCAGCGCGATCCGGACACCGGTCAACCGCAGCGCGGTCAGCCGCCGGATCAGCTCATCCAGGTCGGTGGCGACCGCGTGCTCGGTGACCTCCAGCACCAGCCGCTGCGGCGGCACGTGGTGGGCGCGCAGCGCCTCGGCGACCTGGACCACGTACTCCGGGGCGTGCAACTCGCGCGGGGAGACGTTGACCGACACCCAGACGTCGTGCCCGTCCGCCAGCCAACGGGAGAGCTGGTAGCAGGCCTGATGCAGCACCCAGGCACCGAGCGGGGCGATCATGCCGCACTCCTCGGCGAGCGGGATGAACTCGTCCGGACGAACATTGCCCAGCTCGGGGTGGCGCCAGCGGAGCAGCGCCTCGGCGCCGACCGGCCGCACCGACGGCAGCGACGCCACCGGCTGGAAGGCCAACCGCAGCTCGTCGCGGTCGATGGCGCCACGCAGCTCGTGTTCCACCGTGGTACGCCGGCGCAGCAGCTGGTCGTACGCGGCGTCGTACCGCTCGATCCGGTTCTTGCCGCGCTGCTTGGCGTAGCGCAGTGCCAGGTCGGCGTGCCGCAGCAGCAGCTCCACGTCCGGCTCGCCGGCCCACCCGGCCACCCCGATGCTCACCGACAGGAAGACCGGCCCTTCCGGCTGGTCGTACGGCCGGTTGAGCACCCCGAGCAACCGTTCGGCGACGCGGTCCGCCTCGGCCGGCCGGCCCTGCATGAGTACGGCGAACTCGTCGCCGCCCAGCCGGGCGGCCACGTCGCCGGGGCGCAGGTTGCCGCGCAGCCGCCGGCCCACCTCGGCCAGCACCGCGTCGCCCACGTCGTGGCCGCGCATGTCGTTGACGTTCTTGAAGCCGTCCAGGTCAAGCCCGAGCAACACGCACGGGGTGCTCGCCGTCGCGCTGTCGTGCAGCGCGCGCAGCAGCCCTCGCCGGTTGGCCAACGACGTCAGCGGATCGGTGTGCGCCAACTCACGGAAGTGCGCCTCCCGCTCGACCAGGCGGCCCGCGTACCCCCGGACGTCGCGAAGGGTGAGGTACTGCCGGGCCACCAGGGCGAAACCCTCCACGCTGCCGGCCACGATGGCCGGCGCGGTGAACCGGCCGCCCTGGACGAGGTGGTACGTCGCCGAGGCGGCCAACGCCAGCATCGGGGCGATCGCGTACTCGCCGTCGCGACCGATCAGGTCCAGTTCGATCTGCCCGGGCCGGTCGGCCCGGTGCACCGCGAGCGCGACGGTCAGCAGGCCTGCGGCGAGCACGGCCGCGCCGGTCAGCGACATGGTCGGCCCGGCCTGGCAGAGCCCAGCGCTGAGACCCAGACCGCCGCAGGTCACCGCGCTGATGCCGGTGCCCAGCGCGGCGAGCCGTCGGCGTGGGGCGGCGGCCCGGAAGACGACGATCACGGCGAGCCCGGCACCGAGCGCGGCGCTCACGGTGGCCACCAGGATCGCCGGGCAGGCCATCGGGGTGGCGGCGCCGAGCAACCGGGTGGGCTCGGAGAAGAGCACCCAGCCGACGAACCACAGCGCAGCCGCCATGGTCACGCCGTCCAGGGCGAGCCGCGCGGTCCCCGCCGCGGTGGCGGCCACCCCCGGCAGCCGGAGCAGACCAGCCGCGAAGGTCAACCCGCTCACCGCCGTGCCGATCGCCACCGCGGTGGCCCAGCCGGTGCGCTGCCCCTGCTCGTGGGCCCAGTGGTCGCTCGCGGAGAGCACGGCCACCACACCCGCCAACAGACTGAGCAGTGAGGTCCCGGCGGCCGCCGCGAGCAGCAGGTGCGCCGGCCGGTGCGGCCCGGTACGCCGCCGGGCGACCACGGTCAGCAGCACGGCGGCCGCGGTGGCGACAAGCCCGCTCAGCGCCGCGACCGCGACCATGCCCGGGGGGAGATGCACGTCCTCAAGAGTGCCGGATGAGCGCACATCGTGGGGACCGGGTGTGCATCTGTTGGGACACGGCACCTACACCGGACGGCCGGCGCGGCGGCGGTGTCATGCTGGTATGCATGCCTGAGCTGCGATCGAGGACTTCCACACACGGTCGGACGATGGCCGGCGCCCGAGCCCTCTGGCGGGCCACCGGGATGACCGACGACGACTTCGGTAAGCCGATCGTCGCCATCGCCAACAGTTTCACCCAGTTCGTGCCGGGTCACGTACACCTCAAGGACATGGGTGGCCTGGTCGCCGACGCGATCGCCGAGGCCGGCGGGGTGGGCCGGGAGTTCAACACCATCGCGGTCGACGACGGCATCGCGATGGGCCACGGCGGCATGCTCTACTCCCTGCCCAGCCGGGAGCTGATCGCCGACGCGGTGGAATACATGGTCAACGCGCACTGCGCGGACGCCCTGGTCTGCATCTCCAACTGCGACAAGATCACCCCCGGGATGCTGCTGGCCGCGTTGCGGCTCAACATCCCGACCGTCTTCGTCTCCGGTGGCCCCATGGAGGCCGGCAAGACGATGGCGATCGAGGGCGTCGTGCACAGCAAGATCGACCTGATCGACGCGATGATCGCCTCCTCGAACGACGCGGTCACCGACGAGCAGCTCGGTGAGATCGAGCGTTCCGCCTGCCCGACCTGCGGCTCGTGCTCCGGCATGTTCACCGCCAACTCGATGAACTGCCTCACCGAGGCGATCGGGCTGGCGCTGCCGGGCAACGGTTCGACACTGGCCACCCACGCCGCACGCCGGTCCCTCTTCGTCGAGGCCGGCCGCACTGTCGTGGAGATCTCCAAGCGGTGGTACGACGGCGACGACGACTCGG
The DNA here is from genome assembly GCF_040606435.1 of Micromonospora sp. NPDC005413. Taxonomy (NCBI): domain Bacteria; kingdom Bacillati; phylum Actinomycetota; class Actinomycetes; order Micromonosporales; family Micromonosporaceae; genus Micromonospora; species Micromonospora sp. NPDC005413. The sequence continues at coordinate 64,337 of NZ_JBEXEV010000027.1, forward strand.
TGCTGCCCCGCACGGTCGCCTCCAAGGCCGCCTTCGAGAACGCGGTCGCCCTGGACGTGGCGATGGGCGGCTCCACCAACACGGTGCTGCACCTGCTGGCCGCCGCCCGCGAGGCGGAGATGGACTTCGGCGTCACCGACATCGACGCCATCTCCCGGCGGGTGCCGTGCCTGGCCAAGGTCGCCCCGAACTCGCCGAACTACCACATGGAGGACGTGCACCGAGCCGGCGGCATTCCGGCGCTCCTCGGCGAGTTGGACCGGGCCGGGCAGCTCAACCGGGACGTGCACGCCGTGCACTCCCCCTCGCTGGCTCAGTGGCTGACCGACTGGGACGTGCGTGGCGGCTCCCCGACACCGACTGCGGTCGAGTTGTTCCACGCCGCCCCGGGCGGGGTGCGCACCGTCGAGCCGTTCTCCACCACCAACCGGTGGTCCACGCTGGACACCGACGCGGCCGGCGGCTGCATCCGGGACCGCGAGCACGCATACTCCGCCGACGGCGGGCTGGCCATCCTGCACGGCAACCTGGCCCCGGAAGGCTCCGTCGTGAAGACCGCCGGCGTGCCGGACGACTGTCTGACCTTCCGCGGCCCGGCGAAGGTCTACGAGTCGCAGGACGACGCGGTGACCGCGATCCTCGCCAAGCAGGTCGTCGCCGGGGACGTCGTGGTGATCCGGTACGAGGGGCCGAAGGGCGGCCCCGGCATGCAGGAGATGCTCTACCCCACCTCGTTCCTCAAGGGACGTGGGCTGGGCCGCTCCTGTGCGCTGCTCACCGACGGCCGCTTCTCCGGCGGCACCTCCGGGCTCTCCATCGGGCACGTCTCCCCCGAGGCGGCCTCCGGTGGGCTGATCGCCCTGGTCCGGGAGGGCGACGAGATCGTCATCGACATCCCGGGCCGGTCCATCGAGCTGAACGTGCCATCCGACGAGCTGGAGGCGCGACGGGTGGCCGAGGAGAAGCGCGACAAGCCGTACACCCCGACCGACCGGCAGCGCCCGGTCTCGGCGGCACTCCGCGCGTACGCCTCAATGGCCACCTCAGCCAGCGACGGCGCCTACCGCCGCGTCCCGGAGTAGGGCGCCAAGCGCGCCCGAAGCCGCGCCCACGCCCGCATGATCAACACGAGATCGGCGACATTGCGGCATCCGTCGGCCCGGACACCGCAATATCGGCGATCTCGTGGTGATCAGCGGAGTCAGCTGGCGGCTACGACGTGGTCGATGACCAGGTCGTGGTGATCAGCGGAGTCAGCTGGCGGCTACGACGTGGTCGATGACCAGGTGGGCGGCGCCCGTGATGCCGACGTCCTGGCCGCTGTCGACCCGCTCGATGAGCAGGGTCTGCGTGGCCAGCGGTAGGCACCGCTCGTAGAGGGTGGCTCGCATGCTGGCGAGCAGCGGCTCGCAGTCGGCGAGTCGGCCACCGATGGCCACCACCTGCGGATTGAAGAAGTTGACCACGACGGCGAGGATCTCGCCGATGGCCCGGCCGGCCTGCCGGGCGAGCGCGGTGGCGTGCCGGTCACCGTCGTCGATCAGGCGGATCACGCCGGTCAGGTCGTCGACCGGCACGCCCTGGTCACGTAGCGCGGTGACCAGGGCCGCGCCACTGGCCACCGCCTCCAGGCAACCGGCGTTGCCGCAGGTGCAGGGTGGCGCGGGATCGGCCACCACCCGGCAGTGGCTGATGTCCCCGGCCGAACCTTGTGCGCCCCGGTGCAGCCGTCCGCTGGAGATCACGCCAGAGCCGATCCCGGTGCCGGCCTTGATGTAGACGGCGTGGTCCAGCTCGGGATGTGCCGTGCGGTGTGCGCCGAGCGCCATCAGGTTGGCGTCGTTGTCCACGATGATCGGCACCTCGAACCGGTCGGCACAGAAGGCGGCGACGTCAAAGCCGTTCCAGCCAGGCATCCGGGACGGGCTGACGATGCGTCCGGTGGCGTGCTGCACCGGGCCGGGAATGCCGATACCGACGCCGCGCAGCACGCCCGCCGCCGACGCGCCGCCGGAGGCCGCTGACCCGCCACCGGCCGCCAGCGCGGCGACCTCGGTCAGCAGCGCACCGAGCACCGCTTCCGGACCGTCCTCGATGCGTACGGGCAGGGTTCGGCCCTGGACCACCCGCCCGGAGAGATCCAGTGTGCCGACGCGGGCGTGATGCGCGCCGAGGTCGATGGCGCCGACCACGGCGCCGCCGGTGGGTACGGCGAGCTGGCGTGGCCGCCGCCCGCCCCGGGACCGCCCGTCGCCGGTCTCCTCCAGCAAACCCTGGTTGATCAACGCCTCGACCCGCTGGGAGACCGTCGAGGGGGACAGCCCGGAGAGTCGGGACAGGTCAGCACGACTGACGGCCGCTCCGGTGGCCACCCAGCGCAGCAGCTCCCTGGGGCCGCCCCGGAGGGCTTCGCGGGGCGCGTCGTCAATCGTCACGTCAGGTTCTTAGCATCCGAAGTTTGTTCAAGCAACCGGTTGACTTAGTTTGCTGGCTACCTTTAGATGGCGCTGTTGGTTCGATATGAAGCCGACTTAGTTTTGTAGTCGAAGGAAGTGGGTGCGTCTGGTGGCACCGGAGACGACGGGTGCGGACCGACCGATGGTGTCGGTACGCGGCCTGCACAAGTGGTTCGGTCCGCTGCACGTACTCAAGGACATCGACCTCACGGTGACCGCTGGCGAGGTGGTCGTCGTGGTCGGGCCGTCCGGCTCCGGCAAGTCGACCCTGTGCCGCTGCCTCAACCGGCTGGAGACCGCCGGGCAGGGCAGCATCGAGATCGACGGGGAACCGCTGCCGGCCGAGGGCCGCGCGCTGGCCCGGCTGCGCGCCGACGTCGGCATGGTCTTCCAGTCCTTCAACCTCTTCGGGCACAAGACGGTGCTGGAGAACATCACCCTCGGCCCCACCCGGGTCCGCAGGATCGCCCGGCCTGAGGCGCGGCAGCAGGCGATGACCCTGCTGGAACGCGTCGGCATCGCCGACAAGGCGAACCACCACCCGGCCCAACTCTCCGGTGGGCAGCAGCAGCGGGCCGCGATTGCCCGAGCACTGGCGATGCAACCGAAGGTGCTGCTCTTCGACGAACCGACGTCGGCCCTCGACCCGGAGATGGTCAACGAGGTGCTCGACGTGATGGTCTCCCTCGCCGCCGAGGGGATGACCATGATCGTGGTCACCCACGAGATGGGCTTCGCCCGCCGCGCCGCCGATCGGGTGGTCTTCATGGACGACGGCCGCATCGTCGAATCCGGAGCCCCCGACGACTTCTTCGCCGCCCCGCAGACCGAGCGGGCGCGCGATTTCCTTTCCAAGATCCTCCAGCACTAGCCCCCAACAGGAGGGTGTCATGTCAATCCTCAAGATGAGCTTCACCGGGCGGCGCTCGCTCGCCCTCACCGCCACCGCGGTGGCGGTGGCCCTTGCCGCGACCGGCTGCGGCGGTGACAGCGGCAGCAGCGCTCCGTCGCTGCCCGGCAACCCCGGCCTCGGCGGCGACGGCGTGATCGCCCAGTCGGTGTACGACGCCGCCCCGGTCGCCACCGACGCGGACATCCCGGCCGGTTCCACAATGGACGCGATCCGCAAGCGCGGCTACCTCAACATCGGCGGATCCCTGGACGCGCCGCTGCTCGCCCAGCAGAACCCGGTCAGCGGCACCATCGAGGGCTTCGACGCCGACATGGCGAAGCTGCTGGCGAAGTACATCATCGGCAAGCCCGAGGTGAAGACGACGACCATCGGCACCCAGACCCGGGAGGCCATGCTCCAGGCCAAGTCGGTGGACGCGGTCTTCCAGACGTACACCATCACCCCGCAGCGGGCCACCCAGGTCGCCTTCGCCGGGCCGTACCTCACCTCGGGGCTGGCGGTCGGGGTCCGCAAGGACGACACCGCGATCAAGAGCGTCAAGGACCTCGCCGGCAAGACCGTCATCGTCGGGGCGAACACGCCCGCGGTCACCGCACTGCCCTCCGCCGCTCCCGGCTCGAAGCAGATCGCCTTCGGCACCGACCCGCAGGCGCTGCAGGCTCTGCTCCAGAAGCGCGGCGACGCGTACGTGCAGGACTTCACGCTGCTCGCCTCGGGCGCCAAGGCGAACCCGGGGATGAAGGTGGTCGGCGAACCGTTCACCACGGAGGCGTACGGCATCGGCCTCAACCGGGAGGACCCGCAGTTCAAGGAGTTCGTCAACAACTGGCTGAAGAAGATCCAGGCCGACGGCACGTGGGCGAAGGTCTGGGAGGGCACCCTCGGCTCGGTGGTCGAGGGTGGGGCGCCCACCCCGCCCGCCCTCGGTTCCGCCGACGGCTCCTGAGCATCCTCTCGTACCGATGGACGCCCTCACCGCCCACCTGAGCGAGCTCGGCCACGGCCTGGTCACGACGGTCGAACTGACCGTCGTGACCACCATCGGCGCGATGCTGCTGGGCCTCGTCGTAGCCACCCTGCGGATCGCCCCCGTCCCACTGCTGCGCGCAGTCGGCACGGCGTACGTCGAGGTGTTCCAGAACCTGCCGCTGCTGGCCCTGCTGGTGCTCTTCGTCTTCGCGCTGCCGACCATCGGCATCACGTTCCCGCTGTTCACCTCCGCCGCGATCGTCATCGCCGTCTACGAGGGGGCGTACCTGGCGGAGGCGATCCGCGCCGGGATCAACACGGTCGGCGTCGGCCAGGCTGAGGCGGCCCGTGCCATCGGGCTCACCTTCGGCCAGTCCCTGCGGCACGTGATCCTGCCGCAGGGACTCCGGGCGGTGATCCAGCCGATCGGCAACATCTGCATCGCGCTGCTGATGAACACCTCACTGGCCGCCGTCGTCGGGATCGTCGAGCTGACCCAGGCGGCCAACACCGTGAACCTCGTCGAGGCTCAGCCGATCGCCGTCTTCACCGGCGCGGGCCTCGCCTACATGCTGCTGGCGTTGATCATCGGTCAGGTCACCGGCCTGCTCGAACGAAGGCTGGCGATCGTCCGATGAACCAGGCCCAACAGATTCTCTTCGACGAGCCCGGCCCCCGTGCCCGGCGGCGGATCCGGATCGCCACCGTGCTGGGTGCCGTCCTCCTGGCCGGTGCCGCCGTCGCGGCCGTGTACCAGTTCGCCAGCCACGGCGAGCTGGCCGCCGCCCGGTGGGAACCGTTCACCACCTGGCCGATCTGGCGGTACCTGCTCAACGGACTGTGGGCCACGGTGCGCGCCGCCGCCGCGACCGCCGTGCTCAGTGCCACGCTCGGGTTGCTGCTGGCGCTCGGCCGACTGTCGGTGCATCGACCGCTGCGGTGGCTGGCCGGCGCGTACGTGGAGATCTTCCGGACCGTCCCCACGCTGCTGCTGATCTACGTGACGCTGTTCGCGCTGCCGCAGTACGGAATGAACTTCCCGCTGTTCTGGAAGCTCGTGGTGCCGCTGGTGGTCTCCAACTCGGCGGCGTTCGCGGAGATCTTCCGGGCCGGCATCCTGGCCCTGGACCGTGGACAGACCGAGGCTGGCCTCGCCGTCGGGCTGCGCCGCGGGCAGGTCATGGCGCTGGTGGTCCTGCCCCAGGCGCTGCTCCAGCTCACCCCGTCCCTGGTCAGCCAACTGGTCGGGCTGCTCAAGGACACCTCGCTCGGCTTCGTGGTCAGCTACACCGAGCTGCTCTACAGCGGGCAGGTGCTCTCCTCGTACACCCACCTGCTGATCCAGACGTTCCTGGTGGTGGCGCTGATCTACCTGGTGGTCAACGCCTCGCTGTCGAAGTTCGCCCGCGTTCTCCAGGCCCGCAACGGCCGCTTCAGCAGCCGGCGTGGACGACGGACCGCGGACCTGCCCCCGCCGCTCATCGAAGGGAACAGCACCCGGTGACCATTGCCCGCTACGCCGAACTGGCCCGGGTCGTCCGTAACGGCTTCGTCGAGAGCAGTCACTACGGCAGCGTCGTGGTGCTCGCCCCGGACGGCGAGGTCGTCCTCGCCGCCGGCGTACCCGACGAGCCGGTACTCCCCCGCTCCACCCTCAAGCCGGTGCAGGCGTTGGCCTGCCGGGTCGCGGCGGCCCCCGGTCTCGATGGGGTCGACCCGCTGACCGGCCCGGCGCTGGCCCTCGCCGCCGGCAGCCACACCGGCGACGACCGACACGTCGAGGTGGTCCGGGTGATGCTGGCTGGCGCCGGCCTGACCGAGGACGCGCTCGGCTGCCCGGAGGACTGGCCGGAGGACGAACCGACCCGGGACCGGCTGATCCGCGCCGGCGGGCAGCGCGACCGGATCCGGATGAACTGCTCCGGCAAGCACGCCGCGATGCTGGTCGCCTGCGTCGCCCGGTCCTGGAGCACACACGACTATCTCGACCCCGATCACCCGCTCCAGCGGGAAATCGCCGCCGCCGTCGCCCGGCTGGCCGGCACGCCGATCGCGCACCAGGCGGTCGACGGCTGCGGCGCACCGCTGTTCGGCCTGCCGCTGACCGGCCTGGCCCGCACGTTCCAGGCGCTGGTCACCGCGCCCGCCGGGAGCGACGAGGCGCTGGTCGCGCAGGCCATGCGCCAACACCCGGAGTACGTGGGCGGCTGGCGCGGGCACCCGAACACCGACCTGATGCGGGCACTGCCCGGCGTACTCGCCAAGGGCGGGGCCGAGGGCGTGCTCGCGGTGGCCGCCCCGGACGGTCACGCCGTGGCGGTGAAGGTGATCGACGGTTCGCCCCGAGCCACCACTGCCATCGTCCTCGCCGCCCTGGACGCCGTGGGCGTACCGGTGGGTGGGGCCGACCCGCTACGCCAGGTGCCGGTGCTCGGCGGCGGCGAACCGGTCGGCGCCGTCACCGCCGTCACCGATTGGACCGCGGCATCGTCCCGTACCGAAAAGGAAGAGTCATGAGCACATTCGAGATCTGCATCGACAGCGTCGAGGGGGCCGTCGCCGCCGAGGAGGCCGGCGCCGACCGGGTGGAGCTGTGCTCCGCGCTCTTCGACGGTGGGCTGACCCCCAGCCTGGGCACCATCGAGACGACCCTGCGCGCCGTCACCCGGATCCGGGTGCATGTGATCGTCCGGCCCCGGGCCGGCGACTTCATCTACTCGCCGTTCGAGATCGAGGCGATGGAGCGGGACGTGCGGGCCGCGGTTGCGGCCGGCGCGCACGGCATCGTGATCGGCGCGCTGACCGCCGAGGGTGACGTCGACGTGCCGACCAGCCGTCGCCTGATCGCCGCCGCCGGCGACGCCAGCATCACCTTCCACCGTGCGTTCGACATGACCCGCGACCCGTACGCGGCGCTGGAGCAGCTGATCGAGTTGGGCGTGCACCGGGTGCTCACCTCGGGCCAGGAGGTCAGCGTGCTGGAGGGTGCTCCGCTCATCGCCGACCTGGTCCGCCGGGCCGCCGGGCGGATCGTCATCATGCCGGGTGGCGGCATCACTCCGCGCAACATCGTCCGGATCGTCGAGGCGACCGGCGCCGACGAGTACCACTTCGCGGCCCTGGTCAGCTCGGACAGCCCGGCCGTGCACCGCAACCCCGCGCCGCTGATGGGCGGCACGCTGAACCGCCCCGAGTACGAGCGCTCCGGCACCTCGGGCGCCCTGGTCGGCCAGGTGCTCGCCGCCGCCCGCGCCTGACCCGCCACGCGCTCTGCCGAGCGGTGGGCCCGGGGAGACCCGGGTTCACCGCTCGCCCGTACCGGCCAGTTCCCCGCGCTCTGACGGCAACCCGCCTCAGTAGGCGACCAGGGCGATGAGCAGCGACGACACCGCACCGGCCAGAAGCACGACGCCGGTGCCCAGCCCGACCACCGCACTCACCGCCACGGCACGGGCCCTCGCGACCGGAACCGCCGCGACCGCCACGACGGTGACCAGCGCGGCGACCAGGTGGATCAGCGGATAGCCGAGCAGCGCCGCCACCGGGAAGAGGTGGACGCCCACGACAAGGGCGATCCAGGGGGCGATCAGCTCACCGCGCCGCAGCCGGGCCAGCAACCCGGCGCCGACAGCGGCAACCGCGAACTCGACACCGACGACGATGCCGAAGGTTCGGCTGGTGTCGGCGTCGAACGCCGTGCCGTCCGACCAGTGACTCCAGGCGAGGAGCGCTCCGGCGACGGCGGTGAGCAGCGACAGAACCGAACCAGCGATGAGCACCGGCCGCCACGGCTTCGGCGGCGCTTCCTGAGCCCAGCCGAACCAACTGGAGGCGAAGAACCCGAAGACGAACGCCGTCGCCGCCGCGTCCCGGACATGCTCGGTAATCATCTGCGCTCCCCTGAATACCGCCTGGCTCAGCCACTGTCTTCGCCTCTGTCGGCCACTTCGTCGCGCAGCGGCCAAGGACGTGGGTAGATACTGCCCTAGAGGTCCCGACGCCCCACGCCGCGGTCCGGCGTCTGCTCCCGCCGGGCGTTCTGCTGCGCCGACTGGATCACACCCTGCCGTCGAGGGTGTTGATCGTGCTCGAACACGGAAGTAGTGGCCTCCCTCGCCGACGGAGACCACTACTTCCTGGATCGAGCACGATCATGAGGCGCGAGCTAGCCGCGTCCGATGTCGTTCACGCAGCGCAGCACCGGGCGGGCGGCGAGGGCTGTGGCGTCCAGCGGGGTGTCGGCCTGCACGGTGAAGGTCGTCGACTCGCCTGGCAGCAGGGTGACCAGGGCCTTGTCCACGAAGGCGGTCGGGTCGAGCCGGTCCGCGAAGAGCGTCAGGTCGCGCAGCACCGTGCCGGCCGTGACCCGGACCCGCTGCCCGCCGTCGACCCGCTCGACCGACGCCTCCCATGCCGCCGACGGCCAGTCCACGTCCCGGTCCTCGGCAAAGAACCAGAGTGCCCGCTCGGCGCTCTGGCCCGCCTCGGCGACCAGCAGCTCACGCCGGGCCTCCTCCGGCCGGGTCAGCTCCGCCGGCAGCGCCAGCGTGACCGCCGAGTACGCGGGGACGGCCAACTCCATCGTCGTCTTCGCCCGGGGCTCACCGGTGAGGGTCAGCCGCGTCACCGTGGCCGACGCCCGCCAGGGCGTACCGCCGTCGTTGACCGCGACCAGGGCCAGGCCGCCGGCGCGGGGTTGCACGGTGAGCAACCGATCGGCGTACGCGTGGCGCAGCGCGTACCACAGGGGTTTGCGCCGGCCGTCGCCGTCGACGGCCGACCAGGACGTGACCGGCCAGCAGTCGTTGAGCTGCCAGACGATGGTGCCCGCGCAGACGCCCCGGTGTGAGCGGAAGTGCTCCACCCCGAGCTGGATCGCGCGGGCCTGGTTGAGCTGCGTCAGGTAGTGCCAGTCGTCGAAGTCCGCCGGGGCGGGCAGATGCGCGTCCAGGCCCCGCTGGAGCTTGGCGTCACCGTCGGCCGCCTTCTGGTGGTGCGCCATACCCGGCGAGTCGTGCGCGAGAGGTTCGTCGCTCAACGCCCGACGCAGGGTGGCGTACGCCGGTGGGGCCTGGTAGCCGAACTCGGCGACGAAGCGTGGGACGTACTCCCGGTATCTGGTGTAGTCGTCGGTGTTCCACACGTCCCAGATGTGGGTGGTGCCGTGCGCCGGGTCGTTGGGGTGGATCGCCTCGGTGCCCGACCAGGGGCTGCCCGGCCAGTAGGGGCGGGTCGGGTCCAACTCGCCGACGATCCGGGGCAGCACGTCCAGGTAGTAGCCGCGACCCCAGGTGCGCCCGGCGAGGGCCTGCTGCCAGTCCCAGTCGCGCCAGCCCCAGATGTTCTCGTTGTTGCCGGTCCAGAGCACCAACGACGGGTACGGAGCCAGCCGGGTCACCTGCTCGACGGCCTCGGCGGCCACCTCGCTGCCGAACGGCTCCTCCTCCGGGTAGGCCGCGCAGGCGAAGAGGAAGTCCTGCTGAACGAGCAGCCCGCGTTCGTCGGCGAGGTCGTAGAAGTCCGCCGACTCGTACCGGCCGCCGCCCCAGACCCGCAGCAGGTTGATGTTGGCCGCGGCGGCCTGGTCGAACCGCTCGGCCAGCCGCTGGCGGGTGATCCGGGTGGGGAAGACGTCGTCCGGGATCCAGTTGACCCCGCGTACGAAGACCGGGACGTCGTTGACCGACAGCGCGAACGGGGTGCCGTGCTCGTCTTCGGTGGTGTCCAGTCGGACCGTGCGGAAGCCGATCCGATGGGACCAGCTGTCGAGAATGTCGCCGTGCGGTGCGTGCAGGGTCACCTCGATCGGGTGGCGCGCCTGCTCGCCGTACCCCCGGGGCCACCAGAGCGCGGGCTCGGCGACGGTGAGGGTCAGCACGGCCGTGCGCTGCCCGGCCGGGACGACCACGTCGGCGCGGGCGCCGGCGACGGTGGCCCGGACGGTGAGCGGGACGTCCGCGACCCGCTCGACCTCGACGTGCAGCTCGACCCGGCCGTCGCAGCCGTCCATTGTGACCAGTGGGCGGACGCTGGCCAGCCGGGCGGTGGACCAGGCGTGCAGGCCGATCTCCTGCCAGATGCCGGCGGTGACCAGGGTCGGCCCCCAGTCCCAGCCGAAGTTGCAGGCCATCTTGCGGATGAAGTGGAACGGCTCCGGATAGGCGTTGGGCCGGTCGCCGAGCCGCTCCTGCTGCGCTTCGGCGTAGCGGTACGCGGAGTCGAATGCGATGACCAGGTCGTTGTCGCCGTCGTGCAGCAGTGACCGGACGTCGAAGCGGTAGCCGCGGTGCATGTTCTCGGTGCGGCCGACCTCGACACCGTTAACGGTGAGCGTGGCGACGGTGTCCAGGCCGGCGCAGACCAGGTCGACCCGGTCATGGTCGCCCGGCTGGTAAACGAAGGTGGTCCGGTAGCTCCAGTCGGTGCGCCCGATCCAGGCCAGTGCCAGCTCGTTGTCGTCGAGGTAGGGATCGGGAATCAGCCCGGCGTCGAGCAGGTCGGTATGCACCGCACCGGGCACGGTCGCCGGCACGACCCGCCCGGCGATCTCGGCCGGCACCTGCGCTCCGGGTGCCGCCCGCAGGGTCCAACCGTCGTGGAGTGCCTGTCGGCTCAAGACTTCACCGCACCTTCCATGATTCCGCGGACGATCTGGCGTCCACCGATGAACAGCATGATCAGCAGGGGGATGGTCGCCACGAACGCCCCGGCGAGGACCCGACGGTAGATGACGTAGTTGCCGCTGGCCAGATCGGAGATGGCCACCATCGAGGTCGGGTAGTCGGTGCCACCCAGGGTGATCAGCGGCCACTGGAAGTCGTTCCAGGTCGCCACGAAGGTGAGGAGGCCGAGCACCGCGAGGGCCGGCCGGATCGCCGGCAGGACGATGGATCGGTAGACCCGCATGGTGGTCGCCCCGTCCATGCGGGCCGACTCGATCAGCTCGTCGGGCACGGTGTTGAGGATGAACTGCCGCATGTAGAAGACGCCGAACGCGGTGACGAGGCCGGGCACGATGACGGCCAGCAGGGTGCCGTTCCAGCCCAGCTTGCCCATGACGATGTACAGCGCGACGACGCCGAGCTGGTTCGGCACGGTGAGGGTGAGCACCACGAACAGCATGAGCCAGCGGCTGCCGGCGAAACGCAGCTTGGCGAACGCGAACCCGGCCAGCGAGCAGAAGAACAGCATCGAGGCGGTCACCACCGTCGAGACGATGACGCTGTTGATCAGCGAGGCGGCGAAGTAGACGTCCTGCAGCGAGAAGACCTCGTCCAGGTTGACCAGGAACTTCTCGCCGGGGATCACGGCCGGTGGGATCTGGGCCAGGGCCTCGTCGTCGCTGGTGGCGATGACGAACATCCAGTACAGCGGGAACGCCGCGAAGAGCATGGTGGTGGCCAGCAGCAGGTACGTCCCGATGCCGGCCGGGGTGTCCTGCGGGGCGCGGCCCATCAGGGCGGCCCGTCGGCGGCGGCTCTTGGTGGCCGGCGGTGCGGTGTCGACGGCGCTCACCTGGATCGCCCTCCGGAGAGTCGGTTGGTCAGCAGGGTGTTGATACCGGCCACGACCAGGATGATCAGGAAGAGCGCCCAGCTCATCGCGGCCGCGTAGCCGAGGTTGAGGTCCTTCCAGCCGACCTTGTAGATCAGCTGGGCGATGGTCTGCCACTCGCCGTTGGGTCCGCCGGTCGCGGCCTGCGCGTTGAGGTCGAACAGCATCGGCTCGATGAAGAGCTGGAACCCGCCGATGGTGGACAGGATGACGGTGAAGACGATCACCGGCTGGATCATCGGCACGGTGATCCGCCAGAGTTGACGCCACGGGCCGGCCCCGTCGACCGCGGCGGCCTCGTAGACGTCGCGCGGAATGGACTGCATGGCGGCCAGGTAGAGCAGGGCGTTGTAGCCGATCCACTTCCAGTTGACCATCGTGGCGATGGCGATCCAGGCGTGCATCTTGTCGGCCCGCCAGTTGATCGGAGCATCGTCGCCGATGCCGAACAGGCCGAGCACCCAGTTGGCCATCCCGAAGTCGCGGGAGAAGAAGACGCTGAACACCATCGTCGAGGCGACGATCGGGGTGACGTACGGCAGCAGCACGCCCACCCGCCACCAGGTCTGCGCCCGCAGCCGGCGGTTGAGCAGCGACGCCACGATCAGCGCGAGCAGCAGCTGCGGCACCGAGGAGAGCAGGAAGATGCCGAAGGTGTTGTAGAGCGCGTTCCAGAAGTCCTCATCGCCGAAGAGCTGGCGGAAGTTGGCCAGGCCGGCCCAGCCGGTCAGTGTCGGGTCGTCCAGCCGGTAGTTCCGCAGGGCGATGACGCCGTTGAAGATCAACGGGAACAGGCCGAAGACCAGGAAGATCAGGAAGAACGGCGCGATCAACACGTACGGCATGTAGCGCGTGTCGAACCGGTACAGCCGATCGCGCCAGCTGAGCCGGCGGTGGTCCGGGTCGGTGCCGTGGCCGTGCCGCCCGTCGGCGGCGCGGCGGCCCGGCGACGCGGGGGCGGCGCGGGTGGTGGACATCGGGACGCTCCAGGGCCGAAGAGACGGGGTACGCGCGCGTGGCGCGGGGGCGACCTGGTGTCCGGCCGACCCCCGCGCCGACGGGCTCAGGACTTGCTGGCCTTCTCGGCTTCCTTGAGCGCCTCGGCCCAGGCGGCCTCGGGCTTGAGGGTCTTGTTCTGCACCCGGATCAGCACGTTCTCCACGGCCACCCGGGTCGGGCCGTTCTTCTTGCCCAGGTACTGCGGGGTCAGACCCTGCGCCATCTTCGGGAAGATCTGCCCGACGGGCGCGTCGGTGAAGAACGGGTTCTTGAAGTCCGCGATCGCCGGGTCGCTGTAGAGGGCCGGTTGGGACGGCAGGTTGCCGACCTTCTTGAAGATCTCAATCTGCTGCTCCGGCTGGACCAGCCACTCCAACAGCTTGTACGCCTCGTCGATGTTCTTGCTCTGCTGGGGAATCGTCAGGAACGAGCCACCCCAGTTGCCGCCGCCACCGGGCACCGCGGCGATGTCCCACTTGCCCTCGGTGCCGGGGGCGGTGTCCTTGATGTGCCCGAGCATCCAGGCCGGGCAGGCGAGCACCGCGAAGGAACCGCTGGTGAAGCCCTTGTCCCAGTCGGCCTGGAAGCTGGCCAGGTTGGCGGAGAGGTCGGCCTGGATGGCCTTGATGGTGTAGTCGAAGGCGATCTTCGGGCCCTGCTCCATCTGGAGCTGGTCCTGCTCGTTGTAGAAGCCGACCGGCTGCTGGCCGAGAATCGGGTTGAACAGGTTGCTGCCGGCGTCGATGAACTTCTTCTTGCTCTGGGCGGTGTACTGCTGGCCGACCTCGATGAACTTGTCCCAGGTGGGCCAGAGGGCCGAGACCTTGTCCCGCTCGGTGGGCAGCCCGGCGGCCTTGAACAGGTCGGTGCGGTAGCACATGGCGAGGCCGCCGGTGTCGGTGCCGAGGCCGATCTGGGTCTTGCCGTCAGCGGAGAGCGACTGCTTCCACTTCCAGGCCAGGTATTTGCTCTCGTACGAGCCGGCGCCCTTGTCGAGCAGGTTGACGAACTTGTCCGACTGGCTGCGGAACTGCACCATGAAGCCCTCGTCGATGGCGGCGATGTCCGGCGCGCCGGAGCCGGCGACGAGCTTCTTCTGCAGGTCCTCGTGCTGGGCGTTGTACTCCCCGGAGTTCAGCTGGATCTTGACGTTCGGGTTGGCCGCCTCGTACTTCGTCTTGAGGTCCTGGAGGCCGAAGTCGCCCCAGAAGTTGATTTTCAAGGTGACCTGGCCATCCGCGGCGCCGGAATCCTGTCCGCTCTTGCCGCTGCACGCGGCCACCAGGGCAAGACCGACCGCGCCCACGGCGACGGTGCGGGCCCACCGTTTCCAGGACCTTTTCATGTCATCCTCCGAACACGTGGGAACGCTCCCGACATCGAGAGACGTTGACTGAACCGGATAAGTGAAGCCACCGTACGGTCCGGTCTCAGGAGTGTCAACGGCCGGTTAACACAGCGCTCAATCGATGCACAGAAAGACCCTTGGGAGCGCGAACAGGCGTGGTGGAGCGGTTTATGCCACAGCTCCGCGCAGCGCGCGGCAGGTCGACGCCAAGGACGCACAGGTACGCTGAACCGTGCAAGTAATGGGCATCCGTCTATCGTGGACAGTCGACCTGCCGCACCGTTGCGCTAGGTTGAGGACGCCGCCGACCAGCTGACCAGGTCAGGTCGTCGTCGCGACAGCCAGGAGACCCGACCTCCCCGAGGCCGGAAAGTGGAGGAGCATGCCGGTGAAGCGGCCGACCATCGCCGACGTCGCCCGACGCGCCGGGGTGTCCAAGGGCGCCGTGTCGTACGCGCTGAACGGGCAGCCCGGCGTCTCCGAGGCCACCCGGCAACGCATCCTGGCCATCGCCACGGAGATCGGGTTCAGCCCGAGCAGCGCCGCCCGCGCCCTCTCCGCCGCCGCCGCGGGTGCGGTCGGCCTGGCCCTGTGCCGACCGGCCCGGATCCTCGGCATCGAGCCGTTCTTCATGGAGCTGATCAGTGGCGTCGAGGCCGAACTCTCCGCCCGCTCGTACGCGCTGACCCTCCAGGTGGTGGCCGACCATGACGCCGAGATCGCGGTCTACCGGCGCTGGTGGGGCGAACGGCGGGTGGACGGCGTGCTCGTCTGCGACCTGCGCACCGACGACCGCCGCATCCCCGCACTCGAGCAGATCCAACTACCGGCGGTGGTGATCGGCGGGCCCGGTGGCACCGGTGACCTGGCCAGCCTCTGGTCCGACGACGCCGCCGCGCTGACCGAGACGGTGGAATACCTGGTCGCGCTCGGGCACCGACGGATCGCCCGGGTGGGCGGCCTGCCCGACCTGCGACACACCGAGATCCGCTCCGACGCCTTCGGGGCGGTCTGCCAGCGGCTCGGCCTGGTCGACGCGGTCACCGTCTGGTCCGACTACACCGGCGAGGAGGGCGGCCGGGCCACCCGCCGGTTGCTCAGCTCCGCCCAGCGGCCCACCGCGGTCATCTACGACAACGACGTGATGGCCATCGCCGGGCTCTCCGTCGCCCAGGAGATGGGGCTCACCGTGCCGGGCGATTTGTCCATCGTGGCCTGGGACGACTCGCCGCTCTGCCGCCTGGTGCACCCGCCGCTGACCGCCCTGGGCCGGGACATCCCGGCGTACGGCGCGCACGCCGCCCGGCAACTGCTCGCCGTCATCGCGGGACAGCCCGCGACCCGGGTGCAGGACGAGACGCCGCACCTCACACCGCGTGGCAGCACCGCACCACCCCGGGAGAGGTGAACCGGTTCACCAATTCAGCGGGACGTCGACGGAAACTCCTCGAAGTACGCCTCGACCCGCTCGGCTGTCGCCGGACGGGCCAGCGCGAAGCCCTGCCCGTACCGGCAGCCGCCCCGACGCGCCCCCTCGACCTGGGTCGACGACTCCAGCTCCTCGGCGACGATCTCCACGCCCAGCCGCTCGCCGACGTTGACCACCACGTCGATCAGCGGTGGCTGCCCGTCCGGCCGTGCGCCCACCAACTCGGGGCCCACCTTCAGCAGATCGATCGGCAGCCGACGGAGTTGGGCCAGCGAGGCGTGCTCGGCCCGGAAGTCGTCCAACGCGGTGCGTACGCCCAGCGACCGCAGCCCGGCCAACCGGGCCACCACGGTCGGCAGGTCACCGGCGATCCTCGGCTCGCTCACCTCCACCACCAGCCGCTCCGGCGGCACCCCGTAGGCAGCCAGCACAGCCGACGTGCGCTGCACGAAGTCGGGGGTGGTCAGCTCCCGGGTCGTGACGTTGACCGCCATCCACAGCTCCCGGACGCTCACCGACCAGTTGGACAGCTGCCGGCAGGCCCGATCCAGTACCCACCACTCCAACTCGCCGACCAGGTCCAGGTCCTCGGCGACCGGCAGCAGCTCGGCCGGGAGCACCGTGCCGAGCACCGGGCTGCGCCAGCGCAGCAGCGCCTCCGCGCCCACCGGCTGCCCGTCGGCCAGGTCGAGCACCGGCTGGTACACGAGATCCAACTCGCCACGCGCCACCGCACCGGGCAGCTCGCGTTCCAGGTCGAGCCGGCGAACCAGCTGCTCCTCCAGGAACGCGTCGTACCACTCGACCCGGTCCCGGCCCAGCTGCACGGCCCGCCGTCGAGCCAGCTCGGCCTGACGAAGCACGTCCGCCGGCCCGGCACCACTCACCTCGGCCAGCCCGATGCTCGCCTGCACGCGCAGCACCGAGCCGGCCAGCCGGTAGGGCGGACTGAGCGCGGTCAACAGCCGGGTGCCCAGCGCGTACGCCAGCACCGGTCCGGCGGCGGTGACCACGGCGAAGCCGGCACCCGTGCACCCGGTGACCAGGTCGCCGGGGGCGATGACCGCACGGACCCGGTGTACCGCCTCGGCCAGCACGTCCTCCCGGGCCGTCGGGCCGAACCCGTCGGTGCCGTGCAGATCCACCAGCAGCAGCGCGCCGGTCGGCGCCGGCACGTCGCCGATCGCGGCGAGGGCGTCCAGCAGGGCCGCCCGGTCGCCCGGACCCCCTCCTCGGCGGTTGAGTGCCGACCAGGCGGCATCGCCATCGGGCGACCAGGTCGACCCGACACCGTCCGGGGTGGCCGGACCACCCGGATCTCCAGCGGGGCCGGGATGGCCGTGCTCGGGCGGCCCGGGTGGATGCTCTGACGTGCCCTGCCAGCGTGGTTGCGCCGCACGGCGGTGCCGGACCGCCCGGCCGGCGCGTCGGCGGTGTGCGGCAGGCCGTTCGGGGATGGACGCGTCACCCGCCCGCAGCAGCTCGCGCAGCACAAACGGCGGCACCGCCGCCAGGGCCAACAACACACTCGTCCGATCCGGTGCGCGGCCGGCACCCAGGTGCAGACCCGCCGCCAGCAGCAGCACCGCCGCGGGGAGCACCGACCGGGGCCAGGCCGCAACGATCAGCTCCGCCGGCTCCGCGTCACCCACGTCCGCCGCGTCGGCCGCACCGACCGCGACAAGCAGCATCCCGAACACCAACGGGGGTACGGCCAGCAGGGCCACCCGCCCGGCTGGCGCGGACGGAAGCGTGGCCAACAGCGCCAGACCGCCCAGGGTGAGCAGGACGCCGCCCCGGCAGACCACGGCGCCCGAGCGTCGCCCCGGCCCGGTGAACGCGTTGAGCGCGGCCATGCCCAGCCCGCCGAGCGCCAACGCGGCGACCAACCGGGCCGGCACCGGCAGACCGTCGCGGGGCAGCAGCAACCAGCCGGCGAGGGCCAGACCGACGGCCGGGCCGGTCGACTCGACCAACCGGTGCAGTCGGAAGCCGGCCGAAGGCCTCGTCCGACCGGGGAGCCGGCGCAGCCCCGCCACGGAGAGGGCAGCCACGACCAGCGACCCGACCAGCACGGCGGTGCGGTGCCCGATGTCGGCCAGGGGCAGCACGACGGCGGTGAGACCGGCCGTCACCACCGCCGCGTCGAGAAGCACACCCGCCGAACGCGGTGACGGATCGGTGGAGCGCCGGGTGGCCAGCCGGGAGAGCCGCACCCCGGCGAGCGTGGCGCCGGCACCAGCGGCCAGCGCGATCACCACCGGGGCCGGGACCAGGTTGGCGGCACCGGCGAGGAGGAGCAGCGCCACCGCCGTGGACGTGGCGGCCTCCGGTGCCGCCCGGCGGGGGACGAGGACGCGGAACGGGTACGCGAGGAGCACGGCGGTCGCCTTCGTGAGGGGGCACTGGGGCGGTACGACGGTGCGGGACAACGGACGTTGCGGGTCCGCTGCCCAACAACTGGCAACGATCGGCGGCCGAATTGGTTACGTGTCGGTCACCCAGGGGAGACAATGACCCGTGTCACTGTACGGCGTACCGCACCGTGCTGGCACCGCCCGCCGCGTGCCGGACCGGCCGGGGGTGGGATCATCGGAGGGTGAGTAAGCCCGACACGGTCCGCTTCCGGTACAACCAAGCCATCCTGGTCGCCGCGGTCATCGCCTTCATCGGTGCCCTGCCGCTGGCCAACGCCCGGGCCTACCTGCTGCCGGTGCTGCTCGTTCCGCTCGCCGTCGCAGTGTGGGCCTGGCGGGCCGGCACCGACGCCGACGCGCGTGAGCTGCGCGTACGGGCTTTGGCAGGGCAACGCCGGATCGACTGGGACCAGGTGCTTGAGCTGGCCACCGACCAGCGCGGACGGGCGGTCGCCCGGCTCGACGACGGCCAGCAGGTGGTCCTGCCGGCCGTCCGCGGCGCGGACCTGCCCCACCTGATCTCGGCCACCGGCCAGACGCTGCCCCAACCCTCGGCGGAAACGCCGGGTCAGTAGCCGTCGACCACCGTGTTGATCAGCGGCTGCCCGGCGGCGAACCGGCGAACCTGATCACCGACCAGTCGGTAGGCCCGCGGCAACAAGCCCCGCACCGACCCGGCCACGTGCGGAGTGAGCAGCACGTTCGACATCGCCCAGAGCGAAGAGTCGGCGGGCAGCGGC
Organism: Micromonospora sp. NPDC005413; assembly: GCF_040606435.1. NCBI lineage: Bacteria > Bacillati > Actinomycetota > Actinomycetes > Micromonosporales > Micromonosporaceae > Micromonospora > Micromonospora sp. NPDC005413. The sequence continues at coordinate 83,162 of NZ_JBEXEV010000027.1, forward strand.
TCGGGGTCGGTGACGTCCAACGCCGCCGAGATCCGACCGGTGCCCAGCTCGGCGACGAGCGCTTCGGTGTGGGCCACCGGCCCCCGGGCGGCGTTGACCAGCAGCGCCCCGTCCGGCATCGCGGCCAGGAACTCCTTGTCGATCAGGCCACGGGTCTGGTCGGTGAGTGGCACCAGCACCACCACCACGTCGGCCTCGGGCAGCAGCCGGGGCAGCTCCTCGACGCCGTGCACCCCCTGCTCGGGGCGGGCCGTCCTCGCGACCAGGGTGAAACTCACCTCGAAGGGGGCGAGCCGGTCGCGCACCGCGGTGCCGATCGCACCGGCGCCGATGATGAGCACCCGCTTGCCGGTCAGCTCGTCGGTCGGGGTGTTCCCCTCGTACGCCCAGCGCCGCTCGGCCTGCGCCCGGACGAACGCCGGGAACGCCCGCAGCTGGGCAAGGATCGCGGTGACGACCCACTCGGCGGTGGACGGGTCGTGCACGCCCCGCGCGTCGCAGAGCGTGACACCCGGCGGCGTCCGGCCGGCCCAGGTGTCCGCCCCGGCGGAGAGCAGCTGCACCACGGCCAGGTCGGGCAGCTCACGGAGCAACGCGGTCGCGTCCGTGCCGCCCAGGAACGGTGGCACCCAGACGCGGACGTCGGCCACCTCCGAGGGCAGCCGGTCGGCGTGCTCGACGACCTCCACCGTCACGTCCGGGGGCAGCTCGCCCATGAGGTTCAGGCCGGCCTGGTGTGGGATCCATACCTTCACGTCCGCCGACGATAGTCCCCGACGCGGGGGCCGGTGCGGGCACCGCGGCCAACTGGCGTCCCGGGGGATGGCGCGCGGGGCCGGGGCGGGCGAGACTCGGCACACCGATGTTCGATCCGGGCCTGGACGAGGTATAACGAAGGGTCGGAGGGTAGGTCGGCCTCCGCCCCAGCAGACAGGTGCTCGATGACCGACGGCTCCCCCGCCACCGCCTGGCGGCCGATCGCGCCCCCTCCGGCGCTCGGCGACCCGGCGCGGTTGCGCGCGCTCGCCGACACCGGGCTGGACGCCACCCCGGACGAGGCGTTCGACAGGTTCGCCCGGCTGGTCAGCGACCTGCTGGACGTTCCGGTCGCGCTGGTCTCCCTGGTCTCCGCGGACCGGCAGTTCTTTCCGGGCGCGTTCGGGTTGCCGGAGCCCTGGTCGGAGCGGCGGCAGACCCCGCTGAGCCACTCGTTCTGCCAGCACGTGGTCGACATCGAGGTGCCCATGGTGCTGCCGGACGCCCGGCTCTACCCCCGCGTCCGGGACAACCTGGCCATCGAGGACCTCGGCGTGGTCGCGTACGCCGGGATGCCGCTGACCGACCTGTCCGGCCGGGTGCTCGGCTCGCTCTGCGCCATCGACAGCAAGCCCCGCGCCTGGACCGCCGCGCAGCTGCGGACACTGGCCGACCTGGCCGCCGCCTGCTCGTCGGAGCTGCGACTGCGGATCGCGCTCGACGGGGCGCAGGAGGCACGGCGGCGGGTCGTGCAGGCGCACGAGCGGCTGGAGCTGCTGGCCGGGGTGAGCGAGACGCTGGCCGGCACACTGGACGTGGGCACCGCGCTGCGCCGGCTCGCCGCCACCATGGTGCCGCTGCTCGCCGACTGGTGTCTGCTTACCCTGATCGGGCCGACCGGCCTGCCCCGCGAGGTGGTCTCGGTGCACCACGACCCGGCCCGGGCGGCGGACGTCGACCGCTTCGGTGCGCTGCTGAGCACCGGGCTGAGCCCAGAGTCGATGATCCGGGCGGTGCTCCGGACCGGCCAGCCCCGGCTCGGCAGCGTGGCGTCCCTGGCCGACGTGACGAGGGGCACCACGAACCCGGAGATGGCGTTGATCGCCGGCCGCCTGGGCATCGCCTCCTACCTGAGCGTGCCGTTGCGCGGCGTCGGGGGCACCGTGCTGGGCGCGATCACCCTCGTCAACGGCTCCGAGCGTCAGCAGTTCGACGACCGTGACCTGCTCACCGCGGTCGACATCGGCCGCCGGGCCGGCCAGGCCATCGGCAACAGCTCGATGTACGGCGAGCAGCGGCACGTCGCCGAGGTCCTGCAACACAGCATGCTGCCGCGGCTGCCGGTCGTCGGCGAGCTGGAGCTCGCGGCCCGCTACCAGCCGGCGGCCGACCGGGTGGAGGTGGGCGGTGACTGGTACGACGCCTTCGTGCAGCCCGACGGCGACGTGATCGCGGCTATCGGGGACGTGGCCGGGCACGACATCGAGGCGGCGGCGACCATGGGCCAGCTGCGCAACCTGGTGCGGGGCAACGCCTTCGGCAGGCCGGACACGGTCGGGGAGCTGATGAGCAACCTGGATGGCGCGATCCAGGGCCTGCGGCTGCCGATCGCAGCCACCGCGACGCTGGTCCGGATCTGCCCGCAGAACGCCGGTGTCCACGAGGTGACCTGGTCCAACGCCGGGCACCCACCGGCCCTGGTGGTCCGCTCCGGCGGGGCGGTCGAGGCCCTTGAGGCGACGCCGGAGCCGCTGCTCGGCCTGGCCCGACCGTCAACGCGGACCAGCCAGTCGACCCACCTGGCCACCGGCGACACCCTGCTGCTCTACACCGACGGGTTGATCGAACGGCGAGACCGATCCATCGACGACGGGTTGGCCGAGCTGGTGGGCCGGCTGACCGGCACCCACACGCTGCCCCTCGACGAGCTGTGCGACCTGCTGCTCGCGTCGATCCGCCACCGCGAGGACGACACCGCGTTGCTGGCCGTACGGGCACGGTGAGCGGTCCACCCGCCGGGACAACCGCCACCCGTCGGATCCCGACGGGCCCGGGCGGGCCGTACGGCGGGCTACCCTGGGCCGGGTGAGAGCCCGTCCCCCGTACCCTCGCATCCACCGCCTCCGGGTGGCCCTCGCGGCGTTCTGCGCGGCGCTGCTGTTCACCGCGGGTTGCAGCTTCGGCGAACCGGAGCCCGACCCGGCCGGTGAGCCGCCCAACCTGCCCACCCCGTCCGCCTCGGCGAGCCCCGGCGGCGCCGGCCAGCAGGCGGTGGCGACCGTGCTCGCCAAGGGTCTGCGGGTGCCCTGGGCCATCGCCTTCCTGCCGGACGGCGGCGCGCTGGTCACCGAACGGGACAACGGCCGGATTCTCCAGGTCGGCCCCGAGTCCGGGCCGGACGGGCTGCGGGTCCGCGCGGTGCAGACGATCCCCGACGTGGCGGCGGCGGGCGAGGGCGGCCTGCTCGGCATCGCCGTCTCCCCCAGTTACGCCAAGGACCGCACGGTCTTCGTCTACTACACCGCCGAGCAGGACAACCGGGTCGCCCGGCTGCAACTCGGCGGGCAGCCCACCCCGATCCTCACCGGCATCCCCAAGGCCAGTGTGCACAACGGTGGCGGGCTGGGTTTCGGCCCGGACGGGCAGCTCTACGTCAGCACGGGTGACGCCGGTCAGCGCCCCCTCTCCCAGGACGTGAAGAGCCTCGGCGGCAAGATCCTGCGGATCACCCCGGACGGCAAGCCCGCCGCGGGCAATCCGTACCCCGGTTCTCCGGTCTGGTCACAGGGCCACCGCAACGTCCAGGGCTTCACCTGGGACGCCGCCAAGCGGATGTACGCCGTCGAGTTCGGCCAGAACACGTGGGACGAGATCAACCAGATCACCAAGGGCGGCAACTACGGCTGGCCGGAGGTCGAGGGGCGGGCCGGCGACAAGCGGTACACCGACCCGATCACGCAGTGGGGGACCTCCGACGCGTCCTGCTCCGGTCTGGCAGCCACGGACCGGCTGCTGGTCACCGGCTGCCTGCGCGGCAAGCGCCTCTGGGTGATGGAGCTGACCGACACCGGTACGCTGCTGGGTCAGCCCAGTGAGCTGCTCACCAACCGGTACGGCCGACTGCGCGCGGTGGCCGCGGCACCGGACGGGTCGCTCTGGGTGAGCACCTCCAACCACGACGGGCGGGGCAACCCGGCGGCTGAGGACGATCGACTCCTGCGGGTGGTCTTCGCGGGCGGCGACGGCGGTCGCAGCTGACCTTCATCACCATCCGTTCGGGTTTACCAAGATCTTCCGACGGGCAGGTCAGAATTTCAGCATGGACGGGCAGCGCGACGAGGAGCACGACGCCGCCGGTGACCGGGACGACCCCGTGACCGGCGGTGATCGGCCACGCCCGACGGGCTCGCGGGTCGGGCCCGGCCCCCTGCGCCGCATCGGGCTGATCGTCGCCGTCCTCGCCGTGGCCCTGACCGGGGCGGTGCTCGGGGTGCTGGCCGGCGGCCAGGTGGACACCGACATCGGGCCGTTCCGGGCCAACCTCAGCATCTCCCCCGCCCGTGACGGCGGCACGACGGTCGACATACCGCCGCTCGGCGCGCTGCAACTCGACAGCCACGACGGGCCGACCCACCTCACCGTGCGGCTGGGCGCACTCGACCAGGGGCGCACGGAGGCGCTGCTCGACGACCCGGCCAGCATCAGCCGGGCCAGCCAGAGCGCCGTGGAGGACGTCCGCTCCGGGGTGATGCGACTCGGCCTGCGGACCCTCGGGGCGTCGGTGCTGGTCACCCTGATCCTGGCCGGCCTGATCTTCCGGAACGTCCGACGGACCGCCTGGGCGGGAGGGCTGGCGCTGCTGATCACCGCCGGCAGCCTCGGCACGGCGGCGGCCACCCTGCGTCCCCAGGCGATCGAGGAACCACGCTACGAGGGGCTGCTGGTCAACGCGCCGGCCATCGTCGGTGACGCCCGCCGGATCGCCAACGACTACACCAAGTACGCCGAGCAGTTGCAACGTCTGGTCGGCAACGTCAGCCAGCTCTACACCACGGTCTCGGCGCTCCCGGTGTACGAGCCGGCACCGGGCACCACCCGGGTCCTGCACGTCTCCGACATGCACCTCAACCCGACCGGCTGGCAGCTGATCCGGACGGTGGTGGAGCAGTTCGGCATCGACGTGGTGATCGACACCGGCGACATCACCGACTGGGGCAGCGAGCCGGAGGCGTCCTTCGTCGGCTCGATCGGCCTGCTGAAGAAGCCGTACGTCTTCATCCGGGGCAACCACGACTCGGGCCGGACCGGCGCCGCGGTGGCCCGCCAACCGAACGCGATCGTGCTGAACAACTCGACGACCACGGTCGCCGGGCTGACCATCGCCGGCATCGGCGACCCGCGCTTCACGCCGGACAAGAACACCTCCCCGGCCGGCAGCGGGCTGACCCAGCAGGTGGCCGACCAGGTGATCGGGGCCGGCGAGCAACTCGCCACCACGGTGCGCCGCTCACCGCAGCCGGTGAACATCGCGCTGGTGCACGACCCGGCGTCCGCCGGGCCACTCGCCGGCACGTGCCCGCTGGTGCTGGCCGGGCACACCCACGCTCGGCAGGTCTCCAAGCTGCCCCAGGCACCCGGGCAGCAGCCCACCACGCTGATGGTGGAGGGCTCCACCGGCGGCGCCGGGCTGCGCGGCCTGGAGGGTGAGAAACCGACCCCGCTGTCGATGAGCGTGCTCTACTTCGACCAGCAGAAGATGCTCCAGGCGTACGACGACATCACCGTCGGCGGCACCGGGCAGGCCCAGGTCAACCTGGAACGGCACGTGGTGGAAGCCCCATCCGTAGCCACCCCCACGCCCACCCCCACCCCCACCCCGACCCGGTGAGCGCGGGCCGGGGCGGCAGCGTCGGGGTCAGCGCAGAGCGAGGGCGGCCAGGGCGGCGTTGACGATGCTGCCGGGCAGCAGGTCGTGCAACTCGTACAGCTCGGCGACGGTGCCGGACTGGCCGAACTCGTCGACCCCCAGCGGCACCGCCGGTGCGCCGAGCGCCGAACCGAGCCAGGCCATCGCGTGCGACGCGGCGTCGTGCACGGTCACCACCGGCACCCGGTCGGCGAACGCGGACCGCAGGGCACCCGGAACGCTCGGCACCGTGGCGGTCCGCACGCCCTGACGCAGGGTGCGCTGCCAGGCCCGGTAGAGCCGGTCCAGCGAGGTCACGTCCACCACGTGCGCGGCGATCCCCTCTTCGGCCAGCTCCGCCGCGGCGGTCAGCACCTCGGGCAGCACCGCGCCGGAGGCGGCCAGTTGCACCACCGGGGCGTCCGCCAGGTGCGGGTATGCCTGATGCGCGTCGACCAGCCGGTACGCCCCGGCGACCACCTGCCGGCGCAGCACCGCGTCACCGAGCCGGGCCCGGGCCGCCTCGAACGGCGCCTGGTCCAGCGGTCGGGTGCTCAACCGGAAGTAGTACGCCCCGTCCTCGGCGGGCGCGGCGGTCGCGGCCGGTGCCGACCCACCGGCGATCTGCCCGAGCGCGTCGCAGAGCAGCCAGTCCAGGCTGCCGGCGTACGCAGGCTCGACGAACGTCACGCCGGGCAGCTCCAGGCCGACCGAGGCGGTGATGGTGGACTGGTGGGCGCCGCCCTCCGGGGCCAGGGTGATGCCCGACGGGGTGCCGGCCACCACGAACCGGGAACCGGAGTACGTGCCGTACAGGAACGCGTCCAGGCCCCGCAGCACGAACGGGTCGTAGACCGTGCCCACCGGCAGCAGGGGCTGCCCGGACAGGTCCCACGAAAGGCCGAGCTGGCCGAGCAGCAGGAAGAGGTTCATCTCCGAGATGCCCAGCTCGATGTGCTGCCCAGCGGGGCTCTCGGTCCAGCGCAGCATCCGGTCCTCGGTCCAGGAACGCTGCTCGGTCGGCGCGAACACGCCGGTCTTGTTGATGAACCCGGCCAGGTTGGTGGAGGTGGCCACGTCCGGGGCGGTGGTCACCAGGTAGGGGCCCACTTCCCGGTCCCGAGCCAGGTCCACCAGCACCCGACCGAAGACCTCCTGCGTGGAGATCGGCTTGGTTGCGCGTACTCCTGTGCTCTCCGGAACGGTGACCCCCAGCGCGCGCTCGCGGGGCGCGCGGGACAGCGCCTCGCGGCGGGCGCCGGCCCGGATGCCGGCCGGTGACGCCGGGTCGAGGCGGTCCCACTCGGTTTCGCGGGTCAGCCCCTGCGCGGCGCGCAACGTGTCGACCTGCTCCGAGCTGAGCAGCGCGGAATGGTTGCGCGGGTTGCCGGCGATGGGCAGACCCCACCCCTTGACGGTGTACGCGAAGACGACGCTGGGCCGGTCGGTGACCGCGTCGCACTGGGCGTACGCGTCGAGCATCGCCGACAGGTCGTGCCCGCCCAGGTCGGTGACGAGTGGGCCCAGCTCGTCGTCGGCGACGTCGGCGATCAGCTCGGTGATGCCGGCCGGCGCGCCGTCCAGGAACTGCTTGCGCAGCGCCGGGCCGGTCAGCCCGAACAGCGACTGGTACTGCTCGTTGGGCATCGCGTCGATCCAGTCGCGCAACGCCTCGCCGCCCGGCCGCGCGTACGCCTCGGCGAGCCGACGGCCGTACTTGACCTCCACGACGTGCCAGCCGGCCGCCTCGAACTGACCGCGCCACTGGTTGATCCGGATGCCGGGCACCACCCGGTCCAGCGACTGCCGGTTGAAGTCGACCAGCCACATGACGTTGCCCAGGCCGGTGGTCGCCGGGTCGGCCACCGCCTCCCAGATGTTGCCCTCGTCCAGCTCGGCGTCACCGATCAGCGCCACGAACCGGGAGTGCGGCCGGGCGCCGAAGTGGGCGTCGACGTAGCGCCGGGTGGCGGCGGCGAAGAGCGGAGCCGCCGCGCCGAGACCCACCGAGCCGGTGGAGAAGTCCACCTCGTCGGGGTCCTTGGTGCGCGACGGGTAGGACTGAAGGCCGCCACGGGCCCGCAGCCGGGGCAGGTAGGAACGGTCCAGGTTGCCGAGCAGGTACTGGATGGCGTGGAACACCGGGGAGGCGTGCGGCTTCACCGCGACCCGGTCCTCGGCGTCCAGGTGCGCGAACCAGAGCGCGGTCATCGCCGTGACCAGGGAGGCGCTGGACGCCTGGTGCCCACCGACCTTGACCCCGTCGCCGGTGGCTCGGTCGTGGTTGGCGGCGTCCACGATCCGGGTGGCGAGCCAGAGCACCCGCCGCTGGATCCCGTCGAGCACATCGAGGTCGTCGTGGTTCACGGTGGCTCCATCCGGGCGTCACCGTTGACGCCTTCGCGAGGGGGACGCGGGGTGGCCGCGTACGCGACCGGGGTGGCAGGCCGCCGCCGGTTCACGGCGACGGCCTGCTCCGGGTGGGTCTCAGCCCTGGACGCCGAGGCGCTCCAGGATCAGCGCGCGGAGAGTCGACGCGTCAGCCTGGCCGCGGGTGGTCTTCATGACCGCGCCGACCAGCGCACCGACCGCGGCGACCTTGCCGCTGCGGATCTTGTCGGCGATGCCGGGGTTCGCGGCGATCGCCTCGTCCACGGCGGCGGTGAGCGCGCCGGTGTCCGACACGACCTCCAGGCCCCGGTTGGTCATGATCTCGGTGGGTGAGCCCTCACCGTCGACCACGCCCTCCAGCACCGTACGAGCCATCTTGTCGTTGAGCGAGCCTGCGTCGACCAGGCCCTGCAGCTCGGCGACCTGGGCGGGGGTGGCACCGATATCGGCCAGCTCCACGCCGCTCTCGTTGGCCCGGCGGGACAGCTCACCGAGCCACCACTTGCGGGCCGCCGCCGGGGTGGTGCCGGCCGCCACGGTGGCCTCGATCAGCTCGACCGCGCCGGCGTTCAGCACCGACTGCATGTCCAGGTCGGAGAGCCCCCACTGCTGCTGGAGCCGACGCCGGTGCACCCGGGGCAGCTCCGGTAGGGCGGCCTTCAGCTCGGCGACCCAGGCCGGGTCCGGGGCGATCGGCACCAGATCCGGCTCCGGGAAGTACCGGTAGTCGGTGGCGGTCTCCTTCGAGCGGCCCGAGGTGGTGTCACCGCTGTCCTCGTGGAAGTGCCGGGTCTCCTGGATGATCCGGCCGCCCGCGTCGAGCACCGACGCCTGCCGCAGCATCTCCGAGCGGACCGCCCGCTCCACCGAGCGCAGCGAGTTGACGTTCTTGGTCTCGGTGCGGGTGCCCCACTCCTGCCCCGGCAGGTTGAGCGAGGTGTTCACGTCGCAGCGCAGCGAACCCTCCTCCATCCGCACGTCCGAGACGCCGAGGGTGCGGATCACGTCCCGCAGCTCGGTGACGTACGCCTTGGCCACGTCGGGCGCCAGCGCACCGGTGCCCGGAATGGGCTTGGTGACGATCTCGACCAGCGGAATGCCGGCCCGGTTGTAGTCGACCAGCGACTCGGTCGCGCCCTGGATGCGACCGGTGGCACCACCGACGTGCAGCGTCTTGCCGGTGTCCTCCTCGAGGTGCACCCGCTCGATCTCGATCCGCACCGTCTCGCCGTTGACCTCGACGTCCAGGTAACCGTCGACGCAGATCGGCTCGTCGTACTGGCTGATCTGGAAGTTCTTCGGCATGTCCGGGTAGAAGTAGTTCTTCCGGGCGAACCGGCACCACTCGGCGATCGAGCAGTTCAGTGCCAGGCCGATCCGGATGATCGCCTCGATGGCGGCCTTGTTGGCCACCGGCAGCGAGCCGGGCAGGCCCAGGCACACCGGGCAGACCCGGGTGTTCGGCTCGCCACCGAAGTCGGTCGGGCAACCACAGAACATCTTGGTGTTCGTGCCCAGCTCGACGTGGGTCTCCAGGCCGATCACCGGTTCGTAGCGCGCGACGACCTCGTCGTACGCGGGCAGCGTCGTCGTCATCTGGGCTCCTGCCTCACAGTGCCGGTGGGGTGAACGTGCCGACCGCGGACTCCAGCGCGGCGGCGACCCGGTACATCCGGTCGTCGGCCATCGTCGGGGCCATCACCTGCAGGCCGACGGGCAGCCCCTCGGAGAGGCCGCAGGGCACCGAGATGCCCGGCCCGCCGTACAGGTTGGTCGGGATGGTGAACAGGTCGGCCAGGTACATCTGGTACGGGTCCGAGGTGCGCGCCCCCATCGGGAACGCCACGGTCGGGGTGGTCGGCGAGATCAGCGCGTCGACCCGCTCGAACGCGGCGGTGAAGTCCCGGGTGATCAGCGTACGAACCTTCTGCGCCTGCCCGTAGTACGCGTCGTAGTAACCCGACGACAGCGCGTACGTGCCGATCATGATGCGGCGCTTGACCTCCGGGCCGAAGCCGGCCTCCCGGGTCAGCGACATGACCTCCTCCAGCGACCGGTTGCCGTCGTCGCCGACCCGCAGGCCGAACCGGACGCCGTCGAACCGGGCCAGGTTGGAGGAGCACTCGCTCGGCGCGATCAGGTAGTACGCCGGCAACGCGTACGCGAACGTCGGGCAGGACACCTCGACGATCTCCGCACCCATCTTCGCGAGGGCGTCCACCGACTCGCGGAACGCGGCCATCACGCCCGGCTCGGCACCCTCGCCGACGAACTCGCTCACGATGCCGAGCCGCACACCGGTCAGGTCGCCGGTCGCGCCGAGCTTCGCCGCCGCCACCACGTCCGGCACCGGCTGCGGGATCGAGGTGGAGTCACGCGGGTCGTGCCCGCCGATCACCTGGTGCAGCAGGGCCGCGTCGAGCACGGTACGGGCGCACGGGCCGGGAGTGTCCAGCGACGAGGAGAAGGCGACCAGCCCGTAGCGGGAGGTGCCGCCGTAGGTGGGCTTCGCACCCACGGTGCCGGTGACCGCGCCGGGCTGGCGGATCGAGCCGCCGGTGTCCGAGCCGATCGCCAACGGCGCCTCGTACGCGGCCAGCGCGGCCGCGCTGCCACCACCCGAGCCACCCGGGATCCGGCTCAGGTCCCACGGGTTGTGCGTCGGGCCGTACGCCGAGTATTCGGTGGAGGAGCCCATCGCGAACTCATCCATGTTGGTCTTGCCGAGCATCACCGTGCCGGCTTCGCGCAGCCGCTGCACGATCGTCGCATCGTACGGCGGGCGCCAGCCCTCCAGGATCTTCGACCCCACGGTGGTCGGTACGCCCCGCGTGGCGAGCACGTCCTTGACCGCGACCGGAACACCGGCCAGCGGGCCCAGCTCCTCGCCGGCGGCCCGGCGCTCGTCCACCGCGCGGGCCGCGGCGAGCGCGCCGTCGCTGTCGACGTGCAGGAAGGCGTGCACCTGGTCGTCGACCGCGGCGATCCGGTCCAGGTGGGCCCGGGTCACCTCGACGGCGGAGGTCTCGCCCCCGGCGACCAGGGCCGCGATCTCCGTCGCGGTCATTCTGATGAGATCGCTCATGCCGTCACTCCGCTTCGCTCCGTGACGCCATGAGGCACCACCGCGCTGCACTGCTGATTCGCTCGCTGGCGCTCGCTCATGAGGCCACATCCTCGCTCAGGATCCGCGGTACGCGGAACCGCTGGTCCTCGGCGTCCGGTGCGCCCGACAGCACCTCCTGCGGGGTCAGGCACGGCGTGACGACGTCCTCCCGCAGGATGTTGGTCAGCGGCACCGAGTGCGAGGTCGGCGGGATGTCCGCGGCGGCGACCTCGCCGACCTGGGCGACCGCCTGGAGGATCACGTCGAGCTGGCCGGCGAACGTGTCCAGCTCCTCCTCGGTGACGGCGAGCCGCGACAGGCGCGCCAGGTGCGCGACCTCCTCGCGGGAGATGGCGGCCATCCGTGCCCCCTTCTGATGTCCTGCTGGTCGGGCGGTGTGCCGGCCGCGCGACGGGTGGAGTGTGACGCGCGGTGACCGGAGCGAGTCTATTGTTCCGCTCCGGTGCCGCGTCCCCGACTCCCCCTCCGCCGGCCCGTGCGCCGGGTCAGCGGGTGGGACGACGGCCGCCGTCCGGCTCCGGGCCGCCGGTCGGGCGGACCGGCCGGTACCGGGCCAGCCAGGTGACCAGCTCCTCGGCGGGCATCGGTCGGGCGTAGAACCAGCCCTGCGCGGCGTCGCAGCCGGCGGCGTGCAGCATCCGCCAGGTCCGCTCGTCCTCCACGCCCTCGGCGACCACCCGCAGCCCCAGCGCGCCGGCCAGCTCGATCATCGACCGGACGATCGCCGCGTCGTCGGCGTCCTCGGCCATGCCGAGCACGAACGATCGGTCCACCTTCACCTCGGACAGCGGCAACCGGCGTAGGTGCTGCAGGGAGGAATAGCCGGTGCCGAAGTCGTCCAGCGCGATGGCCACCCCGATCCGGTGCAGCCGGGAGATGGTGGCCAGCACCCGGCGCGGGTCGGCCATCAGGGCGCCTTCGGTGATCTCCAGTTGCAGCCGCTCGGCCGGCACCTGGTAGCGGGCCAGCCGGTCGGCGATCTGGTCGGCGATCTCGCCGGTGTGCAGGTCGCGCACGCTCACGTTGAGCGCCGCGCGCAGGCCGATGCCGGCCGCCGACCACTTGGCGAGTTGCTCCACCACGTCGTCGACCACACGACGGGTGAGCAGCCGCATCACCGCGCTCTGCTCGGCGACCCGGATGAGTTCCTCCGGGTCGACCATGCCCCGCCGTGGGTGTCGCCAGCGCAGCAGGGCCTCGACGCCGACCACCTCGCCGGTCGCGATGGCGATCTGCGGCTGGTAATACATGGTGATCTCTCCGGCGTCGCCGGCCGGCTCACCGTCGGCGTGCGCCCAGCCGGTCGCTTCGAGCGGTTGCGCCCGGATGCCCGGCCCGACGTCACGCCGCGGCCCGTTGCCGCCGTTGCCCATCGCGGGCACCGCGCTCCCGTTCGGCGACCGCCGACCGTTCCCGGCCCCGGCGCGTCGCTCCCGGGCCGGGCCCGGGCGGGTGCCGGTGACCGTGGCTCGGGCGTTGCGGCCCCGGATCGGGTCGGCTCCGGTGGCGATCCGGTTGATCAGCTCATCGGCGTGCGCCAGCTCGGCGTCGGTCCGCCGACGGCGCCCCCACCACCGGCCGCCGGCTGGCGGCGCCGTGGCGATCGCCGGCACCGGCTCCGCGTGTGGCGCGGCCTCGGCCGGGCCTCCGGTGGGCAGCGCCGCCCCGTCACCGCCGCGCACCTCCGCTGTCGCGGCGAGGGGTACGTCGACCACCCGCTCCGGGCCGGCCACCTCACCCGGCACGCCGTCCCGGCCGTGCCCGTCGGCCTGCTCGGCGGCACCCTCGACGTGCCCCTGACCCAGCGGCTCGGCGTCGAACAGCCCGTCGGCCGACGGGCTGGACTCCAGCACCCGGCGCAGATCGGCGAGGAGGCCGAGTCGCTCGGCGGAGTTGTGGTCGGACTCGGGGGCGTAGACGGCCACCGTGTCGTTGCGGTGCTTGGCGTCGTACATCGCCACGTCGGCGTGGCGCATCAGGGTGGCGAAGTCCTCGCCGTGCTCGGGGAAGAGGGCGATCCCGATCGACCCGCCCACATCCAGCGGCAACCCGTCCAGTGGCACCGGCTCGGCCAGCGCCTGGACCACCCGGTCGGCCAACTCACGCGCCTGAGCGACGTCGGTCAGCCCGGTCATCACGATGGCGAACTCGTCGCCGCCGAGCCGGGCGATCATCTGCGGTCGGGGCCGCACGTCGGTGAGTCGGGCGCTGACCTCGACCAGCAGCCGGTCGCCCACGGCGTGCCCCAGGGCGTCGTTGACGTTCTTGAAACGGTCCAGGTCGATCAGCAGCAGCGCCAGCTGCCCGTCGGGTTCGCCGCGGGCCGTCCGCTCGGCATGCAGGTGCACCTGCTCCGCCACCTCGGCCAGCAGGGCCTTGCGGTTGGGCAGACCGGTCAGCGGGTCGGCGGCGGCGAGGTGCTGCTGTTCGACGGTCAGCCGGGCCATCCGGTAGACGGCGAAGAGCGGCACCAGCACCAGCGGAATCAGCGCCGCGCTGACACGCGCAGCGGCGACCAGCACCGGGGCGAGGAGCAGCAGTGAACCGGTGGAGAGCAGCTCGAAGCCGAGGCCCTGGCGGAGGGTGGGCCACCACCGGTCACCGAAGCGCAGCCGCACCGCCCAGCTGACCAGCCCGTAGTTGACGACGAACCAGGCCAGCGTGGCCCCTCCGACGGCAGCCACGTCGGTCCAGTGCAACTGGCCGCCGGAGAAGATGGTGCCGGGCCCGAGCTGGATGACCCCGTACGCGGCGGCGAGGGCGCACGCGTACTGGCCGACGTTGAACGCCGTCCGCCACACCGCGTGCCGCATCCGCCAACCCGAGACGAGCACCCCCACCGCCTGCACCACCACCGCCGGGCCGAGGCCCCAGCCGAGCAGGATCGCGAAGGTGAAGCAGGTGGACGGGAACACCGCGGAGGTCTGCCGGCGCCCCGGCGGGACGAACGGGCGGGCGTCGCAGACCACGGCCAGCGCGGCCATCGTCCAGAACGCCACCGGCAGCCGGGACACCTCGCCAGTGAGCGTCGCGAGTGGAACGGCGGCAGTCAGCGCCGCGACCACCAGGATGCCGACGACGAACGTGGCGAACGGTGCCACCCGTCCCGGGGGGAGCGAGTTGCGTGGGTCGGCGACCTCCACCACACCTCCCGACCGACCGTCGGCGTGCCGGTGCGCGCCGTGACCCAATGAAACGCCCTCGGCCCCTGGTTTCCCGGTATGACAGTCACGAATCGGTCGTAGTCGTAATTAAGTTGGTATACGCGGCCAGTCGCCGCGTCGAGCCGCCAGCGGGGTCAGCCACCCAGCTGGGCGACCTCCCGTGCGGCGTCCGGACCCGCCTCCAGTAGCAGCCGGAACCCGGCCTCGTCGAGCACCGGCACCTTGAGGCTGACCGCCTTGTCGGCCTTGGACCCGGGGTTGTCCCCCACGATCACGAAGCTCGTCTTCTTGGAGACCGACCCGCTGACCTTGCCGCCCCGGGTCTCCACGGCCTCGGCGGCCTGGTCCCGCGAGAAGCCGGCGAGCGTGCCGGTGACCACCAGGGTCATCCCCTGCAAGGGGCGCGGCCCCTCGTCGATCTCGTCCTCTGCCATCCGGACGCCGGCCTCGGCCCACTTGCGGACGACCGCACGGTGCCAGTCCACCGCGAACCACTCGCGGAGGCTGGCCGCGATGGTCGGCCCGACCCCGTCGACCGAGGACAGCTCCTCCTCCGTGGCCGCGTCGATGGCGTCCATCGACCGGAAGTGCCGGGCGAGCGCCCGGGCCGCGGTGGGGCCGACGTGCCGGATGGAGAGTGCCACCAGCACCCGCCACAGTTCGCGCTCCCGGGCGACCGCCAGATTGTCCAGCAACTTGACGGCGTTGCTGCCCAGGGTGCCGTCCTTGTTGACGAAGAACGGGGACCGGGACAGCTGCTCGGCGTCGAGCTGAAAGAGATCGCCCTCGTCGGTGATGATCTGCGCGTCCAGCAGCGCCCCCGCGCCCTTGTAGCCGAGCACCTCGATGTCGAACGCGCCCCGGCCGGCAAGGTGGAACACCCGCTCCCGAAGCTGCGCCGGGCAGCTGTGGGTGTTGGGGCAGCGGATGTCGACGTCGCTCTCCTTGGCAGGGGCGAGCGGGGTGCCGCAGGACGGGCACGTGGTGGGCATCACGAACGGACGGGCATCGGCGGGGCGCAGGTCGACCACCGGGCCGAGCACCTCGGGGATCACATCACCGGCCTTGCGCACCACCACCGTGTCGCCGATCAGCACGCCCTTACGCTCCACCTCGCGGGCGTTGTGCAGCGTGGCCTGGGCGACCGTCGAGCCCGCCACGTGCACCGGCTCCAGCACCGCGAACGGGGTGACCCGGCCGGTGCGCCCGACACCGACCTCGATGTCGAGCAGCTTGGTGGTGACCTCCTCCGGCGGGTACTTGAAGGCGATCGCCCAGCGCGGGGCGCGACTGGTCGACCCGAGCCGGCCCTGGATGGAGACCGGGTCGACCTTGACCACCACCCCGTCGATCTCGTGCTCGACGTCGTGCCGGTGCTCGGCGTAGTAGGCGATGTATTCCGCCACGCCGGCCAGATCCGGGACGACCCGCCACCGGTCGCTGGTCGGCAACCCCCACGACCTGAGCGCGGCGTACGACTCGGACTGGGCCGTGGGCTGGAACCCACGGCGGGCACCGATGCCGTGCACCACCAGGCGCAGCGGCCGGGAGGCGGTGACCCGTGGGTCCTTCTGCCGCAGGCTGCCCGCGGCGGCGTTGCGGGGGTTGGCGAACGGCGCCTTGCCCTGCTCCACCAGACCCGCGTTGAGGTCGGCGAACGCGGCGATCGGGAAGTAGATCTCGCCCCGGACCTCCAGCAGCTCGGGGATGTCCGGGAATTCGGCGGACGGGGCGAGCTGGCCGGGCAGGTCCCGGATGCTGCGCACGTTGGCGGTGACGTCCTCACCGGTGCGGCCGTCACCCCGGGTGGCCGCCCGGACCAGCCGGCCGCTCTCGTAGGTCAGGTTGATCGCCAGCCCGTCGACCTTCAGCTCGCACAGGTAGGGCACCGGGCCACCGGCGTCCCGCTCGACCCGCTCGGCCCAGGCCGCCAACTCCTCGTCGGCGAAGGCGTTGTCGAGCGAGAGCATGCGCTCGGCATGGGTGACCGGGGTGAAGTCGGTGGAGAACGTGCCGCCCACCCGCTGGGTCGGCGAATCCGGCGTCCGCAGTGCCGGAAACTCCCCCTCCAGTGCCTCCAGCTCGCGCAACTGCTTGTCGAACTCGGCGTCGGCGACGGTCGGCGCGTCCAGCACGTAGTAACGGTATTGATGCTCGGTCAGCTCACGGCTGAGCGTGGCGTGCCGCTCCCGCGCCTGCGGCGTCGGCTCGGCACCGGCCGCCGCTTCCTGAGCTGGGCTGACCTGCTGACCGATCTGCTCCTCGGACACCCCGCCACCTTCGGACACGCCTGCGACCTCCCTGATCACGCTACTCCGGCACGGTATCGGTCCGGTGGGACAATCCGTCGCCCACCCGCGCCGGGAGCCACCTCCCCCGCCGGCACATGGCGCGCTGAGGAGTGCTCACAGCCCTGACCGACCCGGTGTGTGGGTGGTGGCATGAACGGCGGCCTGGGACGTGGCGTGCGAGGATCGCTGGACGATGCGGCCGGTGGGCCGCCGAGAGGCGGAGGTACCGATGGCCGAGGCGCTGCTCTGGGCGGGGGCGATCCTGCTGGCGGTGGCCGCCGGCTGGGCGTGGAACAGTTGGCGGCACCGGGTGACCACCCGAGGCTCGGGCACCCGACCGGGTCGGCGTGCCACCACCCGCACCGGTGGTCGTCGTCCCGCCCCGCCACGGCCACGTGGGGCCGACCGACCGTCCGCGAAGCCCCGACCGCGCGACACCGACCGGGTGGCGGGCACCCCGGCGCCGGGCGAGATCTGGTGGGCCGACGTGCCGTACGCCGACGGCAGCGGGTCGAAGGTCCGGCCGTGTCTGGTGCTGCGCGTGGACTCCCGGGGCGCGGACGTCCTGAAGATCACCAGCCAGGACAAGAGCGACCGGGACGACCACGTGCGGATTCCCACCCGGGACTGGGATCCCGACGCGGAGCACGACAGCTACCTCAGCCTGACCGAGCCGATCCACATCAGGTCGGCCGCCTTCGCCGACCACGCCGGCCGCTGCGACGCCGACCTGTGGCGGAAGGTCCGCAGCCTGCGTCACCTGCCTACCCACTGACCGCACTCGGGGACCTTCCCGGGCCGGGCCCCGGAGGGTCAGTCCCAGGCGGCGCCGAGCGTGGCGAGCTGGTCGGCGTACTCGATGCGGTCGGCCCAACTGGATGGCCAGGCAGCCATTCCGACGGCCGCGCCCACGAACGCGCCCGCCAGGGCGGCGATCGAGTCGGAGTCGCCGGCGGTGGTCGCGCCCCGGGCGAGCGCCGCGACCGGGTCGTCGGCATGTCGTACGGCGCAGAGCAACGCGGTGGCCAGCGCCTCCTCGGCCACCCAGCCCTCCCCGGTGGCCCGGCACGGGTCAACGCCGTCGTCCGGTTGCCGCAGAGCGTTCGTCAGTCGGCCCAGCACCGCCAGGCACTCGTCCCAGCCCCGGGCGATGAACGCCTCCGGGGTGCGGGCCTCGGCACGCTGCCAGAGGTCACCCAGCCACTGCTCCCGGTATTCCAGGCGCTGGGCCAGCGCCCGCTCGGTGAGAACCGCGGGAAGCTCAGCCAGCGTGGCGCCCCCACGCAGCGCGAAGACCGCGTACGCGGTGAGCTCGCTGGCCGCCAGCCCGGTCGGGTGGCCATGGGTCAACCCGGCCTGCAACTGGGCCAACCCGGCCAGCGTGTCCAGGTCCACGTCGAGCAACCCCACCGGGGTGACCCGCATGTTGGCCCCGCACCCCTTCGACCCGACCACGGTCGCCTCCTGCCACCGCAGCCCACGGCTCAGCTCGGCGCAGGCGCGCAGACAGGTCATCCCCGGGGCACGGTTGTTGTCGGGGCTGACCGCCCAGGCCAGGAAGCGCCGCCGCAGCAGCGGCTCCACCGCTTCCGGGGTGAGCGACGGCGCCTCGTGCAGAGCCCAGCCCACCGCCAGCCCCATCTGGGTGTCGTCGGTGACCAGTGCCGGCTCGCCGGACAGCTCACGCGGGCCGGTCGGGCCGTACCGGTGCTCGATCTCGGCGACGGTCAGGAACTCGGTCGGCTTGCCCAGCGCATCACCGTAGGCGAGGCCGAAGAGCGAGCCGGAGGCGCGCAGCGCAAGGGTGTGGATCACGGCGGCCATGATGCCCGGCCGCCGCAACCCACACCAGGCTCAGTCCCAGCAGAGGCAGAACGGGTGGCCAGCCGGGTCCGCGTAGACCCGGAAACCCTCGCCCTCACCGGGCAGCCGTCGCGCGCCGAGCTTGAGCGCCGCACTCTCGGCGGTCTCGATGTCGTCCACCGTCACGTCGAGGTGGAACTGCTGCGGGCGCTCCGGATCCGGCCAGGCCGGGGGCCGCAGGTTGAGCGCCCGCTGGAAGGCGACGCGCGGCTGGTGCCCGGGCGGGCCGCCCAGCACCACCCACTCGTCGTCGTCGGGGTCACCCTCGACGAGAGGCACGCCGAGCAGCTCGGAGTAGAACGCCGCCAGCGCACGTGGATCGGGGCAGTCGATCACCACTGAACGTAGCTGTCCAATCATGACCGTCATCCTGCCCACCGGGTACGACAGGAAACCCTCAGTCCTCGGCGAACCGCCGACCGGCGTCCCGGCAGGCGGCGAGCACCGCCCGCGCGTACTGCGGGGTGGCGCCGGCAAGACCGCAGGCCGGGGTGACCACCACCTGCTCGGCGAGCTGCCGGCGGGGAAAGCCGAGACGGTCCCAGAGCTGGCGTACCCGGTCGGCGATCTGCGCGGAGGTCGGCGCGCCACCGGCCGACGGAGGCCGGGTCGGCGCGGCCCCGGCCAGCAACCCGAGGCCGGCGTCGATCGCCTCGCCCAGCGGGTCCAGCTCGGTGACGAGGTCCAGGTCGAGGGCGACCGCGACCGCGCCGGTGGAGCGGATCAGCTCCAGCGGCACGTCCGGGGCGCAGCAGTGCACCACCGTCGGCACGCCGACCGCCTCGACGACCGTGCGCAGCAGCGCCGCCGCGTCCACCGGATCGACCGCCCGGTACGCGCCCAGCCCGCTCTCGGTCGGCACCCGTCCGGCCAGCACGGTCGGCAGTGACGGTTCGTCCAACTGGAGCAGCACCGACGCCTGGGGCAGCCGGCGGGCGACCGCCGCGACGTGCGCGCGCAGCCCTTCGGCGAGGGAGCCGGTCAGATCGCGGACCGCGCCGGGATCGCGCAACAGGCGGCCACCGATCGGCAACTCCAGGGAGGCTGCCAGCGTGAGCGGGCCAGCGGCCTGCACCTTGATCGGCCCGGCGTACTCCTCGGCCTGCTCGGCGAGCTGGTCCAGGTCGCGTTCCATCAGGTCGCGGGCCCGGCGCAGGTCGCGGCCCGGGCGCGGGGCGACCCGCCACCGCCCGACGTACAGCTCGACGGGCAGCTCGACCAGCAGCCCGGCGCTGCGACCGATCAGGTCGGCGCCAGGGCCGCGCGCCGGCAACTCGGGCAGGTGCGGCAGCTCGGGAAGCTCACCGAGGACCACCCGCTGGGCCTCGGCGATGTCGGTGCCGGGCAGCGAACCAATTCCGGTTGCCGCGCCGGCCGGCCAGGGCCACGCCTGATCTGTCACGGCCGAAGGCTATCCCGGGGTACGCGCCGGCAGTGCGGCGACCGCGCGGTCAGCCGGTGATGGTCGCGGAGCCGAGGACCACGTCGCCGGCCGGGTCCGGCCGGTACGCCACCACAGCCTGACCGGCGGCGACACCGCGCACCGGCTGACGCAGCTCGGCGTGCAGCAGATCGCCGTCGAGGGCGACGGTCGCCGGCACCACGGCACCGTGCGCGCGCAGCTGCACCTCGCACTCGACCGGCAAGTCCGGAACTGGGCCGCCGGTCCAGACCGGACGAGCGGCACGAACCTCGGACACCTCCAGCGCCTCGGCGGGGCCGACGGTCACCGTGTTGGTCTTCGGCGTGATGGACAGCACGTAGCGCGGCCGGCCGTCCGGGGCGGGCCGGTCCAGGTGCAGCCCGCGACGCTGCCCCACCGTGTACGCGTACGCCCCGCTGTGACTGCCGACCACCGCGCCGGTGCTCGCGTCCACCACGTCGCCGGGCGCCTCGCCGAGCCGGCCGGCCAGGAAGCCGCGAGTGTCACCGTCGGCGATGAAGCAGATGTCGTGTGAGTCCGGCTTGTCGGCCACCGCCAGGCCACGCTCGGCGGCCTCCGCGCGGACCTGCGCCTTGGTCGAGTCGCCCAGCGGGAAGATCGACCGGTCCAGCTGCTCGCGGGTCAGCACGGCCAGCACGTACGACTGGTCCTTGGCCACGTCGACGCTGCGCCGCAGCAGCCCGTCCGGGCCGAGCCGGGCGTGATGGCCCGTCACCACGGCGTCGAAGCCCAGGGCCACCGCCCGGTCCAGCACCGC
This sequence comes from Micromonospora sp. NPDC005413, assembly GCF_040606435.1. Classification (NCBI taxonomy): domain Bacteria; kingdom Bacillati; phylum Actinomycetota; class Actinomycetes; order Micromonosporales; family Micromonosporaceae; genus Micromonospora; species Micromonospora sp. NPDC005413. Next base: position 103,861 of record NZ_JBEXEV010000027.1, read on the forward strand.
CGCGAACTTGATCTTCTCGTTGCAGCGCAGGCAGGGATTCGGGGTACGACCTGCGGCGTACTCGGCGACGAAGTCGTCCACCACGTCCTCGTGGAACCGGTCGGCCATGTCCCAGACGTAGAAGGGGATGCCGATCACGTCGGCGGCCCGTCGGGCGTCCCGGGAGTCCTCCAGCGTGCAGCAGCCGCGCGCCCCGGTCCGATAGGTCTGTGGATTGCGGGCCAGCGCCAGGTGCACGCCAGTCACGTCGTGCCCAGCCGCCACCGCCCGCGCCGCCGCCACGGCCGAGTCAACCCCGCCCGACATAGCCGCCAAAACCCTCACCAGCCCACGCCCCCTTCTCCACCACCCTATCCACGCCCCCGAAAACCCCACCCCACAGCCCAGGTCCCACCCCCACCCCACCCCACCCCTCCCCCCTCCTCCCCTTCGCCGCCCTCCCGCCCCGCCCGCGCCGCCCGCCGCCCTCCCCCTCCCTCCCCCCCGCCCTCCCCCTCTCGTCGATCTAGGGCAGATCGTCGTGATTGAAGATCAGCCCACGACGATTTGCCCTAGATCAACGGGGCGCGGGGCGCGGGGGCGCGGGGGCACGGGGCACGGGGCACGGGGCACGGGGCACTGGGGCGGGGGCGCGGGCGCGGGCGC